>NZ_JBHXRK010000011.1:162363-245918 GCF_042716875.1 Streptomyces sp. NPDC058646 | reverse complement strand
TTAAACCTGGGGCCACGGGGGCGTCGGGTTTCCACGGGTTGCCCCCGGGGGGGGCGGCCCCCCCCCGGGGGGGGGGGGGGGCCCCCCCGCCCCCCCCCCTCCCCGTCCGGGCCGCCGCGCGATCAGCCGCGCAGCTCCTCGGCCACCAGCTCCGCGATCTGGACCGCGTTCAGGGCCGCGCCCTTGCGGAGGTTGTCGTTCGACAGGAACAGCGCGAGACCGTTGTCCACCGTCTCGTCGGCGCGGATGCGGCCCACGTACGAGGCGTCCTTGCCCGCCGCCTGGAGGGGGGTCGGGATCTCCGAGAGCTCGACGCCGGGGGCGTCCTTCAGCAGCTCGTAGGCGCGCTCCACGCTGATGGGGCGGTCGAAGCGGGCGTTGATCTGGAGGGAGTGGCCGGAGAAGACCGGCACGCGCACGCAGGTGCCCGACACCTTGAGCCCCGGGATCTCCAGGATCTTGCGGGACTCGTTGCGGAGCTTCTGCTCCTCGTCGGTCTCGAAGGAGCCGTCGTCGACGACGGAGCCCGCGAGCGGGACCACGTTGAAGGCGATGGGGCGCTTGTAGACGGCCGGCTCCGGGAAGTCCACCGCGCCGCCGTCGAAGGTCAGCTGGTCGGCGGCCTCGGAGACCGCGCAGGCCTGCGTGCGCAGCTCGGCGACGCCCGCCAGGCCCGAGCCGGACACGGCCTGGTAGGTGGTGGCGATCAGCGCGGAAAGGCCTGCCTCCTCGTGCAGCGGACGCAGCACCGGCATCGCGGCCATGGTGGTGCAGTTCGGGTTCGCGATGATGCCCTTGGGGCGGTTCCTGATCGCGTGCGGGTTGACCTCGGAGACGACGAGGGGGACCTCGGGGTCCTTGCGCCAGGCGGAGGAGTTGTCGATCACGACGGCGCCCTGCGAGGCGACCTTCTCGGCGAGGGCCCTGGAGGTGGCGCCGCCCGCGGAGAAGAGCACGATGTCCAGGCCGGAGTAGTCGGCCGCGGAGGCGTCCTCGATGGTGATCTCCTGGCCCTCCCACTCGAGGGTGGAGCCCGCGGAACGGGCCGAGGCGAACAGCCGCAGCTCGTCCACCGGGAACTTCCGCTCGGCGAGGATGCCGCGCATGACTCCGCCGACCTGTCCGGTGGCTCCGACGATTCCGACCCTCACGGTGACTCCTTTGGTACGTACGACGCGGGCGCGCGTGAAGCCATCATGCGTTCGACCCCACGAGCCTTGTCCAATCCATTGTCCGAGGGTCGGACGGTGTCCTGGAGATGAACCCCTGTGACGACTCCGTGGCGGGAGTGTTGCAGGGCCGTCCGAGGTCCGTTTTGCCTGCTCGGAGCCGGTTGGCGTCCCGTCTGGGCGTCCGGGTTCCGGACACCGCGTCCCGCAGACCGACACATCCGCATCGGGGAGATCCACCGTGCGCGCCATCCGCCACCGCCGGTCCATACCGGCGCTCGCCGCCCTCGCGGCCGCCGCCGTCGCCGCACCCGTCCTGCTCACCGCCACTGCGGCCACGGCGCACCCGCGCGAGGGCAGGCCGGCCAAGGAGCTGGTGGAGGAGGTGACCGCGCGCGGGGCCTACCGCCACCTGGCGGAGTTCCAGAAGATCGCCGATGCCAACGGCGGCAACCGCGCCGCGGGCACCCCCGGCCACGCCGCGTCCGCCGCATACGTGCACGACACGCTGAAGAAGGCCGGGTACGACGTCTCGTACCAGGACTTCGACATCCACGAGGCGCGCACGAGGACCGAGCGGACCACCGTCCTCGGTGGCGCCGGGGGTGCGGACCGGGAGCTGGCCACCGCCGCGTTCACCTTCACCAGGTCCACCCCCGCGGGCGGCCTGACCGCGCCGCTCGCCCTCGCCCGGGCCGACGGGACCCCCGGCTGCACGGCCGACGACTACCCGGCCGGCGCCTTCGCCGGGAAGATCGCCCTGGTCAAGCGCAGCTCCTGCACCTTCGTGGAGAAGCAGAACGCCGCCGCCGCGGCGGGCGCGATCGGCGTCATCGTCTACAACCACAGCGGCACCACCCCGGTCCGCGGCGGATACTCCGCCCCCTCCGACGGGCTCGTCCCGAGCGCGGGGATCACCCTGGCCGACGGCGAGGCCCTGACCGCCGCGGCCGCGCAGGGCGAGGTCCGGGTGCGCCTGGACCTGGACCAGGAGCACGTGAGGAAGACCACCCGCAACGTGATCGCCGAGACCCGCGGCGGCCGCTCCGACCGGGTGGTGACGGTCGGCGCCCACCTGGACTCGGTCCCCGAGGGCCCGGGCATCAACGACAACGGCTCCGGTTCGGCCGGCCTGCTGGAGGTGGCGCTGAAGCTCGCGGACGAGGGCGCGAACAAGAAGGGCAAGGGGCCCGCCAACAAGGTCCGCTTCGGCTGGTGGTCGGCCGAGGAGCTGGGCCTGCTGGGCTCCGAGCACTACGTGGCCCAGCTGTCGGAGAAGCAGCGCAAGGACATCGCGCTGTATCTGAACTTCGACATGATCGCCTCGCCGAACCCGGTGCAGTTCGTCTACGACGGCGACGACTCGGACCGGACCGGGGCGGGCGCGGGCCCGGCCGGCTCGGCGCAGATCGAGGCGCTGATCAACGGCTTCCTCGACCGGCAGCACAAGCCGCACGAGGGCAGTGACTTCGACGGGCGCTCCGACTACGGCCCGTTCATCGCGAACGGCATCCGGGCCGGCGGCACCTTCACCGGGGCCGAGGGCGTCCAGACCGCCGAGCAGGCCGCGCGGTACGGGGGCACCGCCGGAGCCCCGTACGACCCCCACTACCACGGTGCGGGCGACGACCTGAAGAACCTGGACCTGAAGGCCTTCGACACCAACCTGGACGTGATCGCCCACACGGTCGGCACCTACGCCGAGTCGCTGCGCTCGCCCGGCAAGCAGTAAGGACCCGGGAACGGTACGGGGGGCCCGAAGGGGAACGGGCCGGGGGAAAGCCCGAGGGGGCGGTGCTCGTCTGAGCGCCGCCCCCTCGGTCTGCTGTCGCTGGGTGCTACGGCAGGACCTTCTCGATCTGCACGCTGCCGGTGCCCGCGGCGGTGCCGCGGGCGGTGAGCAGCTGGACCTGGCCGAAGAACTGACGGCCCTCGGGGGCCGCGCTGGTGACCAGGACGTTCGCCGAGACCTGCGCGGTGGCGCCGGTGGCGAGGTTCACCGCGGCGGCCTCGTCGACCTGGACGGAGCCCAGGGCGGCCGAGAAGAACACGTCGCGGTAGTCGTACGTGGTGGAGCCGGACGGGACGGCGTAGCCGATCACCTTGACGGTGTAGGTGCCCGCGGCCGGGTTCACCAGGCTCACGGCCTCCTCGGAGTCGCCGTCGGCGGCGGAGCCGACCTTGACGCCGTCCTTGTAGACCTCGAGGTCGAGGTCGGCGGCGGTGTCGGAGACCTTGCCGATCGAGACGTCGAGGCGCGAGGTGCCCGCGGCGACGGCGACCTCGGTGGTGTGGGTCTCACCGTTCGCGATGGTCGGCTTGGCGACCTTCGCGGAGCCGAGGGGACCGCCCTGGAGCTTGCCGCCGGTGATGGCCGCGGCCTCGTTCTTGACGCTCCACTGGACCGGGGCCGGGGTGCCCTGCTTCACCTCGGGCAGGACCTTGACCGCGGGGTCGAAGGCGGCGCCGAGCAGCGAGACGTCCAGCTTGTACGGGTTGTCGAGCAGCGGCGACGTACGGCGCGACTCGACCTCGATCTCCCACACGCCCGGCGTCGGCTCGGGGTACGAGCGCACGTCGGGGCGGCAGGTGTTGGCCGGGTTGTTGTAGTTCGGGTAGCAGTTGACCGTGGACGTCGGGTCGACGGGCACACCGTACGGGTGGATCGCGATGAAGCGGGTCTGGCTGTCCGCCCCGAGACCGCCGAGGGCGACCTCCAGGCTCTTCGCACCCGGCGGGACGGTCACGAAGTAGGACTTGTGGCTGTTGCGCTGCACGGAGGAGGTCTCCGACAGGGCGAACGCCGGCTTCGCCAGCGGGGCCGCGGCGACCACGGTCGTCAGGATCTGCTTGTCGATGCCCTCGGTGGTCTCGTCGTCCAGCTGCAGGATGCCGCTGTGGATGCCGGCCGTCTTGGCGTGGGCCTCGACCTTGATGGTGACGGGCTTGTTCAGCGGCAGGGTGACGTAGTCGTAGCCGCCGATGACCTTGAAGGTGCCGTCGTCGTTGCGCCAGCTCAGGTCGTGCCGGGTGCCGTGCTTGACGCCCGTGGTGCGGGTGACGACGACGTTGTAGACCTTCTTCTGGCCGACCTTGAGGCCGCCCTCGCGGTCGTACAGGCCGGTGCCGGAGCCGGGGGTCTTCAGGAACTGGTCGATCGCGGTGTCGACCGGCGCCTTGACGGTGAACTCGTTGGCCTTGGCGTCGCGCTGGATGGACTCCCACGCGCCGACGACGTCGATCAGACCCGCGCCCTGGGCGTGCGCCGGAACGTTGTCGATCTTCTTCGCGGTGCTGGTGAGCGCGATCCGCAGGGCGGCCGGGGTCAGCTTGATGCCCTGCTGCTTCGCGGCCGAGATCAGCAGCGCGCCGGCGCCCGCCGCCTGCGGCGAGGACATCGAGGTGCCCTGCAGCATGCCGTAACCGGCCGGCAGGCTGTAACCGGCCTCCTTCACGGGCGCGCCGGGCATCCAGGTCTGGATGGTGTTGATCGAGGCGCCGGGGGCGGTGATGGTCGGCGCGAAGCCGCCGTCCTCACGCGGACCGCGCGAGGAGAACGGGAACATGTTGTACTGCGTGGCCACGCCGGAGCCGTAGTTGGCGGCCCAGGTCTCCTTGGAGACCGCGGCGCCCACGGAGATGACCTTGTCCGCGAGGGCGGGGTCGCCGATGGTGTTGACGCCCGGGCCCGAGTTGCCGGCCGAGATGACCAGCTGGACGCCGTAGGTGTCGACGAGGTTCTTGTAGAGCTCGGCGCGGGCGTTGTTGCCGTCGTTCAGCGCCGGGAGGCCGCCGATGGACATGTTGACGATGTCCACGCCGCGGTTGACGACGAGGTCGATCATGCCCTCGGTCAGCGCGATGTTGGTGCAGCCGCCGCCCCAGGAGCAGGCGCGCGAGGAGACCAGCTTGGCGCCGGGCGCCTCGCCGTTCATCTTGCCGCCGAAGAGGCTGTTGGCGGCGGTGATGCCGGCGACGTGGGTGCCGTGCTCGGACTCGATGATGCCGACGTTGACGAAGTCGGCCTTCTTGCCCACCCAGTCACCGCCCAGCGGGTCCATCGGGACGTCCTTGCGGATCTCGATCACGAACGGGATGCGCTCGGCGACCTCGGTCGCCGGGTTGTCCGTGCCGAAGTAGCCGATCTGGTAACCGTCCTTGTACGGCTTCATCGGCTCGTTGTTCGTGAAGTCGCCGTCCTGGTCGGTGTCGACGCGGACGGTGCCGGCGGCGGCGTCGTAGAGCAGGCCGAACCGGTCGGTGGTGTCACCGTCGCGGTTGACGTCGCCCTGCATGTCGCCGGTGGCGGTGATCGACTCGCTGAAGCGGCTCCACTGGAAGCTGCCCTCGGGAGCCTTCCAGTTCTGCCCGCCCGCCGTGAAGGTGCCGCCCGAGGGGGTGACCGGGGTGATCTGGGCGCGCCAGGTCCCGTCGTTGTCCGTGATCGGGTCGGTCGCCGTGACCCAGTCGACGATCTTGCGCTCGCCGGTGGTGGTCGTCTGCAGGGCCGGGTGGCCGAGGTCGACGCCCGAGTCCATGATGCCGATGGTCACGCCGCGGCCGTCGGCCTGCGGGTTGTCCTGGACGAAGTCCACCGCGCCGGTCTCGAAGGACGGGTTGTACGGGTTCTTCGCCGGGGTGTTCTTGTCCGGCGCCGCGTACGCCTCGGCCGCGGTCTTCTTGACCGTGCCGGTCTCGCGGTCCGCGTCGGGGCGCGGGTCCGGCAGCTGGATCTCGTGCCGCAGGTCGATGCCGTGCACGGAGGACAGCTTGGCGGCCGCCTTGAGCGCGGCCTCGGCCTGGGCGGTCGGCAGGGTGGCGCGGACGTAACCGAGCTTGTCGTACGTCTGGCCCACCGAGGCGCCCTGGACGGCGTCGAGCTGGTCGGCCACCTGCTTGGTCTGCCCGGGCGCGGTCGCGACCATGACGGTCACGTGCGCGTCGCCCTTGGCCTTCGCCTCCTGGAGCAGCTCGGCGTCGGCCGAACCGAGCTTCTGCTCCGCGGACTTGACGGCCGGGTTGGTGCCCGGCTTGTCGGCTGCCGTCGCGGCGAAGGCGGGCACGGCGCCGGTGGCCGCGAGGGCGGCGACCAGACCTGCCGCTGCCGCGACGCGGGCGACGCGCCTGGCCCCGGGTATGGGGCTGGGGGATTCGAGGGTCATCAGCATCCCTGGTAAGTGAAAGAAACGGTCCGGATTTCGGTGCCGGATGACCGGTCAGCTTTGCGTAAGCGCCCGCTCTTTGGGGAGTGTTGTCATTGACCGAGACCTGTCATGGCGGACTCCCGCCAGCGCGGCACATCCGCCAGCACGGCCTTACCGGGGCAGACCGGTGTGAACCTCAGGGGCTGCGGAGTGGCTTTGTCGACTTAGCGGCTGCAAGAGAGCCCCGGGGCGCGATGGCGCCCCGGGGCAGGTGTGACGGATTTCGTGCGTTCAGCGCTCGCGCGTGCGCGCGTAGTGGCGTGCGGCTTTCGCCCGGTTTCCGCAGGCGGCCATCGAGCACCAGCGGCGGGTGCCGTTGCGCGAGACGTCGTGGAAGTACAGGGTGCAGTCCTCGGAGGCGCAGGCGCGGATGCGGCCGGGCGCGGAGTCCAGCAGGCCGAGGTAGTCCCGCGCCGCCGTCCAGGCGGGCCCCCATGCCGGATCGGCGAACTCGGTGCGTTCGCCGGGGCCTTCCGTGGTCAGGGTGGCGCGGATGCGCCCGTGCTCCAGGACGGCGTCGACCAGCGCGCGGGCCTTCTCGTCCGCCGGGTCCGCGACGGCCCGGGCGAGCGCCTCGCGGGCGGTCAGCAGGTGGACGAGGGTCGGGGCGTCGGCGCGGAAACGGCCGGCCAGGCCGGTGGTCTCCAGCCAGACCGCGAGCCCCTCGACCCGGGTCAGCCCGGCGGCGCCCGCGAAGAGGTCCTGCGGCTCGCCGTCCGCGTTCCAGCGGGTGTTGAGCAGGTCGAGGGCCACCGGTTCCCCGGTCAGGGGCCGTGGGTCCGCCGCCGTCATGTCCGCCTCCTCGCGCCGCCGACCCCTCAACAGTACGTGAGTGGTTGACGCGCCGATGTCTAACCTCTAATCTCGATTTAGAAGGTTAGATATCTCGGTACGGACGCTCAGGGGGAAGGAACCCGTCATGACGACTGCCATCAGCACGCTGCGCACCGGGCACGTGGGGCTCAACGTCACCGATCTCGACCGCTCGCTCGCCTTCTACCGGGACGCCCTCGGCTTCCAGGTCCTGGGCGAGGGCAAGGAGGAGGAACGCCGCTCCGCCTTCCTCGGCCAGGACGGCGAACTCGTCCTCACGCTCTGGCAGCAGGCGGCCGGCCGGTACGCGCCCGCCGCGGCCGGGCTGCACCACCTGGCGTTCTCCGCCGGTGCGATCGAGGAGGTGCGCGCGTACGAGGCACGGCTGCGCGGCCTGGGTGTCGCGTTCGCCTACGAGGGCGTCGTCGCCCACGGCGAGGGGACGGCGTCCGGCGGCATCTTCTTCCACGACCCCGACGGGACCCGCCTGGAGATCTCCGTACCCACCGGCGCCGAGGGCGCGCCTGCCCCGATCGCCTCCGCGCCGACCTGCGGCTTCTTCTGATGACGGGGCACGGGGTGCCCGAGGCGTACCACTGGGGTGCGCTGGCCGTGCAGGAGCGGGTCGGCGTACGCGAGCTCGCCGAGCACGTCGGCCGCTCGATCGGCACCGGCATCCGGGACGTCGCCGCGGCCTTCCTGGGGCTCCAGCCGCACCTGGTCGTGGGGGCGGCCGACGGCGCGGGGCGGATGTGGGCCTCGCTGCTCACCGGGCCGCCCGGTTTCGTACGGGCCACCGGCCCCGACCGGATCGCGGTCGCCGGCGCACTGCCCGCGGGCGACCCGCTGGCCGGGGCGCTGGCCGCGGCGGGGACCCGGGTCGGGACGATCGCGCTCGACCCGCGCACCCGGCGCCGGATGCGGCTGAACGGAACCCTCGCTCCGACGCCCCGGGGTTTCGCGGTCGAGGCCGAGCAGGTCTTCGCCAACTGCCCCAAGTACCTGCATCGGCGGCAGCCGCTGGAGGTGGTCGCGCAGGGGCCGGGCGTCGTCCGGCGCGGGGACGCGCTCACCCACGGCCAGCAGCGGGCCGTCCGCCGCGCCGACACCTTCTTCGTCGCCACCACGGCGGAGGCGGACGGGGCCGACGCCAGTCACCGGGGCGGGCTGCCGGGCTTCGTGGAGGTGCTCTCGCCGACCGAGCTGGCCTGGCCCGACTTCGCGGGCAACGGGATGTTCCTGACCCTGGGGAACCTGACGGCCGATCCGCGGGCCGGGCTGCTCTTCCCGGACTGGGAGAGCGGTGCGGTCCTCCAGCTCAGCGGCCGGGCCCGGACCGGGTTCGCGGCCGACGGGAGCCGCCGCACCCGCTTCCGGGTGGAGGCGGTGACGGAGAGCCTGCATCCGGGGCGGCTGATCTGGAGCACCCCGGAACTCTCGCCTCACCTGGGCAGCACCACCAGGTAGGCGGCGGGCTCCCGGCCGCCGGACGCGGTCAGTGCGGTCCGGACGACCGCGGCCTGCTGCTCGGGCCAGTCGCGGAGCTTGCGCGGGGTGATGTGGACGACGGTCACCCCGAGCCGCTCCAGGGTCTCCCGCTTCCGGACGCACTCCGACCACTCCTCGTCCTCCCCCTGGCGCGGGGCACGGGTGTCGATCTCCACGGCGACGGCGTGCTCGGGCCAGTACGCGTCCACCCCGCCGAGGTGCGGGCCGCCCGGCAGCCGCAGGTCCACGTTCCAGACGGGCTCGGGCAGCTCGTAGCCCCGCACGAGGTGGTACAGCCGGTCCTCGGCCATCGCCCGGCCCTCCGCGAGGAGGGACTCCACGGCATCGACCACGTGCGGCCGGTTCAGCAGCCGCGCCACCGTCAGCTCCCGTACGACGGCACCCGGTTCGCAGTGCCCGCCGCGCACGGACTCGCTGAGCAGGCGGCGCACCGTACCCGCGTCGGACAGCTGGGCGACGGCGTCGGCGACGGCCCGCGCGACCGGCGCCACCGGCACCCCGGTCACCTCCTGGGACCGGGGCGGGGTGTGGGCGCGCACGATCCGCACGTCCCCGGTGGACCGCAGGCGCCGGGTGCCGGGCACCAGCACGTCGATGTGCGGGAGGGCGAGCAGCGCGGGCGCGGAGGAGAAGCGGTACAGCGCCAGCGCAGCCAAACCGGTGATCATGGCCTCGCCCGCGCCGCGCCGCCCCGCGTACAGCAGCGCGGCGTGCAGCCGCTCCTCGCTGGTCGCGGGCCCGGAGTGGAGCAGGAACACCCCCGGCAGGATCTGCTGCCAGGGGCGTCCGGCGGCGTCCGAGGCGGTCACGCCGTGCTCGCGCAGCTGGGCCAGGGTCAGCACGCGGGGGCGGCTGCCGGTGAGGTGGGCGAGGGGGAGGGGTGCGTTGTGGTTCATGACGCGGTGATTCCCTCAGGCCATAGCCCTGCTAACCCCTGTTACACGCTCGTCGACAAATCCGGACAAGCCGGGGCTAAAGTACGGGCGTTCGAGTGCCGATAGGCTGCGCCGCGGGGTCCGGGGACGGACCCCGGGACCCCGCGGCGGGGCTCAGGCCGAGGCCGCCGCGTCGCAGCGCTGCGCGCGCAGCGCCCTGGCCAGGTCGTCACGGGACTCCAGCACCAGGCGGCGCAGGGCCGGCGGCGCGTCCTCGTGCGCGGCGAGCCACGCGTCGGTCGCCGCGACCGTGGCCGCGGAGTCCTGGAGCGACGGGTACAGCTCCTTCACCACGTCCATCGCGATCTGGATCGACCGCTCCTCCCAGACCCGCTCGATCACCTCGAAATAGCGCTCCGTGTACGGCGCCAGCAGGGCGCGCTGCGAGGACTGCTGCATGCCCGCGATCGTCGCCTCCACCAGCGCGTTCGACAGGCTGTCCGACTCGACCACGGCAGCCCAGGCCTGGTCCTTGACCGCGGCCGACGGACGTGCCGCGAGGCACCGCACCTGGTGCCGCTTGCCCGAAGCCGTGTCGTCGCGCGCGAGTTCGGCCTGGAGCACGGCCTCGTCCACCGCGCCGTGCGCGGCCAGCGGCAGCAGGAAGTCCCAGCGCAGCTCCTGGTCCACCTCCAGCCCGTCGACCCGGGCGGACCCCTCCAGCAGGCCCATCAGCAGCTGGAAGTCGCCCTCGGTGACCGCGCTCCCGGCGAAGAACCGGGCCCAGGTCAGCTGGTGCTCCGACCCCGGCTCCGCCAGCCGCAGCTCGTGCAGCGCGCCCGCCGCCAGCTCCCGGCCGCCCGGCTCGCGCCACTCCGCCGTGGCGTAACGGGTGACGGCCGTCAGCGCCTGGCCGTGCACCATCTGCAGGACGCCGACGTCCGTCTCGCGGCCCGCGTGCGCCAGGACCAGCGAGACGAAGTCGCGGGCCGGCATCAGCCCGTCCCGCGTCAGGTTCCACAGCGCCGACCAGCACAGCGCCCGGGCCAGCGGGTCCGTGACGTCGCCCAGGTGGGCCCGCAGCGTGGCGAGCGAGCCCTCGTCGAAGCGGATCTTGCAGTAGGTGAGGTCCTCGTCGTTGACCAGGATCAGGTCGGGCCGCTCCAGGCCCGCTAGCTCCGCGACCACGGTCCGCGCGCCCGCCACGTCCGCCCCGGCCCGCGCGTAGCGGACCAGGGTGCCGTCCGCCTCCAGCCGGTACAGGCCGACCGCGACCCGGTGCGGGCGCAGCTCGTCGCCCTCCTGGACCACCGCCAGCTCGGTCACGCGGCCGCCCGCGTCGTAGGTGACCACCGGGGTCAGCACGTTCACCCCGGCCGTCTGCAGCCACGCCCGCGACCACCCGGCCATGTCCCGCCCGGAGACCTCGCCGAGCACCGACAGCAGGTCCTCCAGGGTCGTGTTCCCGTACGCGTGGGCCTTGAAGTAGCGCCGGGCGCCTTCCAGGAAGGCCTCCCGGCCCACGTACGCGACCAGCTGCTTCAGCACGGACGCGCCCTTGGCGTAGGTGATCCCGTCGAAGTTCAGCTTCGCGTCCTCCAGGTCACGGATGTCGGCCGTGATCGGGTGCGTGGACGGCAGCTGGTCGGCCCGGTACGCCCAGGCCTTGCGGCTGTTGGCGAAGGTGACCCACGCCTGGTCGAAGCGGGTGGCCTCGACCAGCCCGAAGGAGCCCATGAAGTCGGCGAAGGACTCCTTCAGCCACAGGTCGTCCCACCACTTCATGGTGACGAGGTCGCCGAACCACATGTGCGCCATCTCGTGCAGGATGACGTTCGCGCGCCGCTCGTACGAGGCCTGCGTGACCTTCCCGCGGAAGATGTACTCCTCGCGGAAGGTCACCATCCCCGGGTTCTCCATCGCACCCAGGTTGTACTCCGGCACGAAGGCCTGGTCGTACTTCCCGAACGGGTACGGGTAGTCGAAGATCTCGTGGAAGAGGTCGAAGCCCTGCTTGGTGACGAGGAAGACGTCGTCCGCGTCGAAGTGCTTCGCGAGCCCCTTGCGGCACATCGCGCCCAGCGGGATCGTCAGGTCCCCGCGCGTGTAGGAGTCCGTCACGTAGTGGTAGGGGCCGGCCACGACACAGGTGATGTACGTCGAGATCGGCTGCGTCTCGGCGAACCGCCAGACGCCTCCCTCCCGGGACTCCTGCGCGCCGTTGCTCCAGACCTGCCAGCCCTCGGGCGCGCTCACCTCGAAGCGGTAGGGGGCCTTCAGGTCGGGCTGCTCGAAGTTGGCGTACACCCGCCGGGCGTCCGCCGGTTCGTACTGGGTGTAGAGGTAGACCTCGCCGTCCTCCGGGTCGACGAAGCGGTGCATGCCCTCGCCGGTCCGGCTGTACGCGCAGTTCGCGTCCACCACCAGGACGTTCTCGGCGGCCAGGCCGTCCAGCGCGATGCGGGCGCCGTCGAAGACCTCGGCCGGGTCCAGCGCGCGTCCGTTCAGCGTCACGGAGTTCACCGAAGGGGCGATCAGGTCCGCGAAGGTGGCGGAGCCCGGGGCGGCGGCCCGGAAGCGGACGGTCGTCACCGAGCGGAAGGTACGGGGGCCCTCGGCCGGTTCGGCCTCGTCCACCGCGGACCTCAGGTCGAGGACCACCTCGTATCCGTCGACGGACAGCAGCTCGGCCCGTTCGCGGGCCTCGTCGCGGGACAGATTCTCTCCGGGCACCTGCACTCCTTCGTGCGTGATCGCGGTCTACCTGACGAATCCTCGCACGGGGGGAATGCGTGCGCCGGGGGCCTGGTTGGGGGCGGAGGACGGGACGCAGGGACGTCCTGTCCCCGACATGAGGCATGAGGAGAGACATGACCGACACCCAGGTGCTCGAGAAGACCCCCGTCGACTTCTGGTTCGACCCGCTCTGCCCCTGGGCCTGGATGACGTCCCGCTGGATGCTGGAGGTCGAGAAGGTCCGTGACGTCGAGGTCCGCTGGCACGTGATGAGCCTGGCCGTGCTCAACGAGAACAAGCTCGACGAGCTGCCCGAGCGCTACCGCGAGCTGCTCGGCCCCAAGGGCTGGGCCCCCGTGCGCGTGGTCATAGCGGCCCAGCAGAAGCACGGCGAGGAGATCACCGGCAAGCTCTACACGGCCCTCGGCACCCGCATCCACAACGACGGCCACGGTGCGACCCGTGAGGTCATCGCCGCCGCGCTGGACGAGGTCGGCCTGCCGGCGGAGCTGCTCGCGTACGCCGACTCCGACGAGTACGACGAGGTGCTGCGCGCCTCCCACAACGACGGCATCGACCGTGTCGGCCAGGAGGTGGGCACCCCGGTGATCTCCGTACCCGGCGCGGGCGGCGACGAGGTGGCCTTCTTCGGTCCCGTGGTCACCCCGACCCCGCGCGGCGAGGCCGCCGCCCGCCTGTGGGACGGCACCCTGCTCGTCGCCTCCACCCCGGGCTTCTACGAGATCAAGCGCACCCGCACCGCGGGCCCCTCCTTCGAGTAACCCCGGACGGTCCCGCCGGACGTACGCAGTGGGCCCCCGCGAGTCACGTCCTCGCGGGGGCCCACTGGTGGACACGCCCGCCGGTGAAGGGTGAGAAGACGATCACGAGGCGGACGGGTTCGGGGTGCTGATCAGCCGTTGGCCGGGATCAGTAGCGGGGTGTTCGCCTTGGCGTCGGCGTAGCGCCTGGCCACGTCCTGCCAGTTGACGACGTTCCACATGGCCTCGATGAAGTCCACCTTCTGGTTCTTGTACTGCAGGTAGAAGGCGTGCTCCCAGGCGTCGAAGACCAGGATCGGCACGGAGGCCTGGCCCACGTTGCCCTGGTGGTCGTAGACCTGCTCGACGATCAGACGGCCGCTGATGGGCTCGTACGCGAGCACGCCCCATCCGGAGCCCTGCGTCGCGGAGGACGCGAAGGTCAGCTGCTTCTTGAAGGCGGCGAAGGAGCCGAAGGACTCGGTGATCGCGGCCGGGAGGTCGCCCAGGCCGTCCTTCTCGTCCGGGATGCCGCCGCCGTCGCCGGTCTTCGGGCTGGCCATGTTGTGCCAGTAGATGCTGTGGAGGATGTGGCCGGAGAGGTGGAACGCGAGGTTCTTCTCCAGGCCGTTGAGCGCGCCCCAGTTCTCCTTGTCGCGCGCCTCCTCCAGCTGCTCCAGCGTGGTGTTGGCGCCGGCGACGTAGGCCGCGTGGTGCTTGTCGTGGTGCAGTTCGATGATCTGCGGGTTGATCACCGGCTCCAGCGCCGCGTAGTCGTAAGGAAGCTCAGGAAGCGTGTAGATGGCCATGCGTGTATCCGGTCCCCTCGGCGTGCCAACTGCTTATTGCAACCAATGCGCAACTGCACGCTAGCAGTAGCTATTCCTGCTCGCATGTAAGGGTCGCCTCTCTTGTCGCGTCCTGCCGAACGCCGGAGGCCGGGCCCGTGCGATCGCACGGGCCCGGCCTCCGGGCAGCGGAAAACGGGGTGGGGTCAGGCGCTCGGGCCGGCCTGCGCCCGGCGCTGCATCACGTACCCGGTCACCGCGAGGGCGGCCGTCAGCCCGCCGGTGAAGAGCACCTGGACGCGGGTGTCCTCACCCAGGGCCATCAGCACGAGCACCCCGGCGACCCCGGCCAGCGCCACCCAGGTCAGGTAGGGGAAGCCCCACATCTTCACGACCAGCTTCTCGGGGGCCTGGCGCTCCAGCCGCCGGCGCAGCACGAACTGCGAGACGGCGATGAAGGCCCAGACGACGAGGATGACCCCGCCGACCATGTTCAGCAGCCAGGCGAACAGGGTGTCCGGGTACCAGTACGAGAGCAGCACGGTGACGAAGCCGAAGACGGACGAGGCCAGCACCGCGCGGCGCGGCACCCCGCCCGTGACCTTGCCCAGCGCCTTGGGACCCTGGCCGCGGGATACGAGGGAGTAGGCCATGCGCGAGGAGCCGTAGATGTTGGCGTTCATGGCCGACAGCAGGGCGATCAGGATGACCACGTTCATGATCTCCCCGGCCGCCGGGATGCCCAGGTGGTCCAGAGTCGCGGCGTAGGGGCCGTCCGCGGTGACCGCCGGGTCGTTCCACGGCAGCAGGGTGACGATGACCAGCATCGAGCCGACGTAGACGATCGCGATCCGCCACATGGTGGTCCGCACGGCCTTGGCCACGCCCTGGACGGGGTTCTCCGACTCGGCGGCCGCGATGGTCACCGTCTCCAGGCCGCCGTACGCGACGACCGAGGCCAGGAGCCCGACCAGCAGGCCGTCCACCCCGTGGGGCAGGAAGCCGCCGTCGTGCAGGAGGTTGGCCGAGCCGGGGGCGGAGGTCCCGGGCAGCAGCCCCGTCACGGCCAGCACGCCCAGGCCCAGGAAGAGCCCGATGGCACCGATCTTGAGGGCGGCGAACCAGAACTCGAACTCGCCGAAGCGCGAGACGGCGCCCAGGTTGGACCCGCAGAAGACGGCCATGAAGACCAGCACCCACATCCACGAGGGGGTGCCGGGGAACCAGCCGGTCATGATGTGCGCGGCGCCGATGGCCTCGATGGCCACGCCCACGCACAGCAGCGTCCAGAACATCCAGCCCGCCGTGAACCCGGCCCAGGGACCGACGGCCCGCTCGGCGTGCACCGAGAAGGAACCGGAGGCGGGGTTCGCGGCGGACATCTCGCCGAGCATCCGCATCACGAACATCACGAGCAGTCCGGACGCCGCGTAGGCGAGCACGATCGAGGGGCCGGCGGCGGCGATGCCGGCGCCCGAGCCGACGAAGAGCCCCGCACCGATGACCCCGCCGAGGGCGATCATCGAGAGGTGGCGCTGCTTGAGGCCGTTGCCGAGGGGGGAACCGGTGCCGCCCTGCGGCGCCGCCTGCTGGTGGGGTGCGATCGTGCGCTGACTCATGGGGTCAGTCTGGCCAGCGTCCGATAGCCGGACCCCATGCGTCCGTTATTCGGACGCCCCGTTCACGCATCGTGATCACACCCCTTCCCGACGTCAGCGGCCGCTGAGCCCGGTGCGCCCTACGACCCGGGCTGCGCCCCGCTCCGGCGGGCCCGCAGCTCCCGCAGGCCCGCCACCGCGAGGACCGCGGCGGCCGCGCCGGAGGACCACAGCAGCTGCGGCCGGGCGGAGTCGTCGAACAGCATCAGGACCAGCACCGCGCCCATCCCCAGCAGGGCCGCCCAGGTCAGGTACGGGAAGAACCACATCGGCAGGGTGAGCCGCTCCGGCATGTCCCGCTCGATGATCCGGCGCAGCTTCAGCTGCGAGACCGCGATCAGCGCCCATACGAAGAGCAGTACCGCGCCGACCGCGTTCAGCATGTAGAGGAAGATCGTCTCCGGCCACAGCAGGTTCAGCACCACCGACACGAAGCCGAAGGCCACCGAGGCGAACACGGCCCGGCGCGGCACGCCGCCGCCCGAGACCTGCAGCAGGGCCTTGGGCGCCTCGCCCCGCTCGGCCAGCGAGAACACCATGCGCGAGGACCCGTACAGGTTCGCGTTGAGCGCCGACAGCAGGGCCACGAACACCACGATGTTCATGATCTGCCCGGCCGCCGGGATCCCGATGGAGTCCAGTACGGCCACGTACGGGCTCTGGCCCGGCTCCAGCGAGTCCCACGGCAGCAGGGTCACGATGACCAGCATCGAGCCGACGTAGAAGAAGAGGATGCGCCACACCGCGCTGCGCACGGCGCGGGCCACGGAGCGCGCCGGGTCGTCCGACTCGGCGGCCGCGATGGTGACGACCTCCAGGCCGCCGAAGGCGAAGACGACGGCGAGCATGCCCGCGACGACCCCGCCGAGGCCCGCCGGGAAGAAGCCGCCCTGTCCGGTCAGGTTGGCCGTGCCCACGGGCTCGGTGTCGGGGAGCAGACCGAACACCGCGAGGGTGCCCAGGATCAGGAAGAGCACGATCGCGCCCACCTTCAGGGCGGCGAACCAGAACTCGAACTCGCCGAAGTTCCGCACGGCGGCCAGGTTGCTGAGGGTGAAGACCACCATGAACAGCAGCACCCAGACCCACTGGTCGACCGAGGGCACCCAGCCGTTGGCGATCTTCGCGGCTCCGGTGGCCTCCACGGCGAGCACCACGACCAGCAGGAACCAGTACAGCCAGCCCGCCGAGAAACCGGCCCAGCGCCCCAGCGCCTTCTCCGCGTACACGGAGAAGGAACCGGAGGCGGGCATCGCGGCGGACATCTCGCCGAGTGCCCGCATGACCAGCATCGCGAGGATGCCCGCGAGCAGGTACGAGCAGATGATCGCGGGACCGGCGATGCCGATGCCGGCGCCGGAGCCGACGAAGAGCCCCGCACCGATCACGCCGCCGAGGCCCAGCATGGTCAGGTGGCGCTGCTTGAGGCTGTGGCTCAGCGGCTCCTCGGGCAGGTCGGACGTCGGGGGAGAAGCTGCTGACTGGCGGTTGGGCATGAGGGGCGCTCGTACTCTCGTTCGGCCCAGCGGCGGTGGGGCTCCGCATCAGGATTGGCGGGACCCTACAGTCTCACTGGGTAGCGGCCTTCCGTGCAAAACGGACGTGCTGTCGGATCTTCCCCGTGACGCGGATCACGCCATCGGAGCCGGGGGTGGGAGTCTTTGTGCGGTCCCCACCAAACCGGGGAGTATGCCTTTGTGCCGGGTGGCGGTGGGGAGGCGGCGGGCCGCGGACTAACGTCGGTGATCGTCCCGTCACCACGACCTCCCGGAGCCCCAGTTGAGCACCGCTTCCGTCTCCTTCCGGCCCGGCGCCGTCCTCGCCGACCTGCTGCCCGCGAGCCGCGTCCGCGACATCGCGCTCGTCGCAGGCGGAGCCGCGCTGACCGGCCTGGCCGCGCAGATCGCCGTGCCCGTCCCCGGCTCCCCGGTCCCGGTCACCGGCCAGACCTTCGCGGCGCTGCTCGTCGGAACCGCCTTCGGCGCCCGCCTCGGTTTCCTCTCGCTGGGCCTGTACGCCGTGCTCGGCTCGGCCGGCCTGCCGTGGTTCGCCAACGGCACCTCCGGTGCGGGCGGCGCCTCCTTCGGCTACGTGCTCGGCATGCTGCTGGCCGCCACCCTCGTCGGCGCCCTGGCGCGGCGCGGCGCCGACCGCTCGGTCCTGCGCACGGCGGGCACGATGGTGCTGGGCTCCGCCGTCATCTACGCGGTGGGCGTGCCCTACCTGATGGCCGTCACCGGGATGTCCCTGGGCGCCGCCGTCGCGGCGGGCCTCGTCCCGTTCCTGGTCGGCGACGCCCTCAAGGCGGCCCTGGCCATGGGCGCGCTGCCGGCCGCCTGGAAGCTGGCCGGCCGCCGGGGCTGAATGGTCCCCGAAGACGCCGGAGCCCGGCCCGCCTGTGACGGCGGGCCGGGCTCCGGCGCAGGGGGAGGTCAGGACTCAGCCCTGCAGCGCCCGCTTGCGGCGGAAGTCGAGCACCACGCCGACGGCCACGACCAGGCCGGCGACCAGGGTGGACAGGGTGACCACCTCGCGGTTGGCGTCGTCCACGAACATGTAGCCGATCACGAACACGATCAGTGCGGCGGTGGCCCAGGTCAGCCACGGGAAGAGCCACATCTTCACGGTCAGCTTCTCCGGAGCCTCGCGGACCAGGATCCCGCGCATCCTCAGCTGGGTGAAGCAGATCACCAGCCAGACGAAGAGCGCGATGGCACCCGAGGAGTTCAGCAGGAAGTTGAAGACCGTGTCCTTGAACGCGTAGTTGAAGTAGACGGCGACGAATCCGAAGACCGTGGAGCCCAGGATCGCCGCCACCGGCACGCCCTTGGCGTTGACCTTGGCGAACGCCTTCGGGGCGTCACCGCGCTCACCGAGCGAGAAGGCCATGCGGGAGGCGGTGTAGAGGCCCGAGTTCAGGCAGGACAGCACGGCGGTCAGGACGATGACCTCCATGATCGTGCCGGCGTTCGCGATGCCGATCGAGTCCAGGGCGGCGACGTACGAGCCCTTCTCGGTGATCGACTTGTCGTTCCACGGGAGCAGCGTCAGCACGACGAAGATCGAGCCCAGGTAGAAGACGCCGATCCGCCAGATGACGGAGTTGGTGGCCTGGGTGACCGCCTTGCGGGGGTTCTCCGACTCGCCGGCGGCGAGGGTGACGATCTCGCTGCCCATGAAGGAGAAGACGACCATCAGCACACCGGTGAGGACCGCGCCGTAGCCGTTGGGGAAGAACCCGCCCGCGTCGGTCAGGTGGGCGAAGCCCGCACCCGGGTTGTCGGAGCCCGGCAGCACGCCGAAGACGGCCAGCATGCCGATGACGACGAAGGCGCCGATGGCGACGACCTTGATGCCCGCGAACCAGAACTCGAACTCGCCGTACGAGGCGACGGAGCCGAGGTTGGTGACGGTCAGCACCGCCATGACGATCAGTGCCCAGGCCCACTGCGGGACGGCCGGGATCCAGTTCTCCAGGATGGCGGCACCGGCGGTGGCCTCCACGGCCAGCACGACGACCCAGAAGAACCAGTACAGCCAGCCGATGGAGAAGCCGGCCCAGCGGCCGAGCGCCCGGTCCGCGTACGCGGAGAAGGAGCCCGAGTTCGGGCTGGCCGCGGCCATCTCGCCGAGCATCCGCATCACGAAGACGACCATGGCGCCGACGAGGGCGTACGAGATGAGGATGGCCGGACCGGCCTTGGCGATGCCGCCACCGGAGCCGACGAAGAGTCCGGCGCCGATGACACCACCGATGGCGATCATGGACAGGTGGCGGTTCTTGAGACCGGCCTTCAGACCGTCGGAGGACGGGGCACCGCCGGGGTCACCGGAAGAGCCGCCTGTCTTCTGAAGGGTCGTCGTGGAGCTCATGGACGGATCCTTAGGTTCTCGGGTTGCGAGCCCCGGCATTCAAACCTGAGATGGATGCAGGGCGGAAGACCTCAATCCGGATCGTTGCGCAGGGACGAAGGGCCCGGACCCAGGTCCCGCCGTGTCCCATCTGCGTTCTTTAGGTTTACTTGAGCTTTAGAAGTGATTTACGCGACACCCGCTGCGGGTCGGGCGGGCGCCTCGTGCCACACTCGACCCATGCGCGTGTACCTCGGATCCGACCATGCCGGCTTTGAGCTCAAGAACCACCTGGTGGACTGGCTCAAGAACAACGGCCACGAGCCCGTCGACTGTGGCCCCCACATCTACGACGCGGTGGACGACTACCCGCCGTTCTGCCTGCGCGCCGCGGAGAAGACCGCCGCGGACGCCGACAGCCTCGGCATCGTGATCGGCGGCTCCGGCAACGGGGAGCAGATCGCCGCGAACAAGGTCAAGGGTGTCCGTGCCGTCCTGGCGTGGAGCGTCGAGACCGCCAAGCTCGGCCGCGAGCACAACAACGCCAACGTGATCTCCGTCGGCGGCCGCATGCACACGCAGGACGAGGCCGTCAGCTTCATCGAGGCCTTCCTGGCGACCCCTTACTCGAACGAGGAGCGCCACACGCGCCGCATCGAGATGCTCTCCGCCTACGAGCAGACCCGCGAGCTGCCCCCGATCCCCGCCCACCACCCCCAGGGCTGATCCCGCCTTCCGGCCGTGCCGCCCTACGGGGCGGCACGGCCGTCGTCGTTCCCGTCACCCGTCCGAGGAGCCCTGCCGTGCCCGAGGGGCATACGATCCACCGCCTCGCCCTGGACCACACCGAGCGGTTCGCCGCCCGTCCGGTCCGGGTGAGCAGCCCGCAGGGACGCTTCGCCGAGAGCGCGGCGCTCCTCGACGGGCGCGAGCTGGAGAGCGCCGAGGCGCACGGCAAGCACCTGTTCCTGGAACTGGGCGACGCCTGGATCCACATCCACCTCGGCCTCTTCGGCAAGCTCGGCTTCGGCCCGGCGCCCGCCCCGCCCGCGACCGAGACCGTCCGGCTGCGCCTCCTGAACGAGGAGCACTACGCCGACCTGCGCGGACCGACCGCCTGCGCCCTGATCGGCGAGGGCGAGAAGAAGGCGGTGCACGACCGGCTCGGGCCCGACCCGCTGCGGCCCGCCGACGACCCGGACCGCGCCTGGGCCCGCATCTCCCGCTCGCGCACCACGATCGCCGCCCTGCTCATGGACCAGAAGGTCGTCGCGGGCGTCGGCAACGTCTACCGCGCCGAGGTCCTCTTCCGGCACGGCATCGACCCGTACCGCCTGGGCCGGGACCTGAGTCGCACCGAATGGGACGCCCTGTGGGCGGACCTCGCCGCACTGATGCGCGAGGGCGTCCGGAACAACCGGATCGACACCGTCCGCGACGAACACCTGCCCGAGGCGATGGGCCGCCCGCCGAGGGTGGACGACCACGGCGGCGAGGTGTACGTCTACCGGAGGGCGAACCTGCCCTGCCACATCTGCGGGGGCGAGATCCGCACCGCCGGTCTCGCCGCCCGCAACCTCTTCTGGTGCCCGGCCTGCCAGGCCCGCTGACCCGCCTCAGAATCCGTGCGGCAGCCAGGGCGCCACGTCCCCGGCGAAGGCCCGGGAGGTTTCCGTCAGGGCCCCCGGGCGCAGTTCGGACACCCGGCCGGCCGCCGCCAGCGAGGTCAGGCTGATCCCGCCCAGGTAGGCCGCGCCCAGCTCCCGTACCGACAGCCGCAGCTCCGCCGGCTCCTCGGTCCGCGTGCAGGAGACCTTCCCGGATCCCTCGACGGCGGCGCCCGCACCGGCCGTCAGTCGCCACCGGCCCGCGTTCCACGGGCAGAAGACGTCCTCCACCTCCAGGACCACGTCCACCGCGGACCCGTACGTCCGCGCCTCCAGCGCCGCCGGCAGGTCCACCAGCCGCACGTGCAGCGAGTCGCGCATGCTCGGCCGCGACCGGCGGACATCGCTGACCAGGTGCAGCAGCGGATCGTCCACCGGCCGCTTGCCCGCCCGCACCGTCCACGTCAGGTCCACGGAGAACAGGTAGCGCCACAGCGCGGCCGTCGCCGCCGGATCCAGCGCGTCGAGGTCCGCGACCTCGACCTTCCCCGCCGCACCCGCCGGATCCCAGTCCGGCTTGACCCGGTAGCGGGCGTACCCGGCCACCGAACCGTCCGGCCGCTCGGCGACCACGCACTTCAGCGCCGAGGCGCCCTC
This sequence comes from Streptomyces sp. NPDC058646, assembly GCF_042716875.1. Taxonomy (NCBI): domain Bacteria; kingdom Bacillati; phylum Actinomycetota; class Actinomycetes; order Kitasatosporales; family Streptomycetaceae; genus Streptomyces; species Streptomyces sp. NPDC058646. The sequence continues at coordinate 224,289 of NZ_JBHXRK010000011.1, read as the reverse complement.
GCGGTCCTCGGGCGGATCCGTCACCGCCTGCCGCTCCCAGCCGGGCCGGCGGGCCGGCATCCCCGGCCGCCGCGTCACCAGCTCGGCGTACACCCGCTCGCAGTCGGCCAGCGCCTCCTGCGGATCGACCAGCCGCAGCCGCACCTCGTCCGTGCCCGGCGGCACCGAGAGCCGCACGCGCGCCGTGTCGACCTCCACGGACAGGGCGTACGTCGCCGTGCCGTAGCCGAAACGCCCGTAGATCGCGGGATCCGAAGCCGTCAGCACCGCCAGCGGCTCCCCGCCCGCCCGGACGTCGTCCAGCTGCCGCCGCATCATCGAGCTGAGCACCCCGCGCCGCCGGTGCGTCGGAGCCACACCCACCATCGTGACCCCGGCGGCGGGCACCAGGGCGCCGCCCGGCACCGAGAGGCGGAAACTGAACGCCGAGGCCGACCCCACGCAGTCCGCGCCGTCCCAGACACCCAGCGAGCGCTCCGGCTCCGTCAGCGTCCGGTACAGCTCCCGCCACGGAGGCGCCTCGGGCACACCACCGAAAGCCAGTTCCAGCTGATCGAACCAGACATCCCACTCGTCCGGCCTCAAAGTGCGCATCTCAAGAGCCATGTGGCCATCCTTACCCGGGCATTCCGCCGCGGTCGACGGGTTTTCGGGCGGCAATGTGCGCGAGGACCAGGGGTACCCCTGCGCATCCACAGGCAGGATGGATAAGGTCCCGATGCAATGGCCGGAGCACGCAGGGAAACCCTCACGGCCCGGATGCGCATGCTGTCGCACCGGGGGCGCACCGCCCTGCGCAAATCCGCCGTCGACTACTTCCGCGGCGACGGCTCGGACTGGCTCGCGTTCGGCGGGCTGCTCCTCACCATTCCCGCGATCGCCTGCGGCACGCTCATGCTGCCCGTCTGGTTCTCGCCCTCCGCACTCGTCCTGCCCATCGTCGCGGGCGGCCTGCTGCTGCGCCCCGCGAGCCTTCTCGGCCTGTACGCCGCCTCCGCCGCCGCACTGATCGTCGAGGCCCTCGTCCTCGGCCCGTACACCCAGGGCCCCGCCCGCGTCACCCCCGGCACCGTGCTCGTCGTCGCGGCCTGCGGATTCTTCGGTCTGGTCATCGCCCAGTTCCGCAGCCGCGTCGGCGTGCCCTGGCGGCGCGGCGGCACCATGCTCTTCGACCTGCGCGAACGCATCCGCGTCCAGAGCAAACTGCCCGCCCTGCCGCGCGGCTGGCACCGCGAGATGGCCCTGCGCCCGGCCGGCGGCCAGTCCTTCTCCGGCGACTTCGTGGTCGCCGCCCGCACCAACGGCGGACGGACCCTGGAGATCGTCCTCACCGACGTCTCCGGCAAGGGCATGGAAGCCGGCTCCCGCGCCCTGCTGCTGTCGGGGGCCTTCGGCGGACTGCTCGGCGCCCTGCCGCCGCACGGCTTCCTGCCCGCCGCCAACGGCTACCTGCTCCGCCAGGACTGGGACGAGGGTTTCGCCACCTCCATCCACCTCGTCCTGGACCTGGAGACCGGCGACTACGAACTCCTCTCCGCCGGCCACCTCCCCGCCCTCCAGCTCTCCGCCGGCACCGGCCGCTGGCAGGAGAAGAGCGGCGAGGGCCCGCTGCTCGGCGTCTACGACGGCGCCGAGTTCGTCGCCGCCGGCGGAAACCTCCGCCGCGGAGACGTCCTCATGCTCTTCACCGACGGCCTCGTCGAGACGGCCGACCGCGAGATCAGCGAAGGCATCGACCGCCTCACCGGCGAAGCCGACCGCTACGTGGCCTCCGGCTGGGACGGCGCCGCCTGGCACCTGATCGAGAAGGTCGCCAAGGACGTCAACGACGACCGCGCCCTGCTCCTCATCCGCCGCTCACCCTGATCCACGGGAAACACCCCCGCCCGGGTGGGGTTTACCCCACCCCGCACCGGCCTGCCTCCGCCATGTCCCCGGCCACCCGCCCGTCCGTAGCGTCGACGACACCACCGGAAGACACCACCGGACGACAACGGACCACGGCACGGAAGGCGGCACACCATGGGGCTCCTGCGGAGCAAACGGCGGAACGAGGAGGCACCGGCGGCCCCGGCGGCACCGGCGCACGACCTCACCGCGGCCGTCGAACTGCGCGGAGTCCGCCGCCGGTACGGACGCGGCACCGCGGCCGTCCACGCCCTGCGCGGCATCGACCTCAGCCTGCCGCGCGGCAGCTTCACCGCCGTGATGGGCCCCTCCGGCTCCGGCAAGTCCACCTTCCTGCAGTGCGCCGCCGGACTCGACCGGCCCACCGAGGGCTCCGTACGACTCGGCGGCACCGAGATCACCGGCATGAACGAGAACCAGCTCACCGAGCTCCGCCGCAGCCGTCTCGGCTTCGTCTTCCAGGCCTTCAACCTGCTGCCCTCCCTCACCGTCGAGCAGAACGTCCTGCTCCCGATGCGCCTCGCGGGCGGCCGCGCCGCCTCGCGCGGCGGGGAGCGCGCCGCGGACCTGCTCGCCCGGGTCGGCCTGGAGGGCAAGGGCCGCCGCCGCCCCGCCGAACTCTCCGGCGGCCAGCAGCAGCGCGTCGCCATCGCCCGCGCCCTCGTCACCCGCCCCGACGTGGTCTTCGCCGACGAACCCACCGGCGCCCTCGACACCACCACCGCCGCCGAGGTCCTCGCACTCCTGCGCGCCGCCGTCGACTCCCTGAACGCCACCGTCGTCATGGTCACCCACGACCCGGTCGCCGCCTCCCACGCCGACCAGGTGCTCTTCCTGGCCGACGGGCTCATCGCGGACCGGCTGCCGCGCAGCTCCGCCGCCACCGTCGCCGCCCGGATGACCGCCCTCACCGCGCGCCCCGCCCCCGCCTGCACGGGAGCGGCCGCCTGATGGCCCTGCGCCCCAACGGACTCGCCCGCGCGGCCGTCCGCTTCCGCCCGGCCGCGTTCGCCGGGACCTTCGTCGCCCTGCTCCTGACGGTCGCCGTCGTCTCCGCCTGCGGCATCCTGCTGGAGAGCGGGTTGCGGGCGCAGGTCCCGCCGACCCGGTACGCGGCCGTCCCCGTCCTCGTCGCAGCCGACCAGCAGGTCCGCCTGCGGTCGGGCACCGGCGAGGGGTCCTACGAGGTCTCCGCGCGGGTGCCCGAGCGTGCCCGGGTCGACGCCGCCCTGCTGGACCGGCTGGCGCCGCTGGGCCGTGCCGTCCCCGACGTGGTCTTCCCCGTCCGCGGCGAGGCGGGCACCACGACCGAGGCCTCCGGCTGGGGCTCCACCGCCTTCACCGGTACGAAGCTCAGCACGGGCCGTGCACCCGGGGCGGGCGAGGTGGTCCTGGGAGCGGGGACCGGCCGGGGCGAGGCCACGGGGGCCGACGGCTCCGGCTCCGGTTCCTCCGGTTCCTCCCGTTCCGGTTCCGGTTCCGGTGGCTCCGGGGGTGCTGCCGGTTCCGCCGGTTCCGGCGCAGGCCGCGTCAGCCTGGAGACCCCCGCCGGGACGCGGGAGTTCCGCGTCGTGGGGCACGCCGAAAGCCCCGGCGTCTGGTTCTCGGACGCCGATGCCCGCACCCTGTCCGGCCACCCCGACCAGCTGGACGCCATCGCCCTGCTGCCCCACCTACCGGCCGCGGACCCCGCCCCGCCCGCATCGCCTGCTTCAACTTTCGGTTCCGGTTCTGCTTCCGCGGCAGCGTCCGGCTCGGGTGGTGCCGTCTCCGTGGCTCCGCCGGTGCCGCCCGCTGTCGCGGCAGCGCCCGCCCCCGGGACCCCCGGCTCCGCGGCCTCCGCGGTCTCGGCGGGCCCCGCCGTCGCGGGTGCGGGCCCCGCCGCCTCCGCCGTCCCGGACAGCCGGCTCGTCCGGGCGGCCGAGGCCGCCGTCGCCGGGCGGGCCGAGGTCCTCACCGGTGCGGACCGGGCAGTGGACCCGGAGCTGGCCGGCGCCAAGGACCTGCTGACCGCCCTCGGCGGCTCCTTCGGCGGCACGGCCACCCTCGTCGCCGTCTTCACCGCCGCCGGGACGGTCGCCCTCTCCGTCGGCCAGCGCTCCCGCGAGTTCGCCCTGCTGCGCGCCGTCGGAGCCACCCCGCGCCAGCTCCGCCGCACCATCGCCACCGAAGCCCTCCTCGTCGCGCCCGCCGCCGGCGCGCTCGGCTGCCTCCCCGGCTTCGCCCTCGCCTCCTGGTGGTTCGGCGAACTCAAGGCTCGGGGAGCCGTCCCCGCCGCCGTCGAGCTCTCCGCCTCCTGGATCCCGCTGGTCTCCGCCGTCGCCATCGGCCTCGCCACCGCCCTGCTCTCCGGCTGGGCCGCCGCCCGCCGCCCCGCCCGGATCCGCCCCGGCCAGGCCCTCGCGGCCGCCGCGGTGGAACGCGTGCGCCCCGGCTGGATCCGTACGCCCCTCGGCATCGCCGCCCTGGCCGGCGGCGCCGCCTGCGCGGGCCTCGCCGCCTCCGGCAGCGGATCCGACGCCGCCGATGCCTCCCTCGGCGTCGTCATGCTCTTCATGCTGGCCGTGGCCCTGCTCGGCCCGCTGATCGCCCGTGCCTGCGCAGCCGTCCTCGGACTCCCGCTGCGCCTCGGCGGCGCCTCCGGCGTGCTGGCCGCCGCCAACTCCCGGGCCCACGCCCGCCGCCTCGCCTCCGCGATCACCCCGATCGTCCTCGCCATGGCCTTCTCCTCGACCCTGGTCTTCCTCCACACCAGCGAGGACCGCGCCGCCCGCCTGCAGCAGGAGGCCGGCCTGCTGGCCGACCACGTCGTCACGGCCCCGCCCGCGGACATCGCGAGCCGGCCCCTGCCGCCGGGAGTCACCGCCGCCGTCCCCGTCACCCGTACGTCCGTACTCGCCGTCCTCGGCTCCGGCTCCGACCGCTGGCTCCAGGGCGCCACCGCCCAGGCCGTCACCGGCTCCGGCGCGGACCTCGCCCAGGTCCAGGACCTCGGCGTCCGCGAAGGCAGCCTCGCCGCCCTGCGCCCCGGTACCGTCGCCGTCGACCGGACCCTCGCCGCCACGGCGAAGGCCGGCCTCGGCGACCGCCTCCACCTGCGCCTGCCCGACGGCACCGAGGCCGCGCCCGAGATCGTCGCCGTCTACACCCGCGGCCTCGGCCTCGGCGAGGTCACCCTCGCCGCCGCCGACCTCACCGGACGGATGACCTCCCCGGCGCCCACCGAACTCCTGGTCCGCGGCGGCTCACCCGCCCTCGCCGCCCTCGGCGCGGTGACCGGCCGGCAGGGCTGGACCGCTGCCCAGGACACCGGCCGCGACCTCAACGCCTGGGCCAACACCACCATGGCGGCCGTCCTCGGCGGCTTCGCGGCCGTCGCCGCCGCCAACACCCTGGTGATGACCGTCCTGGACCGGCGACGCGAACTGCGGATGCTGCGCCTGGTCGGCTCCACCCGCCGCCAGGTGCTCCGCATGATCCGCTGGGAGGCGCTCCTGATCACCGGCGCGGGCATCGCCCTCGGCTCCGCCATCGCCCTGGCCACCCTGTTCCCCCTGACCCGGGCCGTGACGGGCGCGGCCCCGCACATCCCCCCGCTGCTCTACGGGTCCTTCGCGGGCGCGGTGCTCCTCCTCGGCCTGGCCTCCACCACCCTCCCGGCCCGCAGCGCCCTGCGCCCGGCCCGCTCCTGAGCGCGGCCGTCCCCGCGCCCGGGCGTTCCCGGGGCCGGTGCGGGGCGGCCGGGGATCACTCCCCGGCCGTCCGGTGCCAGGGCCCGATCCCCAACCGCCCGGTGTCGCCCAGGTCGACGGGCCGGGTGAGGGGCAGCACCAGGCGCGGCGCGCCCGGCTTCGGCGTCACCTCCAGCACCCACCCCTCCACGACGGGAGCGGTCACGTCCGTGATCCGGTTGCGCCAGAGCAGCGCCATCGACGCGGACTGCCCCGGCGCCAGCTCCACCCGCTGCGCCGGTCCGTCCACGGCCGGCACCTCCGAGGTGATCGGCGCCGAACCGTGCCCGAGCGCCACCTCCACGGGCCGCCGCTGCCCGTCGAGCAGCCGGATCTCCGGGTACCCGTCGAGCACGTAGTCGCCCGCACCGCAGTTGACCAGGAGGTAGCTCTCCACCCGCAGCCCCATCACTCCGTCCCCGGGCCCCTCCAGCAGACGCACCCCGCCCTCGGGACACGGCTGCCCGGACGTCTCCACCGGTGCCGGCGGGGAGGTCCGTGCCGGCGGGGAGGTCCGTACCGGCGGGGTCCGTACCGGGGGCGCGGCCGGCCCGGGCGCGGCCCTCGGTGGCGGCGGCAGGTCGCAGCCCGCCACCACCCCGGCCAGCACCACCGCCGCGGCCGCGGCCCCGGCCGCGCTCCGCCCCCGTCCCCGCCCGCGCTCCCGCCCCGTCGACACCACGCCCCGACCCTACGCCGCCCTTGCCGGGCAACGACCGGCCACCCGGTGCCGATTGGCCCGCCTCCTGGCCCGCCCCGGCGCCTACCGTGCCCCCATGGACCGCACCCTCGCCGCCGACCTCGCCCGGCTCCCCGACCTCCTCGACGCCACCCGACGCGCCGCCGCCGACGCGCTCGCCACGCTGGACGCGCGTCCCGTCGTACCGCCCGCCGGAACGCTCCGGGACCCCGAGCCGCTGCCCGAGCACGGCACCGGCACGGAGCAGGCCCTCGCCGCCTTCCGTGACCGCTGGGCACCGCGCCTGTCGGCCTCCGCGGGCCCCCGCTACCTCGGCTTCGTCACCGGCGGGGCCACCCCCGCGGCCCTCGCCGGGGACTGGCTCACCGCCGCCCACGACCAGAACTCCAACTCCGCCCTCGACGGCGGCGGTCAGGAACTCGAACGCGAGACCGTCGGCTGGCTCCGCGACCTCTTCCGGCTCTCCGCCGCCCACACCGGCGCCTTCGTCAGCGGCGCCACCATGTCCAACACCACCGGCCTCGCCATCGCCCGCGAATGGCTCGGCGAACGCCTCGGCGTCTCCCCGGCCGAGGACGGGGCCGCCGCCCTCGGCCCCGTCCGCGTCCTGTCCGGCGCCCCGCACTCCTCCATCGGCAAGGCCCTCTCGGTCCTCGGCCTCGGCCGCCGCTCGCTCGTCCCCGTCCCCACCCTCCCCGGCCGGGAGGCGGTCGATCCCGCCGCCCTGGACCGCGCCCTCGCCGACACCCCCGGCCCGGCCGTCGTCGTCGCCAACGCCGGCACCGTCAACACCGTCGACTTCGACGACCTCCGGGCCGTCGCCGCCCTGAAGGAACGCCACGACTTCTGGCTGCACACCGACGCCGCCTTCGGCGCCTTCGCCGCCCTCTCCCCGGCCCACGCCCACCTCGCCGACGGCCTCGACGCCTCCGACTCCCTCTGCGTCGACCTGCACAAGTGGCTGAACGTCCCCTACGACAGCGCCGTCCAGTTCACCCGCCGACGCGACCTCCAGGCCCGCGTGTTCCAGAACTCGGCCGCCTACCTCGGCCCCCTCGGCGACCACCCCGACCTGGTCCACCTGACCCCCGAGAACTCCCACCGGCTGCGCGCCCTCGCGGCCTGGTTCACCCTCCGCGCGTACGGGCGCGAAGGCCACCGCGAGATCGTCGAACGGGACATCGCCTGCGCCCGCGTCCTCGGCGGACACGTGGAGGCGGACCCCGCCCTGACCCTGCTCGCCCCGGTCCGCCTCAACGTGGTCTGCTTCACCCTGGCCGCCGACCCCACCCCGGCCCGCCTCACCGCCCTGCGCGAGGCCGTGGCCGCCGAGGTGTTCGTCACCCCCACCGTCTACGGGGGAACCCCCGCCCTGCGCGCCGCGTTCTCCAACTGGCGCACCACTCGAGCCGATGCGGACCGGGCCGCGCAGGCCCTCGGGACCGCAGCAAGGGAGATCGCATGACGAGCAGCCCGCTGACCCTGCCGGAGGTGGAGGCCCTCGCCCGCGCCGCGCACGAGGGCCAGACCGACAAGGCCGGCCGGCCGTACGCGGAACACCTCGCGGCCGTGGCCGAGGGCGTCCGGCTGCGCGGCGGAACCGCGGAACAGCAGGCCGCCGCCTGGCTGCACGACGCGGTGGAGGACGAGGTGATCAGCCTCCGCCGGCTGGACGCGGCGGATCTCCCGCAGTCCGTCAAGGACATGGTCCTCGCGGTCACCAAGCGCCCCGGAGAACCGGTCGAGGCGTACGCGGCCCGCATCCTCGCCACCCCGGGCGCCCTCCTCGTCAAGGAGGCCGACCTCGCGCACAACGCCGATCCCGCACGGCTCTCCGTACTGGACGGCCCCACGCGGGAACGGCTGACCGCGAAGTACGCCTATGTCCGTTCCCTCCTCGGCCTCACCGCACCGTGACCCGGACTCCGCCGCCGAAACCTGCCCGGCGCAGCTGTGGTCGGCGGAAACAGAACGACCGCGATTCGTCACGGAGCGGATAGCCGGGGCCCGTTGGTGGGAGGATGGACCGTGTGGGGGTGTGCGTGGCCGTGCGCCCCGGGCCGACCAGGGGACGACCGAAGGTGTGATCAGTAGTGGCCATTTCGCTGTCAGTGGTGGTTCTGTTGGGGGTCATCCTGGTGGTGCTGATCCGCGGCAACCACATCAAGGCCGGACCCGCCGTCGTCGCCGCCCTCTTCGGCTTCTTCCTGGCGTCCAGTTCCATCGCGGACGACGTGAACCGCTTCCTGAACTCCCTGGCGACGATGATCGCCAACATCAAGCTGTAGCGGCGGGCGCCGGCCCGCCGGGACCGCGCACGGGGTGTCAGTGGCCGGGGTTAGGTTCGGATCATGAGTTCATCCCTGAGTGTGTTCCTGATCGACCCGAAGGCGGCGAAGGGCCTGGTGGGTTCGGGCGACGACCAGTTGCTCCAGGTCGTCCGCGACAGCTTCGGCGCCGACCTGGCGCACGACGACGACTGGTTCGCCTCCCAGATCGAGGACGGCGCCCCCACCTCCTTCGAGGCGCTGCACGCGGTGGTCCACGGCGGCCCCTTCAGCGAGAACGACGCGTACTCCTTCCAGTACGCCTACGCCTACAAGAGGCTGTGCTCGCTGACCGGTTCCTTCCTCGACAACTCCTGCTTCACCCCGCACCGCGGGGACTGGCTGTCGGTGGTCGACGAAGGCCTGCGGGCGCTGAACATCACCGCCGTGTCCGTGGCCGAGTTCGGCTACTCGGACCTGCCCGCCCCGCTGCCCTACGCCCACACCCCGGGCTGCGGCACCTGGACCCCCGAGCAGTGCGCCCGGGCCCTGGAACAGTTCGAGGAGACCAAGCGCACGGGCCACGCCCCGCCCCTGGACCCCGAGGTGGTCGATGCCGTCATGGACGTCATCGCCTGGCTCCGCCACACCGAGTCCCGCCCGGGCTTCGGCATCATCGGCTTCCGCTCGTAACGCCGCGGGGCAGTCCGGGTCGGCCGAGGGGCCGAATTCCGTGCTGCCCGGCCCCCGACGCCCCGTGGTGGGCTGATCGCGGGCCCCGGGAACGACCAAGGGCCAGGTCGAGGAAACATCCTCTGACCTGGCCCTGAGCCATCAAGAGCGGGCGACGGGAATCGAACCCGCGTAGCTAGTTTGGAAGACTAGGGCTCTACCATTGAGCTACGCCCGCACGGTGTGCGCCGCAGGTCCGGGACCTGGGCACGGACAGCATCCTAGCGGGTCGTGCCGGGGGATCGCACACCCCTTTCCCCGCCGTGGCGCGGACCCGCCGCGAACGCCCCGCGGGGGACGGGCCGGGGAACTCGTGAAACCCCGCGCATCAGAGGGTCTCCGGGCATGTACCCTACGTGTCGCACCGACGGGGTGTGGCGCAGCTTGGTAGCGCGTCCGCTTTGGGAGCGGAAGGTCGTCGGTTCGAATCCGGCCACCCCGACCACCAGCAGTGTCCCCTTCGGCATCCGGCGGGGGTTTCCACAAGATCGCGTTGTGGGCTGATTGCCGCTTGCGGTTACTATGCAAGCTGCGTGCCCGTGTGTCTGATGTACCGGGCCGAAGTCCGCTGAACCGCTGAATCGCAGCGTGACGGCAGAATCCCCAGCAGTCAGCCACAAGGAGACCGAACCGTGAAGAGCGCCGTGGAGACCCTGAACCCGACTCGGGTTCGGCTCACTGTTGAGGTGCCCTTCGAGGAGCTCAAGGACAGCCTCGACGCGGCGTACAAGAAGATCAACCAGCAGGTCACGGTGAAGGGCTTCCGCAAGGGCAAGATCCCGGCCCGCGTCATCGACCAGCGCTTCGGCCGCGGTGCGGTGCTGGAGGAGGCCGTCAACGACGCCCTCCCGAAGTTCTACACCGAGGCTGTCAACGAGGCGGACCTGAACCCGCTGGGCCAGCCCGAGGTCGACATCACGGAGCTGAAGGACGGCGAGCTGCTGGCCTTCACCGCCGAGGTGGACGTCCGTCCCGAGATCGAGATCCCGGACTACTCCGGCATCGAGGTCGAGGTCGACGCCATCGAGGTCTCCGACGAGGACGTCGAGAAGTCCGTCGAGCAGCTGCGCGGCCGTTTCGCGTCCACCAAGGACGTCGAGCGCGCCGCCCAGGACGGCGACGTCGTCACCCTCGACCTCGAGGCCAAGGTCGAGGGCGAGGTGCTGGAGGACGGCGTCGCTTCCGACGTGTCCTACACCATCGGCTCGGGTGAGCTGCTCGAGGGCATCGACGAGGCCGTCACGGGCCTGGAGGCCGGTGGCGAGGCCACCTTCACCTCCCAGCTGAAGGGCGGCTCCGCCGAGGGCAAGGACGCCGAGGTCACCGTCAAGGTCACCAAGGTCTCCGCCAAGGAGCTCCCGGAGCTGGACGACGAGTTCGCGCAGATGGCGAGCGAGTTCGACACCCTCGAGGACCTCAAGGCCGACAGCCGCAAGCGCCTCGAGGACATGAAGCAGTACGACCAGGCCACGCAGGCCCAGGAGCGCGTCCTGGAGAAGCTGCTGGAGCTCGTCGAGGTCCCGATCCCCGAGAAGCTCCTCGCGGACGAGGTCCAGACCCGCAAGCACAACCTCGAGCACCACCAGCTCGGCCAGATGGGCCTCACCATCGAGAAGTACCTGGAGTTCCAGGGCAAGACGGTCGAGGAGTTCGAGGCCGAGACCTCCGAGCAGGCGGTCAAGGGCATCAAGACCCAGTTCGTCCTCGACGCGCTGGTCAACAAGGAGAAGCTGGGCGTCAACCAGGAGGAGCTCACCGAGCACCTCATGCGCCGCGCCGCCTCCTCCGGCATGTCCCCCGACCAGTTCGCCCAGGCCGTCGTCGAGGGCGGCCAGGTCCCGATGCTGGTCGGCGAGGTCGCCCGCGGCAAGGCCCTCGCGGTCGTCGTCGAGGCCGCCAAGGTCGTCGACACCAACGGTGAGGTCATCGACCTCTCCGACGAGGACGAGGAGCAGGCCGCCGAGGCGGCCGAGGCCTCCGCCGAGGGTGACGCCGAGGACAAGGCCGACGAGGCCAAGTAACACCCCGGGCGAAGCCCGCTGAGCAGTGCCCCGAAGGGCCCGGACGCAGCCGCGTCCGGGCCCTTCGGCACGGGTCCCGCAGGCCTCCCGGAGCTTGCGCTCCGAGCGAACAGTTCGGGAAGCGGGATGGCGTTGTCCTACCTGCGCGTTAGGGTCCATGAATACGAGGGCACGGGAGTACCCGGCCGCCGGCGGACTTGTCCGCACGGTGGGGCCGCGCCCCAGAACGAGACGCTGAGACGGCACATGGCCGTCGGAGACGAGCAGGTGGATACGTGACGAATCTGAAGCCTTACGCCGCGGGTGAGCCGTCCATCGGTGGCGGCCTCGGCGACCATGTCTACAACCGGCTGCTCGGCGAGCGCATCATCTTCCTCGGCCAGCAGGTAGACGACGACATCGCGAACAAGATCACGGCTCAGCTCCTCCTCCTGGCCGCCGAGCCGGAGAAGGACATCTACCTGTACATCAACAGCCCCGGTGGCTCGGTGACGGCCGGTATGGCCGTCTACGACACCATGCAGTACATCCCGAACGACGTCGTCACCATCGGCATGGGCATGGCGGCCTCCATGGGTCAGTTCCTGCTCACCGGTGGCGCCAAGGGCAAGCGCTTCGCCCTGCCGAACACCGACATCCTGATGCACCAGGGCTCCGCCGGCATCGGCGGCACCGCGTCGGACATCAAGATCCAGGCCCAGTACCTGCTGCGCACCAAGCAGCGGATGGCCGAGATCACCGCGTTCCACTCGGGCCAGACCGTCGAGGCGATCATCCGCGACGGTGACCGTGACCGCTGGTTCACCTCCGAGGAGGCGAAGGAGTACGGCCTGATCGACGAGATCATCTCGGCCGCGTCCAACGTTCCGGGCGGCGGCGGCACCGGGGCCTGATCCCGGCACCACCGTCAGTACCCAGCAGCCGACAGCCCGCAGAACGCCACCAGGATGGTGAACACCCAGATGCACATGAACAACCTCTCTCCCGCGAGCGGCCTCTACTCGGGCCCGCAGGTGGACAACCGCTACGTCATCCCGCGCTTCGTCGAGCGCACCTCGCAGGGCGTGCGCGAGTACGACCCGTACGCGAAGCTCTTCGAGGAGCGCGTGATCTTCCTCGGCGTGCAGATCGACGACGCCTCCGCCAACGACGTCATGGCGCAGCTGCTGTGCCTGGAGTCGATGGACCCGGACCGCGACATCTCGATCTACATCAACAGCCCCGGCGGCTCCTTCACCGCGCTGACGGCGATCTACGACACCATGCAGTTCGTGAAGCCGGACATCCAGACGGTCTGCATGGGCCAGGCGGCCTCCGCCGCCGCGGTCCTGCTCGCCGCCGGCACCCCCGGCAAGCGCATGGCCCTGCCGAACGCCCGCGTGCTGATCCACCAGCCGTCCGGCGGCACCGGCCGTGAGCAGCTCTCCGACCTGGAGATCGCGGCCAACGAGATCCTGCGCATGCGCGACCAGCTGGAGTCCATGCTGGCCAAGCACTCGACCACCCCGCTGGAGAAGATCCGCGAGGACATCGAGCGTGACAAGATCCTCACGGCCGAGGACGCGCTCGCGTACGGCCTGATCGACCAGATCATCTCCACCCGCAAGAGCTCGGCCTGATCCTTGCCGCCAATTGCCGTGGGCACGCCGCCGCATTCGGCGATGTGAACCACGTCAAGGGGGCCCCGCCCGGGGCCCCCGGCAAGGTACCGTCGGATATGAGGCACCAGGAGCGCTGAACCAGGCGTCTCCCAGGCGAAGGGGAAGCACCTCGTGGCACGCATCGGTGACGGCGGCGACCTGCTCAAGTGCTCGTTCTGCGGAAAGAGCCAGAAGCAGGTGAAGAAGCTCATCGCAGGACCCGGTGTGTACATCTGCGACGAGTGCATCGACCTCTGCAACGAGATCATCGAAGAGGAACTCGCGGAGACCTCCGAGGTCCGGTGGGAGGAACTCCCCAAGCCCCGTGAGATCTACGAGTTCCTGGAGAGCTACGTCGTCGGCCAGGAGCCGGCGAAGAAGGCGCTCTCCGTCGCGGTGTACAACCACTACAAGCGGGTCCAGGCCGGTGAGAACGGCGGCGCGCAGGGCCGTGACGACGCGATCGAACTCGCGAAGTCCAACATCCTGCTGCTCGGCCCGACCGGCTCCGGAAAGACCCTGCTCGCGCAGACGCTCGCCCGGATGCTGAACGTCCCGTTCGCCATCGCGGACGCGACGGCGCTGACGGAGGCCGGGTACGTCGGCGAGGACGTCGAGAACATCCTGCTGAAGCTGATCCAGGCCGCCGACTACGACGTCAAGAAGGCCGAGACCGGGATCATCTACATCGACGAGATCGACAAGGTCGCCCGCAAGAGCGAGAACCCGTCGATCACCCGCGATGTGAGCGGCGAGGGCGTCCAGCAGGCCCTGCTGAAGATCCTGGAGGGCACGACGGCCTCCGTACCGCCGCAGGGCGGGCGCAAGCACCCGCACCAGGAGTTCATCCAGATCGACACGACGAACGTGCTCTTCATCGTGGGCGGCGCCTTCGCCGGCCTGGAGAAGATCATCGAGTCGCGTGCGGGCGCCAAGGGCATCGGCTTCGGGGCGACGATCCGCTCGAAGCGCGAGATCGAGGCCAGCGACCAGTTCCAGGAGGTCATGCCGGAGGACCTGGTGAAGTTCGGGATGATCCCCGAGTTCATCGGCCGTCTCCCCGTGCTCACTTCGGTGCACAACCTGGACCGCGAGGCGCTGCTCCAGATCCTGATCGAGCCGCGCAACGCGCTGGTGAAGCAGTACCAGCGGCTGTTCGAACTCGACGGTGTCGAGCTGGACTTCGAGCGGGAGGCGCTGGAGGCGATCGCCGACCAGGCGATCCTCCGCCAGACGGGTGCGCGAGGGCTGCGCGCCATCATGGAGGAGGTCCTCATGTCGGTGATGTACGAGGTTCCGTCCCGCAAGGACGTGGCCCGCGTGGTCATCACGGCGGACGTGGTCCGCTCCAACGTCAACCCGACGCTGGTCCCGCGCATCGTCCCCAAGGACCAGGGCCCGCACGAGAAGTCGGCCTAGCCGCCAGGCAGTACACGCGAAAGGGGCGCCCCCTCGGGGGCGCCCCTTTCGCGTGTGGCGGCGCGGAGTTACTTCTTCACGCGCGCCGTCTTGTAGAGCTTCGCCGCGTAGTCGGAGTTCTGCTCCAGGGTGTAGCCCGTCTTCCCGGCGAGGAGGGAGGCGAGGTCCGTGGCGGTGACCACGCCCAGGGTGCTGTAGTCGCCCCAGATGCAGATCGGGAGCGTCGCCTCCTTGGGGCCCTTGGTGGTCGTGTCCTTCGAAGTGAACTTGACCTCCTGGCACTTCATGACGGCGCCCTCGAATCCGGCCGGGGTCACCGCCTTGGGGCTGCCGATGAGTTCGGCCTCCGACTTGCCGTCCTTGCCCATGTTCAGCTTCGCCATGGCGAAGTACCCGTCGACCGTCTTCTCGGGGTCGGCGATCTCGCCGTAGAGACCGGAGAAGTTGAGGGCCTTGGCCGACAGGGGGTTCGTCGGGTCACCCGACTGGTAGTTCATGCCCACCGAGGTGGGGTTCTTGATGCCGGCGGCCTCGGCCTCCGTGCGGTCCTTGTCGGTGATGTCCTTCGGCTTGTACTTCGGGTCCTGCTTGAAGTCGTCCACCGTCGCCGGGGCGACCAGCTTGTAGCCCTTGGTGTCGGCCGCCACGCCGCCGCTGCCGCCGCCCTTCAGGAAGTACCAGCCGCCGCCCGCGATCAGGGCGACCGCGACGACCGAGGACAGGACGATCAGGCCGGTCTTCGACTTCTTCGGGGGCTGCTGCGGGGGCATGCCGCCGTACGGGGGCTGCTGCGGATAGCCGTACTGCGGCTGCTGCTGGGGGTAGCCCTGCGGGGGGACGCCCGGCTGCTGGGGGTAGCCGTAGCCCGGCTGCTGCGGCGCGGCGGGCTGGCCGTACGGGCCCGGCTGGCCGTACGGCCCGGGCTGCTGCGGCGGCTGTTGCCCGTACGGTCCCGGCTGCTGGGGCTGCTGTCCGTACGGCCCAGGTTGGTTGTAGCTCATCCCGCGTCCCCCAATGAGGTTGCTTATACGTTCCTCACATCCTGACGGAAGCAGGCGGCGGACAGAGCGCCGGGCCCCCCTGGACACCGGTTTCATGACTGGACTGTTACCGCCCTAAACTGTGGCCCGTGACCCAGAACGCGCAGACACCCAGCAGCCCCGACTCCGAACTGCCGACCCAGTACGCGCCGGCCGAGGTAGAGGGGGAGCTGTACGAGCGCTGGGTAGAGCGCGGGTACTTCACGGCCGACGCGACCAGCGACAAGCAGCCGTACACCATCGTCATCCCGCCGCCGAACGTCACCGGCGCCCTGCACCTGGGCCACGCCTTCCAGGTCACGCTCATGGACGCCCTCACCCGGCGCAAGCGGATGCAGGGCTTCGAGACCCTCTGGCTGCCCGGCATGGACCACGCCGGCATCGCCACCCAGAACAAGGTCGAGCAGCAGCTCGCCGAGGAGGGCAAGTCCCGTCACGACCTGGGCCGCGAGGCGTTCACCGACCGGGTGTGGCAGTGGAAGGAAGAGTACGGCGGCCGGATCCTCGGCCAGCTGCGCCGGCTGGGCGCCGGTCTCGACTGGAGCCGTGAGCGGTTCACCATGGACGAGGGCTTGTCCCGGGCCGTCCAGACGATCTTCAAGAACCTGTACGAAGACGAACTGATCTACCGCGCCGAGCGCATCATCAACTGGTGCCCCCGCTGTCTGACCGCCATCTCCGACATCGAGGTGGAGTACCAGGAGGACGCGGGCGAGCTCGTCTCGATCGAGTACGGCGAGGGCGAGGACCGCCTGGTCGTCGCGACCACCCGTGCCGAGACGATGCTCGGTGACACGGCCGTCGCCGTCCACCCGGACGACGAGCGCTACGCGCACATGATCGGCAAGCAGATCAAGCTGCCGCTGACCGACCGCACCATCCCGGTCGTCGCCGACACGCACGTGGACCCGGAGTTCGGCACCGGCGCCGTCAAGGTGACCCCGGCCCACGACCCGAACGACTTCGCCATCGGCCAGCGTCACGACCTGCCGTCGGTGACCGTCATGGACGAGCGCGGCGTCATCACCGTCCACGGCCCGTTCCTGGGCCTGGACCGCTTCGAGGCCCGCTCGGCCATCGTCGGCGCGCTGCGCGAGCAGGGCCGGATCGTCGCCGAGAAGCGCCCGTACATGCACTCGGTGGGCCACTGCTCGCGCTGCAAGACCACCGTCGAGCCGCGCCTGTCGATGCAGTGGTGGGTCAAGGTCGGCCCGCTGGCCGAGGCGGCCGGCGAGGCCATGCGCGACGGCCGCACCAGGATCCACCCCGAGGACATGTCGAAGCGCTACTTCGACTGGGTCGACAACATGCACGACTGGTGCATCTCGCGCCAGCTGTGGTGGGGCCACCGGATCCCGATCTGGTACGGCCCCGAGGGCCAGGTGGTCTGCCTCGGACCCGACGACGAGGTCCCGACCGGCGAGGGCTGGCACCAGGACCCCGACGTCCTCGACACCTGGTTCTCCTCCGGTCTGTGGCCCTTCTCCACGCTCGGCTGGCCGGAGAAGACCCCGGACCTGGCGAAGTTCTACGCCACCGACGTCCTCGTCACCGGCCACGACATCATCTTCTTCTGGGTCGCCCGGATGATGATGTTCGGCCTGTACGCGATGGACGGGCAGTCCCCGTTCCACACGGTCGCGCTGACCGGCCTGGTCCGTGACGAGTTCGGCAAGAAGATGTCGAAGTCGAACCCGAACGCCGTGGACCCGCTGGACTGGATGGACAAGTACGGCTCGGACGCCGTCCGCTTCACCCTGGCCAAGGGCGCCAACCCGGGCGCGGACGTGCCGATCGGCGAGGACTGGGTCCAGGCGTCCCGGAACTTCGCCAACAAGATCTGGAACGCCACCCGCTTCGCGATGATGAACGGCGCCACCATCGAAGGCGACCTGCCGCCGGTCGAGCAGCTGTCGGCCACCGACCGCTGGATCCTCTCCCGCCTCAACGAGACGGTCGCGCAGGTCGACGCGTACTACGAGGACTACCAGTTCGCGAAGCTCAGCGAGTCGCTCTACCACTTCGCGTGGGACGAGGTCTTCAGCTGGTACGTCGAGCTGTCGAAGACCACGTTCTTCGCGGGCGGCGAGCAGGCGAAGGTCTCGGGCCGGGTCCTCGGCGAGGTCCTGGACGTGCTGATGCGGCTCCTGCACCCGATCGTCCCCTTCGTCACGGACACCCTGTGGACCACCCTCACCGGCCGTGAGTCCCTCGTCATCGCCGAGTGGCCCAAGGACAGCGGCTTCCGCGACCCGGCCGCCGAGGCCGAGATCGAGAAGCTCCAGTCCGTGGTGACCGAGGTCCGCCGCTTCCGCAAGGAGCAGGGCCTCCAGGACGGTCAGAAGGTTCCGGCCCGCCTGGACCTGGCCGGTGCGGAGCTGGCCGCGCACGAGGCCGCCATCCGGCAGCTGCTGCGCCTCCAGCCGGAGGGCGAGGCCTTCAGCGCCACCGCGACCCTGCCGGTCGCCGGTGCCACGGTCGCGCTGGACCTGTCGGGCACCATCGACGTGGCCGCCGAGCGCAAGCGCCTGACGAAGGACCTGGGCGCGGCCGAGAAGGAGAAGCAGCAGGCCGAGGCGAAGCTCGGGAACGAGGCGTTCATCGCCAAGGCCCCCGACAACGTCGTGGACAAGATCAAGGGGCGTCTCGCCAAGGCCGAGGCGGACATCGCGCGGCTCCGGTCGCAGCTGGACGCGCTGCCCGCCGGCTAGGGCCCCGTACGCATCGGGAGAAGGCCCCCGCACCGTCCGCCGGTGCGGGGGCCTTCTCCCTTCGCCTGCCCCGCACGCCCTCCCCGGGGCCGAGCAGCATGCTGCCGGAGGCCGGCGCCGGGACACCGGCCTGTCCGAAGTGCCCTAAATCACTCCGGTTTCCGTCGTCGCTGATCCGATCCGCCGCACCCGGCCGCGGATGATGGAGGGCATGCGCGTCAAGCCCCTCGTCCCGGCGTTCCACCGCGCCGTGGCCTGCGGCCGCAGGCTCACCGAGAGCTGGGCCGGCTCCCCCCGGGCGCTGGACGTGCTCACCGCCCTGGGCTGCCTCGGACTGATGGCACTGGACCTGCCCGGCCTGGCCGCCGCCGACAACTCGCTCAACGGCCCGCTGGCCGCCGTCGTCCTCGCCCTCGGCTGCACCACCCTGCTGGTGCGGCGCCGGATGCCGTGGATCTCGTACCTCGCCGCGCTGCTCTTCCTCGGCTGGCTGCACGAGCTCACGCTGGTCCAGTTCGCGCTGTACTCCGTCGGCCGCTACCGGGGGCGCCGGTCCGGGATCCTCGCCGCCGTCGGGTACGTCGCCTTCGCGCTGGTCCTGTTCTGCGTGCCGGGCCGGCCCGAGTGGCGGGCCGAGACGCTCAGCGGGTTCCTCAGCCTGGTCGTGCCCATGGGGGTGCTCGCCGCGGCCGTCGGCATCGCCGCCTACCGGCACGACCTGGTGGGCGAGCTGACCGCGGGCAGGGCCGAGGCCGCCGTGCTGCAAGCCGTCCAGCAGGAGCGCACCTCGGTCGCCCGCGACGTCCACGACTTCGTGGGGAGGGAGCTGACCCTGCTGACGGTGCGGTCCGAGGTGCTGTCGATGCGGGCGCGCGAGACGGCGTACGCGAAGGACTTCGAGGAGCTGGCCGACACCGCGCGGCGGGCGCACCTGGTGCTGAACGAGATCATCGTGCAGCGTGGGGAGCGGGACTCCACGCCGGGGATGGACGGGCTGGCGGCGCTCGCGCAGGAGAGCGGGCGGGCCGGTTCGCCGGTGCGGCTCGCCGTGGACGCGGACGCGCACGGGCTGTCCCCGCTGCGGCAGGCGGCCGTCTACCGGGTGGTCCAGGAGTGTCTGACCAACGCGGCCAAGCACGCGTCGGGGGAGACCGTCGAGGTGTCGATAGCGGCGGACGGCCCGCAGCTGCGGATCGCCGTCAGCAACGCCCTGCCCGCCCGGAGCCCGGGGCGCGCCCCCGTCTCGGCGGGCAGCGGCACGGCCAGCATGTCCGAGCGGGTCCGCAGCCTCGGCGGAACCCTCACGGCGAGCCGTACGGAGGACTCGTACGAGGTCGTGGCGACGCTGCCGCTCCTGTGAGGGCAGGGGCCTGAGGGCCGGTCAGGCCTGGGCCGGGGTCAGCCGGCCGTCCGGGCTGTCGAGTTCCTCGACGCACCTGCCGGAGCCCAGGGCCATGCGGTCCGGCGGGTGGTCGGCCACGAACACCGGGAGGCCGGTGGCGCAGGCCATCCGCAGGTCCAGGCCGGGGAGCGGTGCGCCGCCGCCGGTCAGCACGATGCCGTGCTCCATGACGTCGCCGGACAGCTCCGGCGGGCACTTTTCCAGGGTGGCGCGCACGGCGGCGATGACCGCCTCGACCGGCTCGTCCGGCGCCGCGCGCACGTCCCGCGCGCTCAGCGCCAGCGTCTTCGGCATCCCCCGGCCTTCTCGCGGCCGCGCACGGTGCGGGTGGCGTCCTCCAGCTCCGGCCGGTCCGGCACCGGCCAGGCGGAGCCGATGGCGACCTTCACGTCCTCGGCGGTGCGCTCGTCGATGAGCAGGGCGTGCTCCTTGCGCACGTGTTCCATGACCGCCGCGTCCAGCCGGTCGCCGCCGGCCCGGGCGTGGACGAGGGCCCGCCGCTCGACCGGGGTCACGCCCGACGGCACGCAGATCACCATCCGGGTACGGGGCCGCCGGCCCGGGACCGCCTTGCGCCCGAAGTGCCGGATCATCTCCCCGGCGACCTCGTAGTCGCAGATCACGCCGTCCCTCAGGGGGCGCACGGCGCTGATGGAGCCGGGGGTGCGGCCGATGGTCGCCTCGGCCTCCGTCCCGACGGCGAGCGCGGTGGTCGTGCCGGCCTTGACGGCGACCACGGACGGCTCATTGAGGACGATCCCCTGGCCCCGTGCGCAGACGAGGGTGTCGGCGGTCCCCAGATCGATCCCCATGTCGCGGCCGGAAGCGGTCCTGTCGGTGCCGGCCTGCGGCATTCGATCCCCTTGTCTCCTGCCGGCAAGGCTTGCCCGACGATCCCGTCGCGCTCGCGGCCGAAGGTGCCGAAAGGGCCGGGCCGAAGGTCCTGCGGGTCCCCGTCCGTAGACTGGTGCCGTGAGTGAGCAGCAGCCCGAGAGCCACGACCGAGACCCCGACGCATCCGGCGGCTTCGCCGGACCCGACGAGTTCGACCAGATCGTGGCCGAAGAGTCCGACCGCGACCCCGACCTGGCGGTGATCGAGGCCGGCAGCCGCACCCTGCGCGCCCAGGCCGGTCCGCCCCAGGGCGACCCGGTGCCCGCCCGGCCCGTCGACCCGGAGGTGGCGAAGGCGCTGCTGGAGGTGGAGCAGGAACTCGCCACCCGCTGGGGCGAGACCAAGCTGGAGCCCTCGGTGTCGCGCATCGCGGCGCTGATGGACGTCCTGGGCGAGCCGCAGCGCTCGTACCCCTCGATCCACATCACGGGAACCAACGGCAAGACCAGCACGGCCCGCATGATCGAGGCCCTGCTGAACGCCTTCGAGCTGCGCACCGGCCGCTACACCAGCCCGCACGTGCAGTCGGTCACCGAGCGGATCAGCCTGGACGGGGCGCCGATCAGCGCCGAGCGGTTCGTGGAGACGTACCACGACGTCAAGCCGTACGTGGAGATGGTGGACGCCGCCGAGGAGTACCGGCTGTCGTTCTTCGAGGTCCTCACCGGGATGGCGTACGCGGCCTTCGCGGACGCCCCGGTCGACGCGGCCGTGGTCGAGGTCGGCATGGGCGGCACCTGGGACGCGACCAACGTCATCGACGGCGCGGTCGCGGTGGTCACCCCGATCAGCCTGGACCACACCGACCGGCTCGGGACCACGCCCGGCGAGATCGCCCAGGAGAAGGGCGGCATCATCAAGCAGGGCGCCACCGTGATCCTGGCGCAGCAGCCGGTGGACGCGGCGCAGGTCCTGCTGAAGAAGGCCGTCGAGGCCGATGCGACGGTGGCCCGCGAAGGCATGGAGTTCGGCGTCGTCGCGCGCGAGGTCGCGGTCGGCGGGCAGCAGCTGACCCTGCGCGGCCTGGGCGGCGAGTACGACGGCATCTTCCTGCCGCTGTACGGCGCGCACATGGCGAACAACGCGGCAGTGGCGCTGGCCGCGGTCGAGGCCTTCTTCGGCATCGGCCAGGAGGGCGCGCGGGTCCTGGACGCGGACACCGTACGGAAGGCCTTCGCCTCGGTCGCCTCGCCGGGCCGCATGGAGGTCGTGCGGCGCAGCCCGACCGTGGTCCTGGACGCGGCGCACAACCCCGCGGGCGCGGCGGCCGCCGCCGCGGCGGTCACCGAGTCCTTCGGCTTCAGCCGCCTGATCGGTGTCGTGGGCGCGAGCGACGGCAAGGACGTCCGCGGCGTGTTCGAGGCGTTCGAGCCGATCTTCGCGGAGGTCGTGGTGACGGAGAACTCCAGCCACCGGGCGATGACCGCGGACGAGCTGGCAGCCATCGCGGTCGAGGTCTTCGGCCCGGACCGGGTGCAGGTGGAGCCGCGGCTGGACGACGCACTGGAGGCGGCGATCACGCTGGCGGAGGAGGAAGCCGAATACGGGGGGGCCGGGGTGCTGGTGACCGGCTCCGTGATCACGGTGGGCGAGGCCCGCCTGCTGCTGAAGAGGGGTTGAGGATGCGCACGTTGTGTGCGAGCACGCTGATCGGCGAGTTCTTCGTGATCGGCTTCGCCGGCCTGGTGGCCATGAAGGACCCGGACCTGTCCCAGGCGGAGGTCTGGACGGTGTGCGGCATCGCGATGGCACTGTCGCTGCTGCTGTGCGGGATGCTGACCCGGCGCGGGGCGGTCCAGCTGGGCTGGGCGCTGCAGATCGCCCTGATCGCGAGCGGCTTCGTCGTCCCGACGATGTTCTTCCTCGGCGTGGTCTTCGCGGCCCTGTGGTGGTGCGCGGTGCACTACGGACGCAAGGCGGACAGGATCCGCGCGGAGTGGACGGCGGCCCAGGAGGACGCGGCGCCGGCCGCGTAGCCGCCCCGAGGGCTCCGGCAGGGGCCCGGGGGAGGCCCGGCGCGGCGGTCCCGCCGCGGCGGGTAGATTCGTCCTACCGCACCCGTTTGCCGCAAGGAGCCGCAACATGACCCAGCGCACGCTCGTCCTGCTCAAGCCCGACGCCGTCCGTCGCGGCCTGATCGGCGAGATCATCGGCCGTATCGAGCGGAAGGCCGGCTGGACCGTTGCCGCGCTGGAGCTGCGCACGCTGGACCAGGAGACCCTGGAGGCGCACTACGGCGAGCACAAGGGGAAGCCGTTCTACGAGCCCCTGATGGGCTTCATGTCCAGCGGTCCCGTCGTCGCCCTGGTCGTCGAAGGGGAACGCGTGATCGAGGGCGTCCGCCAGCTGGCCGGACCCACCGACCCGATCGCCGCGGCGCCCGGCTCCATCCGGGGTGACTTCGGCACCATCACCCGGGAGAACCTGATCCACGCCTCGGACTCCGAGGAGTCCGCCGAGCGCGAGCTGAAGCTGTTCTTCCCCGCTCTCTGAGTACTCCTCATCGGCGCGACGTCAGCCGAATAGCGCTCATGACCTGGGGCGACCGAAGTAATTTCGGTCGCCCTTCGGTATTACCGGGCACCACCGGGAACGCATGGGCAGGACACGACGTCACCACTATGGGGGCGGGTATCCATTCCGGCGGGATTGCCGGAGTCCCGTCGCGCGGTGTCCGTACCCACGGCACTACGATGGGGCCTCCACCCACACACCCACCTCGCCGACCTGACAGCAGCCGCTATCAACTGGAAGGCCAGACGCTCCTCATGGGGAACAAGGGGAACAACATGTCGTTCATCGGCCGTGACATGGCGATCGACCTCGGGACCGCCAACACGCTGGTGTACGTGAGGGGCCGGGGGATCGTCCTGAACGAGCCGTCCGTGGTCGCCATCAACACGAACACCGGTGGCATCCTGGCGGTCGGCTCCGAGGCGAAGAAGATGATCGGGCGCACGCCCGGCAACATCGTCGCCGTACGGCCCCTCAAGGACGGCGTGATCGCCGACTTCGAGATCACCGAGCGTATGCTCCGGTACTTCATCCTCAAGATCCACAAGCGCCGTTACCTGGCCCGTCCGCGCGTGGTGGTCTGTGTTCCCTCCGGCATCACGGGAGTGGAGCGCCGCGCCGTCATCGAGGCGTCCACGCAGGCCGGCGCGCGTCAGGTGCACATCATCGAGGAGCCCATGGCCGCCGCCATCGGTGCCGGCCTGCCCGTCCACGAGGCCACCGGCAACATGGTCGTGGACATCGGCGGCGGCACCACCGAGGTGGCCGTCATCTCCCTGGGAGGAATCGTCACGGCGCAGTCCATCCGGGTGGCCGGCGACGAGCTGGACAACGCGATCATCCAGCACATCAAGAAGGAGTACTCGCTCCTCCTCGGTGAGCGCACCGCCGAACAGATCAAGATCACCATCGGGTCGGCGTACGACCTCGACAAGGACGAGCACACCGAGATCCGTGGCCGCGACCTGGTCTCCGGTCTCCCCAAGACCGTGGTCATCTCGGCCGCCGAGGTGCGCAAGGCCATCGAGGAGCCGGTCAACGCCATCGTCGACGCCGTCAAGACCACCCTCGACAAGTGCCCGCCGGAGCTGTCCGGCGACATCATGGACCGCGGCATCGTCCTGACCGGCGGCGGCGCGCTGCTGCGCGGCCTCGACGAGCGGCTGCGCCGGGAGACGGGCATGCCGATCCACATCGCCGAGGATCCGCTCGACTCCGTCGCACTGGGTTCCGGCAAGTGCGTCGAGGAGTTCGAGGCACTGCAGCAGGTCCTGGACGCGCAGCCCCGTCGCTGACAGACCCCCCTCCTGCCGGACGGGGGACATGCGGAACACAAGGATCCGCCGTACGGGTGCTACCGGGCCCGTGCGGCGGATCGTTGATATACAGGCAAGAGGCCGGTGGGACCGCAGCGTCACATCCCACCCGGAGCGGCTCCGCCGCACGAGTCACTACGAGGAAGGCACGGCCGCCGCACGTGAGGGACACACGAGAAAGCCGGCTGCTCCTGGTGCTTCTGATCGCCATCGCGTTCGCATTGATCACGGTGGACATCAGGGCGGGCGAGGAGTCTCCGGTCGACGGTGCCCGGCAGGCCGCCGCAGCGGTCTTCGGCCCCGTCGAGAAGGGCGTGTCGACCGCCGTCGACCCCGTCGCCAACGCCATAGGGGCGGTGCGCGACTCCGGCGAGCGCCACAACCGGATCGCCACGCTGGAGCGGGAGAACGCCGCGCTGAAGGCCAGGCTCGGCAGCGACGACCAGACCCGCAGCCGGATCCGCGAGCTCGACGAGATGCTCAAGCGGGCCGGAGCGGGCCAGTACGGGATCAAGGGCGCCGAGGTCATCGCGATAGGAGCGGCCCAGGGCTTCTCCTGGACCGTCACCATCGACGCCGGCAGCAAGGACGGCATCGAGCGCGACATGACCGTCCTCAACGGGGACGGACTCGTCGGACGGGTCAGCACCGTCGGCCCCGACACGGCCACGGTCGTCCTCGCCAACGACCCCGACTTCACCGTCGGCACCCGCCTGGAGAAGACCGGCGAGCTCGGTTTCGCCACCGGACAGGGCGACCGCGCGCTGTCCGTCCAGATGCTCAACGGCAAGGCCAAGGTCAGCCCCGGGGACCGGCTCGTCACCTTCGGGTCGCGCGGCAACAAGCCCTTCGTACCCGGTGTGCCGATCGGCGAGGTGGTCAAGGTCGACCCCTCCCGCGGCGACCTGACCCGCACCGTCTGGGTGCGCCCGTTCGTCGGGTTCTCGCGGCTGGACATCGTCGGCGTCGTGGTGATGCCGCCGCGCGAGGACCCGCGCGACGCGGTCCTGCCCCCCAAGCCCGAGGCCCCCAAGCCCACCCCGACGGTCACCGTCACGGTCACCCCGTCCGGGTCCGCCAGCGTGCCCGGCAAGCCGGCCGACGAGTAGGAGCTGACCGCCCATGCGCTTCAACCGGATCCTGCTCGCGTCCACGCTCGTCGTGGTCGCCCTCGTCGTCCAGGTCACCATCCTGGGCCGGCTCCAGCTGCCCGGAGCCGTACCCGACCTGGTGCTGCTCACCGTCGTCGCCCTCGCCCTCGTGTACGGGCACGTCAGCGGCGCCCTCATCGGCTTCTCCGCCGGCCTCCTCACCGACCTGGCCCCGCCCGCCGACCACGCCGCCGGGCGGTACGCGCTCGTGCTCTGCCTCATCGGCTACCTCGTCGGCCTGGTCCGCCCCGACAACGGCCGCTTCCGCTCCGCCTGGGGGCCGATGCTGGCCGTCGTCGGCGCCGCGATCGGCTCCACCCTCCTGTACGCGGGCGTGGGCGCCCTCGTCGGGGACACCGCCGCCCGCCATGTGGGGCTGACCGGGCTGCTGTTCACCGCCACCCTCTACGACCTGCTCCTCGCCCCCTTCACCGTGCCGTTCATCATGGCCCTGGCCCGGCGCGCCGAGAACGACCCGATGGCCGTCGAGGCCGGCGGCGGGCCCGCCCAGGGCACCGACGTCTCCTCGGGCTGGCTGGCCGGCGGCACGGGCCTGCGCATCGGCAGCCAGCGCGGCGGACTGCGGCTGAAGACCGCACGCAGCCGCGCCAACCGGGCCGGCCGCATAAAGGGCGTCAAGAGCGTGAAGAGCGTGAAGAGCGTCAAGAAACTGTGACCGGGGAGCAAGGGTGACCAACATTCCGGAAACCGGCCGTACCTCGCGGGTGCAGATCCGGCTCGTCATCATCCAGGTGCTCGTGGTCTCGATGTTCGTCACCCTCGGCGGACGCCTCTGGTACCTCCAGATCCGCAACGGTCAGGAGTACTACGACGAGGCGAAGAGCAACCACGTCCAGCAGGTCGTCCAGCCCGCCGTCCGCGGCTCGATCCTCGACGCCCGCGGGGTCGCCCTCGCCGACAACGAGACCCGCCTCGTCGTCTCCGCCAGCCGTACCGCGCTGATGAAGATGAAGGACAAGGGCAAGGGCGTCATGACCCGCCTCGCCGGCGTCCTGGACATGAGCCCCAAGGAGGTCATGGACAAGGTCCGCCTCTGCGACTCCCAGACCCCCAAGCCCTGCTGGAACGGCTCCCCGTACCAGCCGATCCCGGTCACCCTCGAAGCCACCACGCAGCAGGCGCTGCAGCTGCGCGAACGCCCCGAGGAGTTCCCCGGCATCACCGCGGAGCCCACCGCCGTCCGCCGCTACCCGGCCCCCGGCGGGGCCCGCACCTCGCAGGTGCTCGGCTACCTCTCGCCGGTCACCGACGACGAGATCCAGAAGGCCAAGAACACCGACTCGCCGCACCTGCGTTCCGACCAGGTCGGCCGCTCCGGGATCGAACGCACCTACGACAAGGAGCTGCGCGGCAAGGCGGAGGTCACCTCGTACGAGGTCGACAACCTCGGCCGGGTCATGGGCCAGACCAAGTCCGACCCGGGTGTGGCCGGGTCCACCCTCGTCACCAGCATCGACGCCCGGGTCCAGGCCGTCGCCGAGTACGAGCTCCAGCAGGCGATGAAGACCGTCCGGAACGAGACCGACAAGATCACGGGCCGCAAGTACGAGGCCGACTCGGGCGCCGTCGTCGTCATGGAGACCAAGACCGGCCGCGTCGTCGCGATGGCCTCCCAGCCCGACTACGACCCCAACGCCTGGGTCGGCGGCATCTCGGCCAAGGACTACGCCCGGCTCACCAGCAAGAAGTCCAACTACCCGCTGCTCAACCGGGCCATCCAGGGCCAGGCCCCCGCGGGCTCCATCTTCAAGGTGGTCTCGGCGAGCGCGGCCGTGCGGGCCGGCTACGCCTTCGGCAACAAGTACAACTGCAGCAGTTCCTACAGCCTCGGCGGGCGGAGCTTCGCGAACTTCGAGTCCAAGGGGCACGGCCCCATCACCCTCGGAGACGCCCTCAAGTTCTCCTGCAACACCGTCTTCTACGCCCTCGGCCACAAGGAATGGCAGCGCGACGGCGGCCTGGAACCCAAGAAGGACGCCCACGACTGGTTCTACCGCACCGCCCGTGAGTTCGGGCTCGGGTCCGAGACCGGGATCGACCTGCCGAACGAGGTCACCGGCCGCATCCCCGACCGCCGGTGGAAGAAGAGCTTCTGGGCGGCCAACAAGGCCTCCTGGTGCAAGCAGGGCAAGAAGGGCGGCACCTACGTCGAGCAGATCGCCTACGAGAGCTGCCTCGAAGGCAACCAGCTCAAGGCGTTCGACAGCATCAACTTCGCCATCGGCCAGGGCGACGTCCTCGTCACCCCCATCCAGATGGCCACCGCCTACTCGGCCATCAGCAACGGGGGCACCCTCTACAACCCCACCGTCGGCAAGGCCGTGATCAGCCCCGACGGCAAGCACATCGAGATGATCAAGCCGCAGGCCCACGGCAGGCTGCCCATCGACGCCAAGACCGTCAGCGACCTCGACAAGGGCCTGCGCTCCGTCGTCGAGCCCGGCGGCACCGCCGCCTGGCGCTTCGGCGGCTGGCCCCTCGACAAGATCCCGATGCGGGCCAAGACCGGCACCGCCCAGGTCTACGGCAAGCAGACCACCTCGTGGCTGGCGACCTACACCGACGACTTCGCGATCGTCATGACCATCTCCCAGGGCGGCACCGGCTCCGGAGCCTCCGGCCCCGCCGTCCGCAACCTCTACAACGCCATCTACGGTCTCGACATGGAAGGCAACCAGGACCCGAAGAAGGCCCTGCTGCTCAAGCCGGAGACGAAACTGCCCCGGATCCTGCCCGACGGCTCCATCGAGACCCCCGACATCAAGCCGTACGTGCCGCCGTCCCCGGAGGAGCTCGTGCCGCCCGCACTCGCCGGACCGCCCCCCGCACGGCAGGACTGAAGGACATGCAGACCGCGAACAAGTTCTCCGTATCCCGCTACACGCCCGAGCGCGGCGCGATGGCCAAGCTCACCGCACGCGACTCGGTGGTGCGCCGGCTCGACTGGCCCA
Organism: Streptomyces sp. NPDC058646; assembly: GCF_042716875.1. Lineage (NCBI taxonomy): Bacteria > Bacillati > Actinomycetota > Actinomycetes > Kitasatosporales > Streptomycetaceae > Streptomyces > Streptomyces sp. NPDC058646. The sequence goes on along the minus strand of NZ_JBHXRK010000011.1, from coordinate 195,871 downwards.
TACTCCTCTCGGCGCTCGCCCTGTCCTTCATCGGCGCCCTCCTGGTCTGGTCGGCGACCCGCAACCGGACCTCCCTGAACCAGGGCGACCCGTACTACTTCCTGCTCCGCCACGCCCTCAACACCGGCATCGGCCTCGTGCTGATGATCGGCACGATCTGGCTCGGCCACCGCACCCTGCGCGGCGCGGTGCCGATCCTCTACGGGCTCTCGCTGCTGCTCATCATCGCGGTGCTCACCCCGCTCGGTGCCACCATCAACGGGGCCCACGCGTGGATCGTGATCGGCGGCGGCTTCTCCCTCCAGCCCTCCGAGTTCGTGAAGATCACGATCATCCTGGGCATGGCGATGCTGCTGGCCACCCGGGTGGACGCGGGAGACCTCGCCCACCCCGACCACCGCACGGTGGTCAAGGCGCTCTGCCTGGCGGCCGCCCCGATGGGCATCGTCATGCTGATGCCCGACCTCGGCTCCGTCATGGTCATGGTCGTCATCGTGCTCGGCGTCCTGCTGGGCTCCGGCGCCTCCAACCGCTGGGTCCTCGGCCTGCTGGCCTCGGGCGCCGGCGGAGCGATCCTGATATGGCAGCTCGGCGTCCTCGACGAGTACCAGATCAACCGGTTCGCGGCCTTCGCCAACCCCTCCCTCGACCCGGCGGGCGTCGGCTACAACACCAACCAGGCGCGCATCGCGATCGGCTCCGGCGGGCTCACCGGCTCCGGGCTCTTCAAGGGCTCCCAGACCACCGGCCAGTTCGTGCCGGAGCAGCAGACCGACTTCGTCTTCACGGTGGCGGGGGAGGAGCTGGGCTTCGTCGGCGCCGGGCTGATCCTGCTGCTGCTGGGCGTCGTCCTGTGGCGGGCCTGCATGATCGCCCGCGACACCACCGAGCTGTACGGGACGATCGTGTGCGCCGGGATCATCGCCTGGTTCGCGTTCCAGTCCTTCGAGAACATCGGGATGACCCTCGGCATCATGCCGGTCGCCGGGCTCCCTCTCCCCTTCGTCTCGTACGGAGGGTCCTCGATGTTCGCGGTGTGGGTGGCCATCGGACTGCTCCAGTCGATCAAGGTGCAGCGGCCGTTGTCAGCCTGATTCCCGTTCACCCTGCCGTCGTGATCCGTTCAGGACTAAGTTCGGTCTATGGCGGACACGAAACGCGAGACAGAGCGGAAGTTCGAGTTCACACCAGGCGACAAGAAGCGGGCGAAGCGGACCCGCCACGAGGTGCCGGACCTGACGGGCACGGCCGCGATCGCGGCCGTCTCCGACGAGGGGACCGTCGGCCTCGACGCCGTCTACTACGACACACCCGACCTGCGGCTCGCCGCCGACGGCCTCACCCTGCGGCGCAGAACCGGCGGCAAGGACGAGGGCTGGCACCTGAAACTGCCCGTCTCGCCCGACGTCCGGGACGAGGTCACCGCCCCGCTCGGTGACACCCTCCCGCGCCCCCTCGCCGCCCTGATCCGCTCCCGCGTCCGGGACGCCGGACTGGAGCCGCAGGTCAGGCTCGTCTCCTCGCGCCGCGTCAGCCACCTCCTCGACGCCGAGGGCGCCCTGCTCGCCGAACTCAGCATCGACGCCGTACGGGCCGAGCGCGGCGAGGCCGCCGCCTCCTGGACCGAGGTCGAGGTGGAGCTCGCCGACGGGGTGGACCCCGCACTGCTCGACGCCGTCGAGAAGACCTTCCGCAAAGCCGGCCTGCGCGTCAGCGACGCCCCCTCGAAACTGGCCCGGGCCCTCGCCGAGACCGGAGCCGCGCCCCCGGCCCGGCCCACCGGCGACGCCGCCGCCGACGGCACCGCGGGCGCCCACGTCCTCGCGTACCTGCGGGAACAGCGCGACACCCTGATCGCCCAGGACCCGGCCGTACGACGGTCCCTGCCGGACTCCGTCCACCAGATGCGGGTCGCCACCCGCCGGCTGCGCAGCGCCTTCAAGACCTACCGCAAGGTCCTGGACCGCGACGTCACCGACCCCGTAGGCGAGGAACTGCGCTGGCTGGCCGCCGAACTCGGCGTCGACCGCGACCAGGAGGTCCTGCTGGAGCGCATCCAGACCCGGCTCGGCGAACTGCCCCGCACCCAGCTCCTCGGACCGGTCCGCGGCCGCCTGCGCGTGTGGAACAACGGCCGCCGCTCCGATTCGAGGCGACGCGCCCTCGCCGTGCTCGACAGCAAGCGCTACCTCGCCCTCCTGGACTCCCTCGACGCCGTCCTGGACGAGCCGCCGCTCCTCAAGGGCGCCGCGGACCCGGCGCCGGCCGTCCTGCCCCAGGCCGTACTGCGCGACTACGACCGCCTCGCGGGCCGGGTCGAAGATGCCCTCGCGCTGACCGCGGGCGAGGAGCGGGACCTCGCCCTGCACGAGGCCCGCAAGGCCGCCAAGCGCGCCCGGTACGCGGCGGAAGCCGCCGCACCCGCCCTCGGGAAGCCGGCGAAACGCCTGGCCAAGGCCATGAAGCAGGTCCAGACCCTGCTCGGCGACCACCAGGACAGCGTGGTCGCCCGCGAAGCCCTGCACGGCCTCGCCGTCCAGGCGGCCGGCGCGGGGGAGTCCGCCTTCACCTGGGGCGTCCTCTACGCCCGCGAGGAGGTACAGGCCGCCCGGAGCGAACAGGAACTCCCGGACCTCTGGGCGGACGCCTCGGATCCGGCGCTGCGTGCGGCCCTGGCGTGATCATGCGGGAGGGGGCGGCCGAGCCTCGCGGTACGCTAGAGAGCTGCCCCCTGCCCGCTTCACGAAAGTCGCGTGATGACCGAGTCGGTCTTCCCTCAGCTTGAGGCCCTGCTTCCGCATGTGCAGAAGCCCATCCAGTACGTCGGTGGTGAACTCAATTCCACGGTCAAGAAGTGGGACGAGTGCGACGTCCGCTGGGCGCTGATGTACCCGGACGCGTACGAAGTCGGGCTGCCCAACCAGGGCGTCATGATCCTCTACGAGGTGCTGAACGAGCGCGAGGGCGTCCTCGCCGAGCGCACCTACAGCGTGTGGCCGGACCTCGAAGAGCTGATGCGCGAGCACAAGGTGCCCCAGTTCACCGTGGACAGCCACCGCCCGGTGTCCGCCTTCGACGTGTTCGGCCTGTCCTTCTCCACGGAGCTGGGCTACACGAACATGCTCACCGCCCTGGAGCTCGCGGGCATCCCGCTGGAGGCCAGGAACCGCACCGTCGACCACCCGATCGTCCTCGCGGGCGGCCACGCGGCCTTCAACCCCGAGCCGATCGCGGAGTTCATCGACTGCGCGGTCATCGGCGACGGCGAGCAGGCCGTCCTCGACATGACCGAGATCATCCGCGCCTGGAAGGCCGAGGGCCGCCCCGGCGGGCGCGAGGAGGTCCTGCTGCGCCTCGCGAAGACCGGCGGGGTCTACGTCCCGGGCTTCTACGACGTCGAGTACCTGCCGGACGGCCGCATCGGCCGTGTCGTGCCGAACCGCTCCGGCGTGCCGTGGCGGGTGTCCAAGCACACCGTCATGGACCTCGACGAGTGGCCGTACCCCAAGCAGCCCCTGGTCCCGCTCGCCGAGACCGTCCACGAGCGCATGTCCGTGGAGATCTTCCGCGGCTGCACCCGCGGCTGCCGTTTCTGCCAGGCCGGCATGATCACGCGCCCCGTGCGGGAGCGAAGCATCACCGGCATCGGCGAGATGGTGGAGAAGGGCCTGAAGGCGACCGGCTTCGAGGAGGTCGGCCTTCTGTCGCTGTCCTCCGCGGACCACACCGAGATCGCCGACATCGCCAAGGGCCTCGCGGACCGCTACTCGGACGACAAGGTCGGCCTGTCCCTGCCGTCGACCCGCGTGGACGCCTTCAACGTGGACCTGGCCAACGAGTTGACCCGCAACGGCCGCCGCTCCGGCCTGACCTTCGCCCCCGAGGGCGGCTCCGAGCGCATGCGCAAGGTCATCAACAAGATGGTCTCGGAAGAGGACCTGATCCGCACCGTCGCCACCGCGTACGGCAACGGCTGGCGCCAGGTGAAGCTGTACTTCATGTGCGGCCTGCCGACCGAGACCGACGAGGACGTCCTCCAGATCGGCGACATGGCGGTCAACGTCATTGCCAAGGGCCGCGAGGTGTCCGGGCAGAACGACATCCGCTGCACCGTGTCGATCGGCGGGTTCGTACCGAAGCCGCACACCCCGTTCCAGTGGGCGCCGCAGCTGTCGGCCGAGGAGACGGACGCCCGTCTGGGCAAGCTCCGCGACAAGATCCGCGGCGACAAGAAGTACGGCCGCTCCATCGGGTTCCGCTACCACGACGGCAAGCCCGGCATCGTCGAGGGCCTCCTCTCGCGCGGCGACCGCCGCATCGGCGACGTCATCCGTGCCGTCTACGAGTCCGGCGGCCGCTTCGACGGCTGGCGCGAGCACTTCAGCTACGACCGCTGGATGGAGGCGGCGGAGAAGACGCTGCCCGCCTACGGCGTGGACGTGGCCTGGTACACGACCCGTGAGCGCACCTACGAGGAGGTCCTGCCCTGGGACCACCTCGACTCCGGCCTCGACAAGGACTGGCTCTGGGAGGACTGGCAGGACGCCCTCGACGAGACCGAGGTCGAGGACTGCCGCTGGACGCCGTGCTTCGACTGCGGCGTGTGCCCGCAGCTCGACCTCGACATCCAGATCGGCCCCACGGGCAAGAAGCTGCTCCCGCTGACCGTCGTGAAGTGACCCCGGGCTGACAGCCGCACGGACGTGCCCCCCGCCGGAAACCGGTGGGGGGCACGTCCGTGTGCGGGGACGATCGCGCCCGCCTGCAACGGCAGGGGCCGGGCCTGCGTCATCAAGGGCATGGACCTGGAGAAGAACGGCCGGCACGCGCCCCCACCCGGTGGCGAGGGGTGCGTGTTCGCGATGGTCCGGATCCCCGTGCGGATCCTGGCCGTCGTGATCGTGCTGCCGGTGCGGGTGGTCTGGGACCTGCTCGTCCTCGCGGCCCGCACCGTGCACCGCCGGGCCCTGCGCCCGGCCGGCGACGCGGTGGCCCGGGTCTGGGGCCTGCTGTACCGGTACGTCCTCACCCCGGTCGGGCGCGCACTGGCCCGGACGGCGCGGGGGACCGGTCTGCTCCTGAAGTGGGCGGTGCTCGCCGTCTTCCACTGGCCCTGGGTCGCCCTGTGGCGGTACGTGCTGGCGCCGGGCGGGTCCCTGCTGTGGCACCGGGTCCTCGTCCCGCTCGGCCAGGGCCTCGCCCTGCTGTGCCGGGGAGGCGCCCTGGCGCTGGAGTGGCTGGCGAAGGCGCTGTTCGTGTGGCCCTGGGCGGCGCTGTGGCGGTACGCGGCCGTCCCCGGCGCGTCCGCCCTGTACCGGTACCTCCTCAGGCCTGCCGGCAAGGGGCTCCAAGGGGTGGTCCTCGCCGCGTACCGGTACCTGCTCAAGCCCTCGGGCGCCGCCACCGTCCGGACGGTGCGCGCCCTGTACCGGTACGTGCTCGTCCCGCCGGTCCGGGGCCTCGCCCGGCTCGCCCGCGGCCTGTACCGGTACGTGCTCACCCCCGCCGGGCACGCCCTGGTGTGGCTCCTGCCCCGCGCCTTCACCGCCGTGTTCGTCCGGCCCTGGGTCATGCTCCACCGGTATGTCCTCACCCCCGCCGGGCACGGCATCGCCTGGCTGGCCCGCGGGACCGGGGCCGTACTCGGATGGCTGGGCAAGGCGCTGTTCGTGTGGCCGTGGGCGGCGCTGTGGCGCCACCTGCTCGTCCCCGCCGCGACCGGGGCCCACCGCTACCTGCTGACCCCGCTCGGGCACGGCATCGCCTGGCTGGCCCGCGGCCTGTACCGGTACGTCCTCACGCCCCTCGGGCACTTCGCCGCCGCGACCTGGCGCCTCGCCGGGCGCATCAGCCGCGCCCTCGGCCGCGGGCTGCTCCGGCTCTGGCGCGGCTGCGTCGCCCGCCCCGCCGCATGGGTCCACCGCCAGGTCGCCACGCCCGCCGGCCATCTCGCCAGGGAGGTGTGGCGCACCTCCCGCAACACGGCCCGCGAGGTGTGGCTCACCGCCCGCGCCGCCGTGCGGGACGCGCGGGCCGGGGTGCGGCTGGCACTGTTCGGGGCTCCTCCCCGGGAACCGGCGAGGTCACGGGCGCGTACTCTGGGTAGTACGACAGCCGTGGGCCACCCGCCCGCCCCCGAGATCTCCCTGCGCAAGCAGGTGTGAGCCGGAGGCAGGGCGTGGCCGTACGGCCCCACAGACGCTCAGGGCGACGCGCGAGCCGCGGAGCCCCGTACAAGGAGAAGAACCACTGGGCAAGCGACAGCCCGAAGGCCCGCCTCCCGCACCGGTGGTGCAGCGCATCCGACTGCGCTACACCAAGCGCGGCCGCCTCCGGTTCACCAGCCACCGCGACTTCCAGCGCGCCTTCGAACGGGCCCTGCGACGCGCCGAGGTGCCCATGGCGTACTCGGCCGGTTTCACCCCGCACCCCCGGGTCTCGTACGCGAACGCCGCGCCGACCGGCACGGGCAGCGAGGCCGAATACCTGGAGATCGCCCTCGCCGGCTCCCGCGACCCCGAGAAGCTCCGCGAGCTGCTCGACGAGTCCATGCCGGCCGGCCTCGACATCATCGAGGCCGTCGAGGCCCGTACCCCGGGCCTCGCCGACCGGCTGACGGCCTCCGTCTGGGAGCTGCGCCTGGAGGGCGTGGAGCCCGCGGACGCCGGGCGCGCCGTCACCGCGTTCCTCGCCGCCGAGACCGTGGAGGTGCAGCGGCGCACCAAGAACGGCATGCGGACCTTCGACACCCGCGGCGCCGTGGTCAGCCTCGAGGCGTTTCCCGCCCCTGCTGATAGGCCGCTGGACAATGCCTGTGCGATACTGCGGCTGGTTGTTCGGCATCTGACACCTGCCGTGCGACCCGACGACGTCCTGTCCGGTCTCCGAGCTGTGGCCGACCTGGCGCCGCCGGTCCCCGCAGCGGTGACCAGGCTGGCGCAGGGGCTCTTCGACGAGGAGTCCGGCACGGTGACCGACCCGCTCGCGCCCGACCGCGAGGCTGACACGGCCGCCCCACCCACGGCCGCCGTAGCCGCCGACGCGAAGGCGCCGGAAGGTCCCGCCGCGTAGGGATCGTCGTCGTCGCGCAGCCCTGGCACTCGGGAGCCACCTGGGTCGGGCCCGCGCATTGACCTGAAGACTTCCGCCAGGCCGTACGGACAACACGTACGGAACCGGCGGCCATGGACTACGAGCTCCCGTGTGGCGAACGCGCCCCGGAGGCCGGTTCCGCGCTCATCGCGCGGCGCCGAGCCGGACCGGATGTCAGCCGCGGCGCCCGGGAGCGTGACGGGAGAACCGCCCGCAATGCTCAACAACGAAAACGACACCACCCCCGCCGGTAACGCCGACAGCGGCAGCCCGAGCGACAACCTCCCCCCGCGCAGGCGCCGCCGCGCCGCTTCCCGGCCCGCAGGCCCCCCCGGCGCCACCGCCGCCGAGGCCACCGCGGTGACCGAAGCCGCCCCGGCCGCCTCCCCGGCTGATGAGGCGGAGGCCGCTCCGGCCGCCGCTCCCGCCCGTGCCCGCCGCCGAGCGACCCGCGCCGTGGCCGCCCCCGCGGCCGAGGCGGCCGTGGCCGAGGCCCCCGCCGCGCCCGTGGCCGAGGAGCCTGCCGCGCCCGTGGCCGAGGAGCCCGCCGCTCCCGCTCCGCGTGCCCGCCGCCGTGCCACCCGGGCCGTCGCCGCCCCCGAGGCGCCTGCCGCCGAGGCTCCCGTCGCCGAGGCTCCCGCCGCGGCCGAGGAGGAGGCTGCCCCGGCCGCCGCTCCCGCCCGTGCCCGCCGCCGCGCGACCCGCGCCGTGGCCGCCCCCGCGGCCGAGGCCCCCGCCGCCCCGGCCGCCGCCGTCGAGGCTCCTGCCGCGCCCGTGGCCGAGGAGGAGGCTCCGGCCGTCTCCGCCCCGCGTGCCCGCCGCCGTGCCACCCGCGCCGTGACCGCTCCCGCAGCTCCGGCCGCCGAGGCCCCCGCCGCCGAGGCCGCCCCGGCCGCCGCCGTCGAGGCCCCCGCCGCGCCCGTTGCCGAGGAGGAGGCTCCGGCCGCCTCCGCCCCGCGTGCCCGCCGCCGTGCCACCCGCGCCGTGACCGCTCCCGCAGCCGAGGCCGCCGAAGCCGTCGAGGCCGAGGCTCCGGCCGCCGCGGAGGAGGCCCCCAGGGCCGCCCGCGCCGTGACCGTCGCCGACGCCGTGGACTCCCCGAAGCGCGGCGGCCGCCGCCGCGCCACCCGCTCCGGTGCCCCGGCCGCCCCCGCGGCGCAGCCCGCGGCCGAGGCCGAGGCGCCCGCCGCCCCGGCCCGCGGCCGCCGCGCCGCGCGCCCCGCCGTGGCCGTCTTCCAGGCCCCGGTCTTCGCCGAGCCGATGTTCCAGACCCCCGAGACGGCCGCCATGGCCGCCGCGGCCGCCCGCGCCGCCACCCCGGACGACGAGGTCGAGGAGGAGGAGACGGAGGTCGAGGCCGAGGTCGTGCAGGCGCCCGCTCCGCAGCCGGCCGGCCGTCGCCGCCGCCGCGGCCGTGGTGCGGCCGAGCCCGCGCCGGCCTCCGAGACCGCCCCGGTCTCGCTGCCCGAGGTGCTCGCCGAGGAGGAGCCGGAGGCCGAGGCCGCCGAGCTCGAGGACGAGACCGCCGACTTCGAGGACGGCGACGAGTCGGGCGAGCGCCCGTCCCGCCGCCGCCGCCGTGGCGGCCGTCGCCGTCGCCGCGGCGAGTCCGCCGACCTCGACGAGTCCGCCGATGAGGAGTCCGAGGCCCCGGCCGCCGAGCCGGAGTCCGAGGAGTCCGAGGACGAGGACGACGAGGAGTCCGGTGCCCTCGGCTCCAGCTCCAGCCGTCGCCGCCGCCGTCGCCGCCGTCGCAGCGGTGACTCCGCAGCCGAGGCCGCCGAAGCGGGCGACGAGGACGGCGTACGCACCGTCGTCAAGGTCCGCGAGCCGCGTCCGGCCCGCGAGCGCAGCGAGTCCACCTCCTCCGACGAGGTCCAGTCCATCAAGGGCTCGACCCGCCTGGAGGCGAAGAAGCAGCGTCGCCGTGAGGGCCGCGAGCAGGGCCGCCGCCGCGTGCCGATCATCACCGAGGCCGAGTTCCTGGCCCGCCGTGAGGCCGTCGAGCGCGTGATGGTCGTCCGCCAGGCCGGCGAGCGCACCCAGATCGGCGTCCTCGAGGACAACGTGCTCGTCGAGCACTACGTCAACAAGGAAGAGGCCACCTCGTACGTCGGCAACGTCTACCTGGGCAAGGTCCAGAACGTGCTGCCGTCCATGGAGGCCGCCTTCATCGACATCGGCAAGGGCCGCAACGCCGTCCTGTACGCCGGTGAGGTCAACTTCGAGGCGCTCGGCATGGCCAACGGGCCGCGCCGCATCGAGTCCGCCCTCAAGTCCGGCCAGTCGGTCCTCGTGCAGGTCACCAAGGACCCGATCGGCCACAAGGGTGCCCGCCTGACCAGCCAGGTCTCGCTGCCCGGCCGCTACCTGGTGTACGTGCCCGAGGGCTCGATGACCGGCATCAGCCGCAAGCTGCCCGACACCGAGCGTGCGCGCCTGAAGACCATCCTCAAGAAGATCGTCCCCGAGGACGCGGGCGTCATCGTGCGCACCGCCGCCGAGGGTGCGAGCGAGGACGAGCTGCGCCGCGACGTCGAGCGCCTGCAGGGTCAGTGGGAGGACATCCAGAAGAAGTCGAAGCAGATCTCGACCTCTTCGCCGAGCCTGCTGTACGGCGAGCCGGACATGACCGTCCGCGTCGTCCGCGACATCTTCAACGAGGACTTCTCGAAGGTCATCGTCAGCGGTGACAGCGCGTGGGAGACCATCCACGGCTACGTGAACCACGTGGCCCCGGACCTGGCCGACCGGCTCCAGCGCTGGACCTCCGAGGTCGACGTCTTCGCGACGTACCGGATCGACGAGCAGCTCGCCAAGGCGCTCGACCGCAAGGTGTGGCTGCCCTCGGGCGGCTCGCTTGTGATCGACAAGACCGAGGCGATGATCGTCATCGACGTCAACACCGGCAAGTTCACCGGTCAGGGCGGCAACCTCGAGGAGACCGTCACCAGGAACAACCTGGAGGCGGCCGAGGAGATCGTGCGCCAGCTGCGGCTGCGCGACCTCGGCGGCATCGTCGTGATCGACTTCATCGACATGGTCCTGGAGTCCAACCGCGACCTGGTCCTGCGGCGGATGCTGGAGTGCCTGGGCCGTGACCGTACGAAGCACCAGGTCGCCGAGGTGACCTCGCTGGGCCTGGTCCAGATGACCCGCAAGCGGGTGGGCCAGGGCCTGCTGGAGTCCTTCTCCGAGACCTGTGTCCACTGCAACGGCCGCGGTGTCATCGTGCACATGGAGACGCCGACCGCGATCGGCGGCGGCGGCAACGGCAAGCGCTCGAAGCGCCGTGGCGGCAAGGCCGAGTTCGACCAGCACGACCACGAGGTCGAGACGGTCGAGGCGGAGTTCGAGGTCGAGACCGAGGCCGAGGTGGCCGCCGAGGCCGCCGCGCCGCGGCCGCTGCCCGAGCCCGAGTTCGTCGCGGACGAGGAGCTCTACAGCAGCCCGGCCGAGGCGGAGGCCGCGGCGGGCCTGAGCGGTCGCCGCAACCGCCGCCGCGCCACCCGCAAGGCCACCGCTCCGGCGGGCGCCCCTCGGGGCTCGGCCGCCCCGGCCCAGGCCGCGGCGCCGGCTCCGGCCCCCGTGGCCGAGATCGAGGCCGAGCCGGTGACCGAGGCCGCCGACACGGTCCTGGAGCCGGTGTCCGAAGTCGTCACCGAGGCGGAGACCGCGGTCGAGGTCGTCGCCGAGGCGGTGGCGGAGGAGGCCCCCAAGGGCCGCACCCGTCGCCGGGCGACCCGTAAGGCCACCGCACCGGCGGGCGCTCCGGCCCCCGCGGCCGAGGTGGCCCCGGAGCCGGTCGCCGAGCCGGAGCCCGTCGTGGTGGCGGAGCCCGAGCGCGTCGCCGAGGCGGAGCCCGTCGTCGCGGCCGAGCCCGCGCCGGTCCAGGAGGCTCCGGTCGCGGACGCCGCCCCGGCCCGCCCGCGTCGCCGTGCCACCCGCAAGGCCACCGCACCCGCCGGCTCCCCGGCCGGCGCGGCGGAGGCCGCCGTGGTGGTCGTGGAGACGGCCGTGAGCGAGCCCGAGCCGCAGCCGGAAGCCCCCGCCGAGGAGGCCGCACCGGCCAAGAAGGCGAGCAAGGCCAAGAAGGCGGCCCCGGCCAAGAAGGCGGCCCCGGCGAAGAAGGCCACCACCGCCAAGAAGGCGACGGCGGCCAAGAAGGCCACCACCAGCACGGCCAAGAAGGCGGCCACGACCAAGAAGACCGCTGCGAAGCGGACGACCAAGAAGACCGCGGCGGCGGAGCAGCAGACCCCGCCCTCGGTCTCGGCGCCGGCCGAAGCCTGATCCGCGTGACGCCGTGGGCCCCGCCTCCCGGCGGGGCCCACGGCCGTGCGGGAACGGGGCCCGGTTTGACCCCCTGGAACCGGGACCGTAACCTAGACCGTCGGCATGCCTGGGCAAATGTGTTCAGCGCGTGCCGCGCTCCTGAGCACCTTCCTCCCCGCCGTGCGCGCAAGCGCCGTACGGGAGAGGCCGCTCGTCCAATCCGGATCAGTGCGGTCCCGTCGTCAGACGGGGTCCCGACTGAGCGGCTGGCTTCAGGAGCATCCGTCCCGAGTGAGAGAGAGATCCGCGTGTACGCCATCGTGCGCAGCGGTGGTCGCCAGCACAAGGTTGCTGTCGGCGACATCGTTGAGGTTGACAAGATTTCCACTGCCAAGGTTGGCGACACGGTCGAGCTCTCGACCCTGCTCGTTGTCGACGGCGAAGCCGTGACCAGCGACCCGTGGGTCCTGGCCGGCATCAAGGTCACGGCCGAGGTCGTGGACCACCACAAGGGCGCCAAGATCGACATCCTGCGCTACAAGAACAAGACCGGCTACCGCCGTCGCCAGGGTCACCGCCAGCAGTACACGGCGATCAAGGTCACCGGTATCCCCGCGGCTGCGAAGTAAGAGGGACTGAGACATGGCACACAAGAAGGGCGCATCGTCCACCCGGAACGGGCGCGACTCCAATGCCCAGCGGCTCGGCGTGAAGCGCTTCGGCGGTCAGGTCGTCTCCGCTGGTGAGATCCTCGTCCGCCAGCGCGGCACCCACTTCCACCCGGGCGCGGGCGTCGGCCGTGGCGGCGACGACACGCTGTTCGCGCTGCAGGCGGGTGCCGTGGAGTTCGGCACCCACCGTGGCCGCAAGGTCGTCAACATCGTTCCGGCCGCCTGATCCAGCTTCGGCTGATCACGCGTACGTAACTTCCCGAGGGCGGATCTCAGCTCTTCCCGGCGCGAGCCGGGAAGAGAGGTCCGCCCTCGGTGCGTTGTCACATAGACACGTTTAATGGGCAGCAAGGCCTGCCCGGGACATTCCCGTATGTATCTGGAGGAACACCCATGACCACCTTCGTGGACCGCGTCGAGCTGCACGTCGCCGCGGGTAACGGGGGCCACGGCTGCGCCTCCGTTCACCGGGAGAAGTTCAAGCCGCTCGGCGGCCCCGACGGCGGCAACGGCGGACGTGGCGGAGATGTGATCTTGGTCGTCGAGCAGGCGATCACCACCCTGCTGGACTACCACCACAGCCCGCACCGCAAGGCCACCAACGGCAAGCCCGGCGAGGGCGGCAACCGCTCCGGCAAGGACGGCCAGGACCTGGTCCTGCCCGTGCCGGACGGCACCGTCGTCCTCGACAAGGAGGGCAACGTCCTCGCCGACCTCGTCGGCCAGGGCACCACCTACGTCGCCGCCGAGGGCGGCCGCGGCGGTCTCGGGAACGCGGCCCTGGCCTCGGCCCGCCGCAAGGCGCCCGGCTTCGCGCTGCTCGGCGTCCCCGGCACCACCGGCGACATCGTCCTGGAGCTCAAGACCGTCGCCGACGTGGCGCTGGTCGGCTTCCCGAGCGCCGGCAAGTCCTCGCTGATCTCGGTGCTCTCCGCAGCCAAGCCGAAGATCGCCGACTACCCCTTCACCACCCTGGTCCCGAACCTGGGCGTCGTCACCGCCGGCTCGACCGTCTACACGATCGCCGACGTCCCCGGTCTCATCCCCGGCGCCAGCCAGGGCAAGGGCCTCGGCCTGGAGTTCCTGCGTCACGTCGAGCGCTGCTCGGTGCTGGTGCACGTCCTGGACACCGCGACCCTGGAGTCCGACCGCGACCCGGTGGCCGACCTCGACGTCATCGAGGAAGAGCTCAAGATCTACGGCGGCGGTCTGGAGAAGCGCCCGCGCCTGGTCGTCCTGAACAAGGTCGACATCCCCGACGGCCAGGACCTCGCCGACATGGTCCGCCCCGACCTGGAGGCCCGCGGCTACAAGGTCTTCGAGGTCTCCGCGGTCGCCCGTACGGGCCTCAAGGAGCTCTCGTACTTCCTCGCCGAGGTCGTCGCCAAGGCGCGCGCCCGCAAGCCGAAGGAGGAGGCGACCCGCGTCGTCATCCGTCCCAAGGCCGTGGACGACGCCGGCTTCACCGTCACCTACGACGAGGTCGAGGACGTCTACACGGTGCGCGGCGAGAAGCCGGAGCGCTGGGTCCGCCAGACCGACTTCAACAACGACGAGGCCGTGGGCTACCTCGCCGACCGCCTGAACCGCCTCGGTGTCGAGGAAGCGCTGAGGAAGGCCGGCGCCCGCGCCGGCGACGGCGTGGCCATCGGTTCCGACGAGAACGCGGTCGTCTTCGACTGGGAGCCGACCATGATGGCCGGTGCCGAGATGCTGGGCCGCCGCGGTGAGGACCACCGCATGGAGGCTCCGCGCCCGGCCACCCAGCGCCGCAAGGAGAAGGACGCCAAGCGCGGGGACGCGGCGCAGCAGGAGTACGACGAGTTCCGTCCCTTCTAGCACCGGACGACCTTGAAGTCGCCTTTACGCAGGTCGCTTAGGATCCTCCGGGTGAGCAGCAAATCCCCCACCGTCTCCGTCGTGGTGATCGCGTACAACGACGCCGGGCTCGTGGGCGAGGCCGTTACCTCGGCTCTCGCCCAGGGCCCGGTCGTCGCCGAGGTCATCGCGGTGAACGACGCCTCGTCGGACGGCACCGCGCGGGTGCTGGACGAGCTGGCCGCCGCGCACCCCCGGCTGAAGGTCGTGCACCGCACGGAGAACAGCGGAGGGTGCGGTACGCCGCGCAACGACGGCATCGCCGCCGCGACCTCCCGCTACGTCCTCTTCCTGGACAGCGACGACGTGCTCGCGCCGGGCGCGGCGGACGCCCTGGTGCGGGCCGCCGAGGAGCACGACGCGCCGGTCACCGTCGGCGCGTGCGTACGGCGCGAGCTGCCGCAGCGCCACGACGTGCCCTGGGTGCCCGGTCTCTGGACGCCCGGCGACGTGATCGAGCGGCCCGCGGAACGGCCGGAGCTGGTCCGCGACACCCTGTGCGTCAACAAGCTGTACGAGCGCGCCTTCCTGGACGCACATTCCCTCCGTTTCCCCGACGGCCGGTTCGTCTACGAGGACTTCGTCTTCACCGCGCGCGTCCTGGCCGCGGCTCCGCGCATCGCGGTCATCGGCGACCTCGTCTACGTCTGGAACGTGCGCCGCAGCGCCGCCCAGGTGTCGATCTCCCTGGACCGCAAGGACGTCGGGAACTGGCGCTCGCGCATCGAGGCCCACCGCACGGCCTCCCGCACCCTCGCCGCCGCCTCCCCGGAGCTGGGCCGCGCCTGCCAGGTGAAGTTCCTGGACTACGACCTGCGCATGTACCTGCGGGAGATCGGCACCGACCCCGGGTACCAGGCCGCCTGGTGGACCCTGACCCGGGAGTACCTCGCCACCTTCGCCGAAGCCGACGTCGAGGCCGCGAGCGCCCCCGTCCGCTGGATCGTGCGGCTGCTGCGCGCCACCGACGCGCCGCCCGCCGACCTCACCCGCCTCACCCGCCTCGCCGCCGAGCCGCCGCGGCTGCTGCCCCCGTACGCGGTGGACGCGGCCGGGGCGCCGGTGTGGAGCGAGGCCCTGCCCGTCGCCCTGGAGGGCCTGGCCGGGCTGGAGACGGCCGGGCTGCCCGTCGTCGCCGACGCGGAACCGGCCGGCGCCGGCGTGGTGCGGATCCGCCTGCACGACCTGTACGGGCGCCTCGCGGCTGCCGGACCGCGCACCGCCCAGCTGCGGTTCCTGCCCCGGGCGGGCGGCGAGCCCGTCCTGGCCCAGCCGGTGGAGCTGCACTCCGCCGAGGACGGCGGCTGGACCGCCGAGCTTCCCTTCCGCCTCGCCGACCTGGCCGCGAACGGGCGTCGCCGGGGGCTGCGCCGGATGCAGGCGTGGGACGTCCGGCTGGCGGTGGAGTGCACCGACGGAAGCTCCGTGGTCACCTCGCTGAGCCCCCGGGGCGGGCTGCTGCGCCGCCGTGCCCTGCCGAGCAGCCGGTACGGTGTCCTGCTGTCACAGCCCTACCGCACGGCCGCCGGCTCGCTGGCCCTGCGCCTGGCGCCCGGCGCCGAGGGCGCGCTGTACCTCGTACGCAACCGCCTGCACCGGGCCAGGGCGGGCCGCAGGTCGGGCTGAGACCGCCAGACAGAAGAATCGGACAGGACTCGGGAGACAGGCATGACCTTTCTGATCACCGGTGGAGCCGGATACATCGGCGCGCACGTCGTCCGCGCGATGGTGCTCGCGGGGGAGGAGGTCGTCGTCCTCGACGACCTGTCGACGGGCAACGCCGACCGCGTTCCGGAGGGCGTCCCGCTGGTGGTCGGCTCGGTCCTGGACCGGCTGACCCTGGACGAGACCCTCGCCCACCACAAGATCACCGGCGTGGTGCACCTCGCCGGCAAGAAGCAGGTCGGCGAGTCCGTCGAGAAGCCGCTGTACTACTACCACGAGAACGTGCAGGGCCTGACGGTCCTGCTCCAGGCCGTGGCCGCCGCGGGCGTACGCAACGTCCTCTTCTCCTCCTCGGCCTCCGTCTACGGCATGCCCGACGTGGACCTGGTCACCGAGGACACCCCGTGCGCGCCGCTGAGCCCGTACGGCGAGACGAAGCTGGCCGGCGAGTGGCTGATGCGCTCGGCGGGCAGGGCGCACGGGATCGCCACGGGCTGTCTGCGGTACTTCAACGTGGCGGGCGCGGCGACCCCGGAGCTCGCCGACACCGGCGTCTTCAACCTGGTGCCGATGGTCTTCGAGCGGTACGACGCCGGCCAGGGCGCCAAGATCTTCGGTGACGACTACCCGACGCCGGACGGCACCTGCATCCGCGACTACATCCACGTCGAGGACCTCGCGGAGGCCCACGTGGCGGCGGCGCGCAAGCTCGCCGAGTGGGCCGCGGCGGGCGACTACCGGGACCTCACCGTCAACATCGGGCGCGGCGAGGGCGTCTCCGTCCGGGAGATGGTCGACCTGCTGAACGAGCACACCGGCCACTCCTACCCGCCGGTCATCGCCCCGCGGCGCCCCGGCGACCCGGCGAAGGTGGTGGCGTCGGCCGACAGGATCGCGAGCGAGCTGGGCTGGAAGGCCCGCCACGACGTCCGGGAGATGGTCACCTCCGCCTGGGCGGGCTGGGAGGCCAACCGGGACAGCGCGGTCGGCGCCGTCCACGACGAGGTCAACCGCTGACCCCCTGCCCCCGCGCGGACGAAGCCGCCCGCCCCGGACCTGTCCGGGGCGGGCGGCTTCGTCCGCGGGCGCTGGCGGGTCAGCGCTCCAGGAAGGCGAAGAGCGATTCCCAGCGGTCGGTGATCTCGGTGCTGGAGTAGCGCTGCACCGAGCGGAAGGCGGAGTCCCCGAGCCGGTCGCGCAGCTCAGGGTCGGACATCAGCACGCTGAGGTGTCCGGCCAGCTCCATCGTGTTGCCCAGCCGGGCCAGCAGCCCGTCCTCGCCGTGCTCGACGATCTCCCGTACGCCCGGCGCGCAGTCGAAGGCGGCCACGGGGACGCCCGCCGCCATCGCTTCCAGCAGGGTGATCGGGAATCCCTCGGCCCGGGAGGCCTGGGCGAAGACCGAGGCCTCGCGCAGGGCACCCAGTACGTCGTCGGTGCTGCCCACCCACTCCACGGAGTCGTCCAGGCCCAGCGAGGTGCAGTGCGCCCGCAGGGCCTGCTCCTCCACGCCCGCCCCGTAGATCCGCAGGACCCAGTCCGGGTGCTGCGGGGCAGCGTCCGCCCATGCGTCGAGCAGCAGGTCGACGCCCTTCTCGAAGGCGAGCCGGCCGACGCTCGCCACGACCTTGGCGGTACGCGGAGCGGGCGCCGGCGGCATGAAGGGCAGCGGGTTGGGCATGCTGCCGACGTTCTCCATGCCCGCCCGGATCCACAGGTCCGCGTCCTCGGCGGTCAGCACCAGCAACCGGTCCACCTCCGGGTAGTAGCGGCGGACCCGCTCGCCGCGGGTGGACTTCTGGCTGGCCTCGAAGGACTCGTGGCTCATGCCGATGACGCTGAGCCCCTTGGTGTCGGCGAGCGCCACCCACTCCATCGCCCAGACCTGGGTCACGATCACGACGCCGCCCGGGCGGGCCGCGCGGAAGAGCTCGCTCAGCTGCTCCGCCTTGGCCCGCATCTTCGCCCGGCGGGCAGCCTGGCGGCGCCGCTCGGGCGCGTTCAGCCGGCCCTTGATCCCGTGCAGCCGGCGCGCGCCCGGGGGATGCGCGTCGTACAGGGTGGTCATGGCGTACGGCAGGTCCTGCGGCAGCTTCTGCCGGATCTCCTCGGCCACCGGGGCGATGCCGACGATGTGCACCCGGTGGCCGCGGTCGGTGAAGAGCCGGGCCATCTGGTGGGACCAGGTGGTCACGCCGCCGAGCTCGTCGACGCTGTTGGAGACGAGGAAGATGTCGCGGCCGCCGGGGGCGGCGGTCTGCTGGCTCACTTGCCGCTCCTGGTGAAGAACTTCTCGACGATCTGGCGGGCGGCGTCGCCGCGGTCGTACTCGCCGAACTCGGTGAGGAATCGCTGCCGCGCCTCGGCGTACTTGCCGTCCGCCTCCTCGAAGGCCGCCAGGGCCTGGAGGAGTTCGTCCGCCGTGGCCACGACCGGGCCCGGGGCCTTCTCCTTCAGGTCGAAGTACGTGCCGCGGATGTCGGTGGCGTACTTGTCGTAGTCGTAGGCGAAGAACCACATCGGCCGGTCCAGGACCGCGTAGTCGAACATCACCGAGGAGTAGTCGGTGATCAGCCCGTCGGCGAGGGCCAGCAGCGGGGTGATGTCGTGGTGCCGGGACACGTCGAGGACCCGGCCGGCCACCGACGGCGGCAGCGACACGCTGTTGAGGTAGTGGGTCCGCACCAGCAGCGTGAAGCGGTCGCCGAGCCGGTCGGCGAACTCCTCGACGTCGAAGGGGAACTCGAAGCCCTCCACCGTGCCGTCCGCCGCCGCCCGGAACGTCGGCGCGTACAGCAGCACCTTCTTGTCCGGGTCGATGCCGAGCTCGGCCGCGAGCGGGCCGCGCACCCGCTCACCGCTCTGCGCCTCCGCCCGCTCTGCCTCGACCAGGGCGTCGTTGCGCGGGTAGCCCGTGCGCAGGAGCACCTCGTCGCGCAGCCGGAAGGCCTTGGCGAGGGTGCGGGTGTCGTGCTCGGACCGGATCAGGAAGTGGTCGAAGCGGTCGACGGCCGCCTGGAAGCGGTCCTGGCCCGCGCGGCCCTGCGCCTTGGTGCGGGGCTCGTGGAAGCCCATCCGTTTGAGGGCGGAGCCGTGCCAGGTCTGGATGTACGTGGTCCCCGGGCGCTTGGCGAGCGCCAGCGGGAAGCCCTGGTTGTCGACCCAGTACTCGGCCTGGGCCAGCGCCCGCAGGTAGGGCCAGCTCCAGCGCCGCACGAGGGTGGCCTCCTTGGGGAAGCCGGTGGGCTTGCCCGCGTACGACCAGATCGCCTCGAACGGCACGCCCTGGCGCACCATCTCCTCGTAGATCGCCTTCGGGCTGTCGCTGTACTGCTTGCCCATGTGGCTCTCGAAGACGACCGTGCCCTTCTTGACCGGCAGCTTCGAGAAGACCTCGTGGTAGAGCTTCACCTTCTGCTCGCCGGAGCCCATGCTCCGGCGGACCCGCAGGGCCTTGCGCAGGCCCCGCTTGACCACGTTCGCCGCCTTGCCGTGTATGGCGTTGTCGATCAGGCTCCGGGTGCGGACGGTGGCAGCGCCCTCGGCGGCCAGGACGTAGGAGAGGTTCCCCTTCTTGGTGACCTCCGGCGCGAAGCGGTCGGAGACCAGCCGGGTCAGCCGCGGCCGCACGCGCAGGCGGGCGGCCGACTCCAGGTCGACCCCGCCGACGGAGACGCGGGTGGTGATCCTGTACTTGCCGGCGGTCAGCTTCAGGCGGACGTCCCAGACGGCGTCGATGATGCCGAGGGGACGGACGGTGCTGCCGATGTCGGCGGTGCCGCTCCACTCGATCGTGTCACCGGCGTGGCGCACGGTTGCCACCGGGAAGCTGAAGGAACGCACGCCGATCTGCCGGCGGGCCCGGAATTCGAGCGAGGCCGTCAGCGGCGCGTCGGCCGCGATCCGGCCCAGCGGGTTCACCACGGCCCCGGAGAGGGTGACCGTGCCGCGGCCGTCGTCGGCGTACGCGGTGAGGCGGTTGCCGAGCTGGAGGGAGGTGAGCGGGGTGGTGTGGAAGCCCTGCTCGGTGACGTCCAGTATCCGGCGGGCCTCGGTGTCGGGCGCTCCGTCGGCGTCGTCGATGTGGCGGGCGCACCAGTAGATCCGGCCGTCGCGTTCGGCGAGGGGGGAGGAGAGCCGGCCCTTGTTGGTCATGGCGTCGGCGGCGGGGATCAGGTTCTCCCAGTCCTCCTTGCCGAGCAGGTAGGCGCAGATGGCCTGGAGGTAGGTGACGTTCTCGTAGGCGGCCGGGTCGATTCCGGCGAGGTAGCCGTTGGCGAGGCGGGCGAACTCCTGGCGGTAGGCGTCACCGAGCAGCGGCAGGTCGCGCAGGTGGAGCACCAGGTCGTGCTTGAGGAACTTGGCGTCCTTCGCGGACTTGATGTCCGTGTGGCCCTTGGCCGCCAGCAGCTCGTCGACGCGCCGGTGGATCTCCATCCGGTGGACGAAGTTCGCGATCTCGTGGCGGCGGTTGCTGATGGACTTCGCCGCGGCCTTCTCGACCACGTTCCAGAAGTAGACGCGGTTCGGGATCAGGGTGATGCGGCGCGCGGCCACGTACGCCTGTGCGGAGAACAGCAGGTCCTCGTAGTGGATGCCGACCGGGAACTCCAGGCCCTGCTCCAGCAGGAACGCGCGCCGGTAGCACTTGTTCGTGGAGAGGGTGTCGTAGACCAGCAGGTCGGGGTACTCGGTGATCGACTCCAGGGTGCGCGTGCGCGAGTAGATCCACGGGTACCACTCGGTGGTCTTGTCCCAGCGGTTGTCGAGGTGCACGCGGACGCACATGCCCGAGACCAGGTCGGAACCGGTCCGCTCGGCCGCGGCCAGCATGTTCCGGCAGGCATTGCGCTCCAGCACGTCGTCGCTGTCCAGGAACATGACGTACGTGCCGGTGGCCTGCTGGATGCCGTGGTTGCGCGGCGCGCCGCAGCCGCCGCTGTTCTCCGGGAGCCGGAAGGCGCGCACTCTCCCCGGATGCGCAGATTCCAGTTCCTGGGCGACCACGTACGAGTGATCCTTGCTGCAGTCGTCGACGATCACGACCTCGACCCCGTGCAGGGTCTGGTCCAAAACCGACTGGACTGCTGTCGACAGACGCTCTGCGTCGTTGTAGACGATGACGACCACGGAGACGTCGGGCACGTGCACCTCGATCCCTTCGATTCGTTGCGTTTCGTTCAGCTCGTTCCGTTTATCTCGTCAAAGCTACCGTGTGCCGCCCGCAGCTCAGGCAGACCGACCGACGCCCGACCCTCCTTTTGCATACTTCCAAGGAAGAGGTGAGGGACCGGTCCGGTGGCTGACAATCACCCGATCGGACCTAGCAGGAAGTGTTCATGACGAAGCTGTCTGTAGTTGTCCCTTGCTACAACGAAGAGGCCGTCGTCGACAGCTTCGACGTGGAGATCCGCAGGGTCCTGGACTCCCTCCCCGTCGAGTACGAGGTCTGCTACGTCGACGACGGAAGCCGTGACGGAACCCTCGGCAAGCTGCGCAGGATCGCTGCCGAGCACGGGGACCAGACCCGGTACGTCTCCTTCACCCGCAACTTCGGCAAGGAGGCCGGCATGCTCGCCGGGCTGCGCGAGTGCACCGGCGACGCCGTGGTGATCATGGACGCGGACCTCCAGCACCCGCCGGAGCTCATCGCGACCATGCTCGACTACTACGGGCAGGGCCATGACCAGATCATCGCCCGCCGCACCCGGGAGGGGGACAAGAAGCTGCGCTCCGCCCTCAGCCGCCTCTACTACCGCGGAGTGAACCGCTGGGTCGACGTGGAACTCACCGACGGGGTGGGCGACTTCCGCCTGCTGTCGCGCCCGGCCGTCGACGCCCTGCTCGCCCTCCCCGAGTACAACCGCTTCTCCAAGGGCCTCTTCTCCTGGATCGGCTTCGACACCGTCCACTTCGACTACCGCAACGCGCAGCGCGAGGCCGGCGAGACGAAGTGGAAGTTCGGCTCCCTGCTGAACTACGCCATGGACGGGCTGATCTCCTTCAACAACCGGCCGCTGCGCGTCGGGATCTGGTTCGGCGCCTCGCTGGTCGCCCTGACCGGCCTGTACGCCCTGTGGATCACCGTCATGGCCATGACGAACGGCGTGGACTCGCCCGGGTACGTCACGCTGGTCGCGATGATCGTCGGCCTCGGCGGCGTCCAGATGATCATGCTGGGGCTGATCGGCGAGTACATCGGACGCATCTACTACGAGACCAAGCGCCGCCCGCACTTCCTGGTGAAGGAGGCCCACGGCGCCGGCCCGCTCCCGGCGGACCTCCCCGGGGGCATCGGGGAGCGGGGCCAGGAGCGGGGCCAGGGGCGGGGCCCCGACCGGGTCTCGGACCGGACCGCCGGATGAGCCGCAGGGACCAGCTCGGCCAGATCTTCCGCTTCGCCCTGGTGGGCGGGGTGAACACCGCCACCTTCTTCGGCATCTACCTGCTCCTGCACCCGTGGATGCCCTACTTCGCCGCCTACTCCCTCGCCTTCGTGCTGGCCATGGTCGGCTCCTTCTTCATGAACACCTACTTCACCTACCGGACCCGGCCGACCTGGAAGAAGTTCCTCCTCTTCCCGCTGACGAACGTCACGAACTACGTCATCCAGTCGGCCGGCCTCTACGCCCTGGTCGCCTGGGCCGGGATGGACACCCGGATCGCCCCGCTGGTCGCGGCGGTCGTGGCCGTCCCGTTCACCTTCCTGCTCTCGCGCAAGATCCTCGTCCCCGGCGCAGCCCGGGCCGAAGAGGCGCAGCACGCGGAGGCGGGGTCCTCGTCCAGGCCTTGAAACCCCCGAGCGGCCCCTCGCACCCACCCCGTAGATTGAGACGGCAGGCATTTCGGCAAGGGGCAAGGGGACAGACGTGTCAGCGGCTAGGCAAGGTGTCGTGGACGCCCGCAGGATCGTGGTCAAGGTCGGCTCCTCCTCCCTGACCACCGCGGCCGGCGGACTCGACGCCGACCGGGTGGACGCTCTGGTCGACGTCCTGGCCAAGGCCCGCAGCGGCGGCGAGAAGGAGATCGTCCTCGTCTCCAGCGGAGCCATCGCCGCCGGACTCTCCCCGCTCGGGCTGCGGCGCCGCCCCAAGGACCTCGCCCGGCAGCAGGCCGCCGCCAGCGTCGGCCAGGGACTGCTCGTCGCCCGCTACACCGCCTCCTTCGCCCGCTACGGCGTCCGCGTCGGCCAGGTCCTGCTCACCACCGACGACACCAGCCGGCGCGCCCACTACCGCAACGCCTACCGGACCCTGGACCAGCTGCTGGCCATGGGTGCCCTGCCCGTCGTCAACGAGAACGACACCGTCGCCACCGACGAGATCCGCTTCGGCGACAACGACCGGCTGGCGGCCCTGGTCGCCCACCTCGTCCGCGCCGACCTCCTCGTGCTCCTGTCGGACGTGGACGGCCTCTACGACGGCGACCCCGCCCTGCCCGGCACCACCCGCATCGACGAGGTCCGCGGGCCCGAGGACATCGCGCACGTCTCCATCGGCAGCGCGGGCAAGGCGGGCGTGGGCACCGGCGGCATGGTCACCAAGGTCGAGGCGGCGCGGATCGCGGCCGCCGCGGGCATCCCCGTGGTGCTGACCTCGGCCAGCCAGGCCGCGGACGCCCTGGCCGGGCGCCCCACCGGCACCCACTTCCACGCCACCGGCCGCCGCTCCGCGGACCGGCTGCTCTGGCTCCAGCACGCCTCCACCCCGCAGGGCCACCTCGTCCTCGACGACGGCGCCGTGCGCGCCGTCACGGAGCGCGGCAGCTCCCTGCTCCCGGCGGGCATCGCCGCGGTCGAGGGCGAGTTCACCGCGGGGGACCCGGTGGAGCTGCGCGACACCTCCGGCCGGGCGGTCGCCAGGGGCCTGGTCAACTTCGACGCCAAGGAGCTCCCGCAGCTCCTCGGCCGCTCCACCCGCGAGCTCGCGCGGGAACTCGGACCCGCGTACGAGCGCGAGGTCGTCCACCGCGACGATCTGGTCCTGCTGCAGGGCTGAGGTTCGGCAAAACCACCGCGCGGTCGGTCGGGGACTGGTCAACTGTGAAGGTCGGACACGCGGGGCGGAGACAGGAGGCGGCTGGTGAGACGAGCGCTGACCAGCGTCGGGCCGGGGGACGGTGACGGCGGCGACCACGGGAACGGGCCCGGGGAGGGCCTCGGCCCGGACGCCTCCCGCCTCTGGCACGTGACCCTGAGCGTGTCCGGCAAGCCGGCGCCGCTGTCCGAGGTCCGCCGCGGTCTCGAACAACTGGCCCACGACCACCCCTTCCTGCTGACGAGCCGGTACGCCGGCGACCACGCGGAGATCCGGTACTGGGAGGAGGCCCGGGACCTCCACGACGCGGCGGCCGTCGCCCTGCGCCTGTGGGGCGAGCACCGCTCCTCGGCGCAGCTCCCGCCCTGGGAGATCGTCGGCCTGGAGGTCATCGACCGCGCCACCTACCACCAGCGCGTGGCCGAAGGCTACGGCCCACCCCCGGCCCACCCGGTGGGCGTCCACCCGTACTGACCGGGACCGGGCCGCGCCCGGGAGCCTCGCGATACCGGACCGCGCCGGGTGCCCCGCGCCGCGGCCCCGGCCCGGCCACGGGTGCCCCGCGCCGCGGCCCCGGCCCTGCCCGCCCACGGGCGCCTCGGGCTGTGGCTCCGGCCCGGCCACGGGTGCCCTGCGCTGTGGCTCCGGCCCGGCTCACCCACGTGCCCCGCGCCGCGGCTCCGGTCCGGCCCGCCCACGTGCCCCGCGCTGCGGCCCCAGCCCGGCCCGCCCACGTGCCCCGCGCCGCGGCTCCGGTCCGGCCCGGTCACGGGGGCAGCCCGCCGCAGGCGTCTCGCGGGGTGAAACCCCCGGGGGCGCGCTCCGGCCGGGGACTACCCTGGCGGCATGACCTCGCTCGCCGACGCAGCCGCCACCGCCACCTCGCCCGTCCTCGCCACCGCGCGAGCCGCCCGTACCGCCGCCGCGGTCATCGCCCCACTCCCGCGGTCCGCCAAGGACACTGCCCTGCTGGCGATCGCGGACGCGCTGGAGGCCCGTACGGCCGAGATCATCGCGGCCAACGCCGTCGACACCGACAAGGCCCGCGCCGCCGGCACCAGCGAGACCGTCATCGACCGCCTCACCCTCACCCCGGAGCGCATCGCCGCCATCGCCTCCGACGTGCGGGACGTCGCCGCCCTGCCCGACCCCGTCGGAGAGGTCGTCCGCGGCAGCACCCTCCCCAACGGCATCGACCTCCGCCAGATCCGCGTCCCCCTCGGCGTCGTCGGCATCATCTACGAGGCCCGCCCCAACGTCACCGTCGACGCAGCGGCCCTCTGCCTCAAGTCCGGCAACGCCGTCCTCCTGCGCGGCAGCTCCTCCGCCTACGCCTCCAACACCGCCCTCGTCGGCATCCTGCGCGACGCCGTCGAGTCCACCGGCCTGCCCGCCGACGCCGTCCAGCTCGTCCCCGGCGAGTCCCGCGACTCCGTCCGCGAGCTGATGCGCGCCCGCGGCCTCGTCGACGTCCTCATCCCGCGCGGCGGTGCCTCGCTCATCAAGACCGTGGTCGAGGAGTCCACCGTCCCGGTCATCGAGACCGGCACCGGCAACTGCCACGTCTACGTCGACGCGCAGGCCGACCTGGACATGGCCGTGGACATCCTCGTCAACTCCAAGGCCCAGCGGCCCTCCGTCTGCAACGCCGCCGAGACCCTCCTCGTCCACCGCGACATCGCCGCCGCCTTCCTCCCCCGCGCCCTGGACGCCCTCGCCGCCGCCGGCGTCACCGTGCACGGTGACCCCGCGGTCCTCGCCGCCGCCGGGGACTCCAAGGTCACCGCGGTCCCCGCCACCGACGAGGACTGGGCGGCCGAGTACCTCTCGTACGACATCGCCGCCGGCGTCGTCGACTCCCTCGACGAGGCCGTCGCCCACATCCGCCGATGGACCTCCGGTCACACCGAGGCCATCGTCACCACCTCGCAGGCCGCCGCGCGCCGCTTCACCCAGCTGGTCGACTCGACCACCGTGGCCGTGAACGCCTCCACCCGGTTCACGGACGGTGGCCAGTTCGGCTTCGGCGCCGAGATCGGGATCTCCACGCAGAAACTGCACGCCCGCGGCCCCATGGGCCTTCCCGAGCTGACCTCCACCAAATACATCGTCACCGGCGACGGTCACATCCGGTAACCGCTTGCTGAACACGGCGTGGCCGGATCCGGCTCACACCCTGCCCAAAGCCGCCCCCCAGGTCTACGCTGGTCCTGTGCCGGACGACGTGGGGGGCAAGCCGTTCCCGGACGACGGGGAGCCCGACGACGACCGCGGAGGCGCGGAGCACGACTTCGCCTCCGTGGTGTTCGACGAGGCCTTCGTCCGGAACGCCCAGATCCATGAACTGAGCGCCGCCGAACGCCAGCGGGCCGCGGACCGGGCGCGCGCGGAGGCCGAAGCCGCCCGCGCCGTCGCGGGCGGCTGGACGGGCGACGAGGACTACGACGGCTACGGCTACGGCCACCCCGACGGGTACGACGGCCCCGACGGCTGGGAGTACGACTCCGGTCACGGCCGGTCCCACGCCGACGGCCCGTACGGGGCCTACGGCGGCAGCCTGCGCCCCTACCGCGGCCGGTCGCCCTGGCTGCGCCCCGTCGCCTGGGTGCTCGCCTTCGTCATGGGCCTCGGCATGATCGCGCTCGCCTTCAGCGCCGTCTACCGCAGCGCCGCCGGTGAGACGGACCCGGCCCCGGCGCCCGCCAGCACCCCCCTGAGGGAAGTCGGCGTCGGCGCGTTTACGTACCCCGTCGGCCGCCAACCCTGAAAGTACGACCCCACTCGCCCACACTGGAGCTGGGGGCTTCTCTGAAGCGGGGACAGCGGGGAGAAGCGATGGCAGCACCCGGAGATCCACCCAACGGCACCCCCGAGGGCATCGGCGGGGGCGACGACGAGTACCGGTCGGTCGTGTTCGACGAGGACTTCGTCCGGGCCGCCCGGCTCCAGGAATTCTCCGCCCAGGAACGCATGGGCGAACCGGACCGGGCCGTCCGCAGCCGCTCCCTCTGGGCGGGCAGCGGCCCCGGACAAGGCACCGGCACGCCCGGCCGCGGCGCCCGTCAGGGCATGCTGCTCGTGCTGCTCATCGCCACAGCCTTCGCCGCCGCCGTCTACATGGGGCTGCGCAACCCGTACGTCCCCCCGGCCGACGGCCACGCCGAACCGCTCGTCAGCACCGTCGTCCCGCTGGCGCCCACCGGCACCGTCCCCGGCGGCCGCCCCACCGAGCTGTACGAGGACAGTCCCGCCGCCGAGTACCGCGTCGGGGCGGCCGGGATCACCCTGCCCGCGGTGCGCCGCACCCAGCACTTCACCGACGGCGAGGTCGGCGCCGCGCTCTCCATCACCAAGGACTACCTCGTGCAGTCCTCGCTGGACCCCGACGTCCTCGCCGGCACCGCCTCCCGGCCGGTGCGGGTGCTGCTCGACCCCGACCAGCTGACCCAGTTCGACCGCAGCATCGCCTCGCCCTCCGGGGACGGCCGGCACGCGGCCACGGGCTGGCTGGTCCGCTTCGACCCGCGCACCGCCGTCGTGGCCGACTCCGGGGTCCGGGTGCACGGCACCCTCGCCTTCGAGGAGGTGGCCCCGGACGTCCTGGAAGTGCTCACCGACCACACCTTCGTGTACGTCGTCCGTCCGGCCACCGGAGCCCCCGCCGCGGCCGACGGCGCCTCGCTCTTCACCGTCCGGCGCGAGCTGCGGCTGCGCTTCGACCGGGACGACCTGGCCGCCCGGCGCGCGGAGCTGGCCTCGGCCTACGTGATGGCCGGGCCGCAGGACTGCTCCGCCGACCCCGCCGGGGGCTTCCGCCCCCTCCCGGCCGGGGCCGGCCCGACCACGGTCGGACCGCCCGCCAGCGACCCGTACGCCGGCGGCCACCCGCGGCGCGCTGCCGGACTGTGCGGTGTCATGGCACAGCCCGGGAGCCCGTCCCCCGCCCCTGCTCCCGCCCCGGAGCCGGGGCAGGAGGCCTCGGGCGTCAGCCCTGCTCCGTAGCACCGCCCTTGCCCTCGGCGGCCGGGCCGGCGCCCGTACCCGTACCGCTTCCCGCGCCGGTGAACTTGTCGCGGAGCCTGCCGCCCAGGTCGCCCGCACCGCCGGCGATGTCGCCCACCAGCTTCATCAGCGGGTCCTTGCTGGTGCGGACCGAGTCGGCGTAGTGCGCCGCGGACTGGCGGAAGGAGTCGGTCACCGAGGTGTCCTTGTCCTCGTCCCGCCGCGGGTAGTGGCCGTCCATGATCCGCTGGTGGTCGCGGCTCTCCGACCACTTCTTCAGCTCGGCCGCCCGCACCGTGGTGAAGGGGTGCGTCCGCGGCAGCATGTTCATGATCTTCAGGACGGAGTCGCGCAGGTCGCCGCTCGACTCGTACTCCTCGGCCTGGGCCAGGAAGGCGTCCACGTTCATCTCGTGGAGGTGGTTGCCGCCCGCGATCTTCATCAGACCCCGCATCGAGGCCTGGAGGTCCTGGCCCACCAGCAGCCCGGCCCGGTCGGCGGACAGCTCCGACTTGCGGAACCACTCCCGCAGCGCCGTCACGATCGCCATGATCGCCACGTTCCCCAGCGGGATCCACGCCACCTTCAGCGCCAGATTCGTCAGGAACAGCAGGATCGTGCGGTACACGGAGTGCCCCGACAGGGCGTGGCCCACCTCGTGGCCCACCACCGCCCGCATCTCCTCCTCGTCGAGCAGCTCCACCAGGCCCGTCGTCACCACGATGATCGGCTCGTCCAGCCCGATGCACATGGCGTTCGGCTTGGGGTCCTGCTGCACGTACATCTGCGGGACCTTCTCCAGGTCCAGGATGTAACAGGCGTCGCGGAGCATCGCGTACAGGTGCGGGAACTGCGCCTCACCCACGCGCACCGAGTCCGACAGGAACAGCAGCCGCAGGCTGCGCTCCGGAAGCAGCCCGCTCAGGGCCCTGAACACGGTGTCGAACCCGCTCAGCTTGCGCAGCGCCACCAGCGCCGAGCGATCGGCGGGATGTTCGTACGCCCGCGAGGAAACACCGGGGAACCTCCTGCGGTCCCGCGCCGGTGCCTTCTCGAAACCCGTCTCCGTCATAGAGCCTCCCCCTCGATGGAACTGCTGGGCCTTGCGTCTATCCTCTCCAACGCCTGAGTCGGCGTGAGCGTGCCCCAGGCCCCCGCATACGATGTGAGCGAAGTCTCCGCCCGCTCCCCGACTCGATAGGTACCTGCCTGATGAGCCTCTCCTCCACCGCCCACAACCTGGTCGTCCTCGCCTCGGAGGGGGCCGAGCAGCACGGCGGCAACCACGACAGCCTGAACCCGTACCTGACCGGTGGCGCCGCGCTCTTCATCCTCCTGCTGATGCTCTGGGTGACCACGCGCCTGAACCGCGACCGCTAGAGCCCGTCGCTCCCGCGCCCGACCGCGAGCCGGACCGCTCCGCCGGGCCAGTAGGCTCTGCGCTCATGGGAGAGCAGGAGATGCCTACCGGCCCGGTCAAGCGCCGGCTCGGCGTGATGGGCGGGACATTCGACCCGATCCACCACGGACACCTGGTGGCCGCCAGTGAAGTGGCCGCCCTTTTCCACCTCGACGAGGTGGTGTTCGTACCGACCGGCGAGCCGTGGCAGAAGTCGCAGCGGGCCGTGTCGCCCGCCGAGGACCGCTACCTGATGACGGTCATCGCCACGGCCTCGAACCCCCAGTTCTCGGTGAGCCGCATCGACATCGACCGCGGCGGCCCGACGTACACGATCGACACCCTGCGGGACCTGAAGGCGCTGAACGACGACGCCGACCTGTTCTTCATCACCGGTGCCGACGCCCTCGCACAGATCCTGACCTGGCGGAACGCCGAGGAACTGTTCTCGCTCGCCCACTTCATCGGAGTCACCCGGCCGGGCCACGTGCTCACCGACGACGGACTGCCCGAGGGCGGCGTCTCGCTGGTCGAGGTGCCCGCGCTGGCGATCTCGTCCACGGACTGCCGTGCACGGGTCGGCGCGGGGGATCCTGTCTGGTACCTGGTGCCGGACGGTGTCGTGCGCTACATCGACAAGCGTGAGCTGTACCGGGGAGCCTGAGCTTCCGGAGAGAGGGGCCCCGCGGTGAACGACCGACAGGAGCCGTACGAGCCGTACGACCCGTACGCCGCCCACGAGCAGCAGCTCATCGGCTACGACGCGTACGGGCGGCCGCTGTACGGCCAGGTGCCCGCCCAGCCCGCCCACCCCGCCCCGCCCGCGCCGCAGCAGTACGAGCAGCGGCCCGGTGCCGCGTACGAGCAGCAGTACGGCTACGGGCCCGACCAGCAGGCCTACGGCCGGCAGCAGCCGCAGCAGTACTACCCGCCGCAGCCGGCCGCCCAGGAGTACGGGCAGCAGCAGTACCCGGACCCCGGTGCCGCGGCCTCCTACGGCTACGACACGCAGCAGGCGCAGGCCCAGCAGTGGATCCCGCAGCAGAGCGCCCCGGAGCCGGCGGCGCCCGCGGCGGAGCCCCGGCCGGAGCCCGGGCGGGAGCGGTCCCCCCTGGTCCCCGAGCCGCGCAGGCCCGCCGCCGAGGAGCCCGGGGCGGACCGGGACTACCGCACCGAGATGTTCGCCTTCATCGACCAGCCGGACGAGGAGTCCGACGACGTCATCGACTGGCTGAAGTTCACCGAGAGCCGCACCGAACGCCGCGAGGAGGCCCGCCGCCGCGGCCGCAACCGGGTGGTGGCGCTGATCGTCGTCCTCGCCGTGTTCGCAGTCGGCGGCATCGGCTACCTCTGGTACGCGGACAAGCTGCCGTTCACGCAGGGCCCGGGGCAGGAGACGCCCGCCGCGGCCGGTGCGGCGCAGAAACGGGACATGATCGTCGTCCACCTGCACAACACCAAGAAGGGCGGCACCTCCACGGCGCTGCTCGTCGACAACGTGACCGCGAAGCAGGGCGCCACCGTCCTGCTGCCCAACACGCTCGCCGTCCCCAGGCCGGACGGTACGTCCACCGGGCTCGGCAAGGCGGTCGAAGAGGGCGGCCTCGGCACCCGCGAGTCCCTCGACTCGGTACTCGGCACCAGCATCGGCGGCACGTGGAGGCTGGACACGCCCTTCCTGGAGAACCTGGTCGACCTGGTCGGCGGCATCGAGGTCGACACCGACACCGCCGTCCCCGCCGACGACGCGGCCAGGGCCCCGGCCGTCGCCCAGGGGCAGAAGCAGAGCCTCAGCGGCCCGATGGCCGTCGCGTACGCCACCCACCGGGGCCAGGGCGAAGCGGAGGCCGAGCAGCTGGAACGGACCGGCAAGGTGCTGCACGCCGTCCTGCGCAAGGTCCCGGGCGACCCGGAGGCGGCGACCAGGACCGTCGAGGGCATGGGCCAGATCCTCGACCCCGCCCTGGACGCGAAGGCGCTCGGCGCCCTGCTGTCGCGGCTGGGCGGGCACGCCAAGGGGGGCGCCTACCGCACCGACGTCCTCACGGTGAAGCCGGACGGCACCCTCACCGACGAGGCCAACAAGAAGGTCGTCAAGGAGGTCCTCGGCGGCTCCGCCCAGGCGGCCCAGCCCGGCGCCGCGCCGCGGGTCGGCCTCAGGGACGCCACCGGTGACGAGAAGACCCAGCTCGCGGCCAAGGCGGCGCTGCTGAACGGCGGCTACACCTTCGTGGACGGGGGCAGGGCCGACAGGACGGCGCCCGCTTCGCAGATCACCTACCAGGACGACGCGCAGCGGGACAGGGCGATCGAGGTCGCCAAGACGCTGGGGCTGGCGGAGACGGTCGTCAAGAAGGCCGAGAACGCGGTGAACGCGGACGTCGTGGTGGTCCTCGGCAAGGACTACAAGGCCTCCTGAGCGCCCCCTCCGGGGGGCCTGGCATGCGGTTCCGCCCGTGCGGAACGTTCCGCGCGGGCGGTGTCGGCGGTACATGAGACCCTTGTAAGGATCTGCCCGCCAACCCGAAAGCATGGCCAGTGACCGCCACGGACCGCTCCATCGAGCTCATCACCGCCGCCGCCCAGGCCGCGGCCGACCGGCTCGCGCACGACATCATCGCGTACGACGTCAGCGACGTGCTGTCGATCACCGACGCCTTCCTGCTCGCCTCGGCGCCCAACGACCGCCAGGTCAAGTCGATCGTCGACGAGATCGAGGAGCGCCTGCTCAAGGAGCTCGGCGCCAAGCCGGTGCGCCGCGAGGGCGACCGCGACGCCCGCTGGATCCTGCTCGACTACGTCGACATCGTCGTCCACGTCCAGCACAGCGAGGAGCGGGTCTTCTACGCGCTGGAGCGCCTGTGGAAGGACTGCCCCGAGATCGAGCTCCCCGAGGACGCCAAGCTCACCAAGGGCAAGGCGGAGGAGCACGCCAAGCTGCGCGAGGCGGCCGGTGACGACGAGCTGGACGGTGATCTGTTCTGAGCACGACCGACATGGGCAGGACCACGCGGAAGATCGTCCTCTGGCGCCACGGCCAGACCGCCTGGAACCTGGAGCGCCGCTTCCAGGGGTCCACGGACATCGAGCTGACCGGGACGGGAGTGGCGCAGGCGCGCCGCGCCGCCCGGCTGCTCGCCTCGCTGAAGCCGGACGCCATCATCGCGTCCGACCTTCGGCGGGCCTCCGACACGGCCGCCGAGCTGGCCGCCGTGACGGGCCTGTCCGTGGAACACGACCCGGCGCTGCGCGAGACGTACGCCGGTGAGTGGCAGGGCCTCACGCACGACGAGATCCTCGAGAAGTACGGCGAGCAGTACGGGGCGTGGAAGCGCGGCGAACCGGTCCGCCGCGGTGGCGGCGAGCTGGAGACCGAAGTCGCCGACCGGGCCGCTCCGGTGGTGCTGCGGCACGCCGACCGGCTGCCGGCGGCGGGCACGCTCGTCGTGGTCAGCCACGGCGGCACCATCCGCACGACGATCGGCCGCCTGCTGGGCCTGGACGCGTACTACTGGGAGGGGCTGGGCGGACTCTCCAACTGCTGCTGGTCCGTGCTCGGCGAGGGCGCGCGCGGCTGGCGCCTGATGGAGCACAACGCCGGCACGCTGCCGGAACCGGTGCTCGGCGACGACGACTGAGCAGCTCCTGCGAGGCCGCCCACCGGGGCTGCCACCCGGATTTCACTTTCCGGCTGGTCACAGGCTAGAGTTCTTCTTGTTCGCAGCGCAGAACACCGGAAACGGGGGGAGCGCGGCGGAGAGCGGGGCTATAGCTCAGTTGGTAGAGCGCCTGCATGGCATGCAGGAGGTCAGGAGTTCAATTCTCCTTAGCTCCACAATCAGGATCCCGTCCCCAACAGGGGGCGGGATCCTTGCTTTTAGACCCTTTGCGCTTGCTGACCCGCCCCGTACCGTCGTGGCAGAATCGGGACCGCCGGAGGGGGAGTCGACGGCCCGACGTGGGAGGGAGTCGCTGACGGATGGGTGCACACCGGCGCCGGTGCGACTGGTGCAACAACGGCACGCCGATCGTGCGGGACATGGACCCGGTCAACCCCGACTACCAGTACTGGTGCGAGGAATGCGCGCGGGCGCTGATCATAAAGGGCGACCCGATCGAGACGTACCGTGAGCTGGAGGGGGAGCCGATCTACGGCCGGCTGCTCGACGAGCACTGCACGCTGAAGCGGTTCTATCAGTTCGCACGAGCGTGACTAAATAGGTCAAAACGGGCATGGCTCGTGGTCGGTGGAAACCGATTTTTGGACCAGGGCCATGACCGTGTAATGTTTGGGACGTCGCCAAGGGGAACCAGCAAGGGGAACCGGAGCGGCAGGCAGGGCAAGGGGCTATAGCTCAGTTGGTAGAGCGCCTGCATGGCATGCAGGAGGTCAGGAGTTCAATTCTCCTTAGCTCCACAGTGAAGAAGCGGGGCCCCCCGGTCGGGGGGGCCCCGGGTGGTGGTGGGGTCCCGCCGAGCCCCCCCATGGG
>NZ_JBHXRK010000011.1:0-162353 GCF_042716875.1 Streptomyces sp. NPDC058646 | reverse complement strand
GCCCCTGGTTATTTCCCTTTTTTTCTTGCCCCCGTCCTTGGACTGCTGGCGTTCTTGATTAAAATACACCTACCCCCCCCCGTTCCCCGCCGCCCCCCCGGTTGGGGGGCCCCCGCTTCTCGTTGTGCGGAACGGCCGAGCACCCGTAGGGGCCGCTGCGGTACCCTGACGCCATGCGTGCCGTACGCCTTCTGCTTACCGAGCCGCGCTGATCAGTACCGACCCTTCGACGGTCGGCACCGGCGCGGCGTCCCCTCCTGTGCGAGGGGTTTTTTCGTTTGGGCAGGCAGAGACGGCAGAGACGATCGATGGAGCTTCAGAAATCATGAGCGAGACGAACACCCCGGCCCCCGAGGCGGCCGAGGCGCACCGTTACACGGCTGCCATGGCCGCCGACATCGAGGCTCGCTGGCAGGACGTATGGGACGCGCAGGGAACCTACGAGGCCCCGAACCCGACCGGTGACCTGGCCGGTGACCCCGCGGCCGTCGCACGGCCCAAGAAGTTCATCATGGACATGTTCCCGTACCCGTCCGGTGCGGGTCTGCACGTCGGCCACCCGCTCGGGTACATCGCCACCGACG
This sequence comes from Streptomyces sp. NPDC058646, assembly GCF_042716875.1. Lineage (NCBI taxonomy): Bacteria > Bacillati > Actinomycetota > Actinomycetes > Kitasatosporales > Streptomycetaceae > Streptomyces > Streptomyces sp. NPDC058646. The sequence continues at coordinate 161,769 of NZ_JBHXRK010000011.1, read as the reverse complement.
TGTACGCCCGCCACCAGCGGATGACCGGTCACAACGTCCTGCACACCCTGGGCTTCGACTCCTTCGGCCTGCCGGCCGAGCAGTACGCCGTGCAGACCGGCACGCACCCGCGGGTCTCGACCGAGGCCAACATCGAGAACATGAAGGTCCAGCTGCGCCGGCTGGGCCTGGGCCACGACAAGCGCCGGTCGTTCGCCACGATCGACCCCGAGTACTACAAGTGGACGCAGTGGATCTTCCTGCAGATCTACAACTCCTGGTACGACTCCGAGGCCGGCCGCGCCCGGCCCATCACCGAACTGGTCGCCGCCTTCGAGGACGGCTCCCGTGAGGTCCCCGGGAGCCGCGCCTGGAGCGGGCTGACCGCCGCGGAGCGGGCCGACGTACTGAACGGCCACCGGCTGGCGTACTCCTCCGACGCGCCCGTGAACTGGTGCCCCGGCCTGGGCACCGTACTGGCCAACGAGGAGGTCACCGCGGACGGCCGTTCCGAGCGCGGCAACTTCCCCGTCTTCAAGTCCAAGCTGAGCCAGTGGAACATGCGGATCACCGCGTACGCCGACCGGCTGCTGGACGACCTGGAGGCGCTGGACTGGCCCGAGGCCATCAAGCTGCAGCAGCGGAACTGGATCGGCCGCAGCGAGGGCGCGCGCGTCGACTTCGCCGTGGGCGACGCCGGTGCGATCACCGTCTTCACCACCCGCCCCGACACGCTGTTCGGCGCCACCTACATGGTGCTGGCGCCCGAGCACGAGCTGGTCCCCGCCGTCGTCCCCGCGCAATGGCCCGAGGGCACCCACGCGGTGTGGACCGGCGGCTACGCCACCCCCGCCGAGGCCGTCGACGCGTACCGCAAGCAGGCCGCCTCGAAGTCGGACGTCGAGCGGCAGGCCGAGGCCAAGGACAAGACCGGCGTCTTCACCGGCGCGTACGCGACCAACCCGGTCAGCGGCGAGCAGGTCCCCGTCTTCATCGCCGACTACGTGCTGATGGGCTACGGCACCGGCGCGATCATGGCCGTGCCCGCGCACGACAGCCGTGACTTCGAGTTCGCGCGCGCCTTCGAGCTGCCGATCCGCTGCGTGGTCCAGCCGACCGACGGGCGCGGCACCGACACCGCCGAGTGGGACGAGGCGTTCGTCTCGTACGAGGCCGAGCTGGTGAACTCCTCCGGCGAGGGCATCTCGCTGGACGGGCTGGGCGTCGTCGAGGCCAAGGCCGCCGTCACCGCGTGGCTGGCCGAGCGCGGCATCGGCGAGGGCACGGTCAACTTCCGGCTGCGCGACTGGCTGTTCAGCCGCCAGCGCTACTGGGGCGAGCCCTTCCCGATCGTCTACGACGAGGACGGCGTCGCGCACCCGCTGCCCGAGTCGATGCTGCCGCTGGAACTGCCGGAGGTCGAGGACTACTCCCCGCGCACCTTCGAGCCCGACGACGCCGCGTCGAAGCCCGAGACCCCGCTGTCGCGCAACGAGGCGTGGGTCGAGGTGGAGCTGGACCTGGGCGACGGTGCGGGCGTCAAGCGCTACCGCCGCGAGACCAACACCATGCCCAACTGGGCCGGCTCCTGCTGGTACGAGCTGCGCTACCTGGACCCGCACAACGCGTCGGCGCTGGTGGACCCGGAGATCGAGCAGTACTGGATGGGCCCGCGCGAGGGACAGCCGCACGGCGGCGTCGACCTGTACGTGGGCGGCGCCGAGCACGCGGTGCTGCACCTGCTGTACGCCCGTTTCTGGTCGAAGGTGCTGTTCGACCTGGGTCACGTCTCCTCCGCGGAGCCGTTCCACAAGCTGTTCAACCAGGGCATGATCCAGGCGTACGCCTACACCGACGCGCGCGGTGTGTACGTTCCGGCGGCCGAGGTCGAGGAGCGCGACGGCGGGTACTTCCACCAGGGACAGCCGGTCAAGCGCGAGCACGGCAAGATGGGCAAGTCCCTGAAGAACGCCGTCACGCCGGACGAGATGTGCGAGGAGTACGGCGCGGACACGCTGCGCCTGTACGAGATGGCGATGGGCCCGCTGGACGTCTCGCGTCCGTGGGACACCCGCGCCGTCGTCGGCCAGTACCGGCTGCTGCAGCGCCTGTGGCGCAACATCGTGGACGAGGAGACCGGTGCGGTCACCGTCGTCGACGCCGAGCCCGCCGAGGACACCCTGCGCGCCCTGCACAAGGCCATCGACGGGGCCGGCGCCGACCTGGCGGGGCTGCGGTTCAACACCGCCATCGCGAAGATCACCGAGCTGAACAACACCCTGACGAAGGCGGGCCGCCCGCTGGAGCGCTCGGTCGCCGAGCGGCTGGTGCTGCTGGTCGCCCCGCTGGCCCCGCACATCGCGGAGGAGCTGTGGCACCGCCTGGGTCACAGCGACTCGGTCGTCCACCAGGACTACCCCGTCGCGGACCCGGCGTACGTCGTGGACGAGACCGTGACCTGCGTGGTGCAGGTCAAGGGCAAGGTCAAGGCGCGCCTGGAGGTGTCGCCGGCGATCTCCGAGGCGGAGCTGGAGCAGCTGGCGGTAGCCGACGCGGGCGTGGTGGCGGCGCTGGGCGGCGCGGAGATCCGCAAGGTGATCGTGCGCGCGCCCAAGCTGGTGAACATCGTCATCTGAGGCCGTCCCGTCCCTTCCCGGTAGGTGTGGGGGACATCCCGTACGGGCAGGTTGGGGGTTCGATGGGAACCCCTGGCCTGCCCGTTGCGTTTACCGTGGAGGGGACGGAAAACAGCTGCCTGGGGACTGGGGAAGGGACACTCATGGAGGCCGCGCTGATCATCTTCGCGCTGATGGTGCTTTTCACCTTCCTCGGACTGGGTGCGTACGCCACCGTGAAGGTGGTGGGGGCGGCCAAGCGGGGCGTGGACCGTACGATCACGCAGGCCCGCCGGACCGTGGAGGACACCACCCTCAGGGCGAAGAGCTTCGGCCAGGTCGGGGTCGCCGGGGCACTGGCGCAGCTGCGGCTCGACCTGCGGACCTCGATGAGGACCACACAACAGGCCCTGCACGACGGGGTTCGGGTGGACAGGTCGCTGACGGAGTCGATCGGGCTCTTCGAGCGGCTGAGCGCGCACGGGCACGAGCTGGACGAGGAGCTGAAGCGGCTGGAGCAGGAACCGGACCGCGGGCGGATCGCCGCCTCCCTGCCCGATCTGCGGGAGCGTACGGCGAAGATCACGCAGGCCGCCGACTCCCTGCGCTGGGCCGCGCGCGACCGGGCCCGCCGCTTCGCGGCCGACGACCTGGACGCGCTCTCGGCCCAGATCGAGACCGAGTCGGATGCGCTGCGGGACTGGTCTCCCGAGTCGGTCGACGAGCTGGCGGCGGCGGCCGCCGCGTGGGACGCGGCGCAGGCGGCGGGTGGCGGCGGTACGCCCCGGGCGGCGGCTGCCGGGCCGGGCTCCGGCCCCGCCGCGGCCCCGCCGCAGCCCCGGGCAACGGAGCCGGCCGGGGGTGCCCAGCCGGCTGCGCTGGACCCGGCGGCCCCGGCGGCTCCGTACTCCTGGCAGAAGACGCGACGGCCGGAGAGCACGACCTGAGGCCACGGACGCCGCTCGGTCTTCCTGCGGTGCTTCGTCCGGTCTTCGTCGGTCTTCGCCCGGTCGGCTGTCCGCGGAGGTCCCGGGCTCGGATGTCCGGCGCGATCGTCCGGGGCGGGAGGGTGCTTGCGCCGGTTTTCCGGTGCGGGCGGACGGCCCGCGCGGTCGGAGTGGGGCTCGGCGCGCCTGCGGACGGCCTCCGGCCGGCTGCTGCACGGCTTCGCGGCGGCCTTCGGACTGCGGTCGGACGGCCTTCGGACGGCCTTCGGTGGCCCGGCAGGGGGCCGAGGCTGCCGTCCGACCCCCACGGGCGGTAATCTCCGCCTCATGTCCCGCCATGTCGCGATCGTCACCGATTCCACGGCCTACCTGCCCCAACCGGCCCTGGCGCGGCACGGAATCACCTCCGTCCCGCTCACCGTGGTGCTCGGCGGCGAGGCGCTCGTAGAGGGCACCGAGATCTCGGCGCGCAGCCTCGCCCTCGCCCTGCAGAAGCGCCGCTCGGTCACCACCTCGCGCCCCAGCCCGGAGGAGTTCGTCCAGGCCTACCGGGCAGCGGCGGACGCCGGTGCGACGGGCATCGTCAGCCTGCACCTGTCCGCGGAGTTCTCCGGCACATACGACGCCGCCGTGGTCGCGGCCAGGACGGCCCCCGTGCCCGTCCGGGTCGTCGACACCGGCATGGTCGCGATGGCCCTCGGATTCTGCGCGCTGGCCGCCGCGGAGACGGCCGGTTCGGGCGGTTCCCTCGACGAGGCCGTGGCCGCCGCCGAGAAGCGGGCCGTGGACATGTCCGCCTACTTCTACGTCGACACCCTGGACTACCTGCGCAGGGGCGGCCGCATCGGTGCCGCACAGGCCCTCCTCGGCTCGGCGCTCGCGGTCAAACCGCTGCTGACGCTGGAGGGAGGGCGCATCGAGATGCTGGAGAAGGTCCGGACGGCCTCCAAGGCCATCGCCCGCCTCGAGGAGCTGGCGGTCGAGCGTGCCGGATCGGGGAGCGTGGACGTGGCGGTGCACCACCTGTCCGCGCCCGAACGGGCCGAGAAACTCGCGCAGCGGCTCCGCGAGCGCATCCCCGGGCTGGTCGAGCTGCACGTCAGTGAGGTCGGCGCGGTGATCGGCGCACACACCGGGCCGGGACTGCTGGCAGCCGTCGTATCGCCGCGCTGATCACCGGAACGGGTGACCGGATCATGCACAACGGGCCTGCTGTCCACAGGAATTGAGGCCTCCGAACGGGATGCGGGATGCGCCCCTACCGTCGTGGCATGACTCTTCGCGCCCGTACCCCGCGTCCCTCCGGAGCCACCAGTGGCCCGGGCCGCTCCCGTCTGTCCGACGGCCGACTCCGCCACCGCCGCGGTGACCGCCGACCCCGTCCGGAACCGGCGGCGGTGCACCGCCGGGCCGAGGCCCTGCTCGGCGGCAGCAGCCCACCGCGGGACCCCGCCCTCCCGCGGGACCCCGCCCTGCCGCGGGATCCCGCCCCGTCCGGGCCGGAACCTGGCGGTCCGCTGCCCGGGGAGGAGGCCGGTTCCCACGCGCCTCCTCCGCCCGCCGGGCCCGGCTCCCGGGAAGCGGGTGAGCAGGCCGCCGGGGGCGCGTGGAGATCCGCCGTGCGGGAACGGCTGCCGGTCTGGCTCCAGGCCCGCTGCGGGGTCGAGCCGCGCACGGTGGCCGCGGTGACGCTGGTGTTGCTGGTGGGGGTGGGCTTCGCCGCGCACCAGTACGGAGCTGCCCGGCCGCAGCCGGTCGTCGCGCCCGACGTGGTAGCCCCGGGGAAGGCGCCGCCCGAGACCCAGGCCCAGGCTCCGGCCCTCGCCGCCGCCGCGCCAGGGGCCGCTCCGGGCTCCGGTTCGCCGGTCGTCGTCGACGTCAGCGGCAAGGTCCGGGAGCCCGGAGTGCGGAGGCTGCCCGCCGGTTCGCGGGTCGAGGATGCACTGGCCGCCGCCGGGGGAGTACGGCCGGGCACCGACACCACCGGGCTGAACCGGGCCCGGGTCCTGGTGGACGGCGAACAGGTGCTGGTGGGTGCTCCCGCCGAGCCGCAGCAGCCGCCCGGCGGGGCCCGCCCCGGTACCGGGCCGGGTGCGGGCCCGATCAGCCTCGGCTCGGCCACGGTGGAGCAGCTGGACGGCCTGCCGGGGGTCGGGCCGGTGCTGGCGCAGCACATCGTGGACTTCCGCACCGCCCGCGGCGGCTTCCGTTCCGTGGAGGAGCTCCGGCAGGTCGAAGGCATCGGCGAGCGCCGCTTCGCCGACCTGCGGACGCGGGTGCGGCCGTGACCGGGCCCGAGGGGTCCGGCCCGGTCGATCTGCGGCTCGCGGCGCCGGCGCTGGCCGCCTGGGCTTCGGCCGCCCTCGCGCTGGACGCGCCGAGCGGCTGGACCGCCGCCGCCGTGGCCATGGGGGTGGTGGGGGCGGGGCTGCTGCTCGCGGCCGGACGGCGGAGGCCCGGGCCGCGGTGGCGGGTCGGCGCCGCGGTGGCCGCGGCCCTGCTGTGCGCGGCCGCCGGGGCCGGGGTGGCGGGCCTCCAGCGGGCCGAGGCGCGGGCCGGGCCCGTCACGGGGCTGGCCCGGGAACACGCCCGCGTCCTCGCGGAGTTCACCGTCACCTCCGATCCGCGGGTCACGTCGAGGGGCGCCGGGCCGCCCCTGGTGGTGCTGGACGCGGTGGTGAACCGGGTGACCGGGCCCGACGGGTCGCGGACCCGGGTCGCCACGCCGGTGCGGGTGCAGGCCGGACATCCGGGATGGGCCCGCCTGCTGCCCTCGACGCGGGTGACGGCCGTCGTCCGGCTGGCGCCGGCCCGGGGCGGGGAGCGGGCCGTGGCCCTGCTGCGCCCGGCCGGGGACAGCCCGCCCCGGATGCTCGCCGGACCGGATGCCGCGCAGCGCCTCGCCGGGCGGCTGCGGGCCGGGCTGCGGGAGGCCACCGAGGGGCTCGCGCCCGATGCCAGGGCCCTGCTGCCGGGGCTGGTGGTGGGGGACACCTCCCGCGTGCCGGCCGATCTGCACGAGGCCTTCCGGGCCACCGACCTGCTGCACCTGCTGGCCGTGTCCGGGTCCAACCTGACCGTCGTGCTCTTCCTGCTCATCGGGCCCCCGGCCCGCGCCCAGCAGGCCGAGCGGGGCGGGCTGGCACCCCGCCTCGGGCTCTCCCTGCGGGCGACCGCCCTGTGCGGGGCGGCGCTGACGCTGGCGTTCGTCGTGGTGTGCCGGCCGGAGCCGAGCGTGCTGCGGGCCGCCGCCTGCGGGGCGGTCACCCTGCTGGCCCTCGCCACCGGGCGGCGCAGGTCCCTGATCCCCGCCCTGGCCGCCGCCGTGCTGCTGCTGGTGCTCTACGACCCGTGGCTGGCCCGCAGCTACGGGTTCCTGCTCTCCGTCCTGGCCACCGGCGCCCTGCTGACCCTCGCCCCCCGCTGGGCCGAGGCCCTGCGCCGGCGCGGGGTGCGGCCCCGGCTCGCCGAGGCACTCGGGGCGGCCGCCGCGGCGCAAGCGGTGTGCGCCCCTGTCGTCGCCGTCCTGTCGGCCCGGATCAGCCTGGTGGCGGTGCCGTGCAACCTGCTGGCCGAGCTGGCGGCCGGTCCGGCCACGGTGCTCGGTTTCGCGGCCCTCGCTGCGGCTCCGCTGTGGATGCCCGCCGCGGAGCTGCTGGCCTGGTGCGCCGGGGTACCGGCCGGGTGGATCGCGGGCGTGGCCCGGGCCGGGGCACGGCTGCCCGGGGCCGAGCTGCCCTGGCCGGGCGGTGTCACCGGCGGCTTGCTGCTGGCCGCCGCCACCTGCGCCGCCGTGGTCCTCGGGCCCCGTCTCGGCCGCAGCCGGTGGGTCCTCTTCGGGCTGGCCGGGCTGCTGCTCCTCGCCGTCCTGCGGCCGCCGCAGCTCACCCGTACGGTCACCGGCTGGCCCCCGCCCGACTGGAGCTACGTGCAGTGCGCGGTAGGGCAGGGCGACGCCGGCGTACTCGCGGTCGCGCCGGGCACGGCCGTGGTCGTGGACACCGGCCCCGACCCCGGTCCGGTGGACGACTGCCTGCGCGCGCTGGGTGTGCGCAGGGTTCCGCTGCTCCTGCTGACGCACTTTCACGCCGACCACGTGGCCGGTCTGTCCGGGGTGCTGCGCGGCCGGACCGTGGGTGTGATCCAGACCACCGGCTTCGAGGAGCCGGCCGGGCAGGCCGCCTCCGTCCGGCGGACCGCGGCGGCGGCCGGGGTGCCCGTCGCGGCCGCCGCGCAGGGCGAGCGGCGCCGGGCCGGGCCGGTGGACTGGCAGGTGCTGTGGCCCTCGCCGGCCGGCCCGCCGCCGGAGGGGCCCAACGACGCGAGCGTGGCCCTGCTGGTCCGGACGGCGGGGCTGACCCTGCTCCTGCTCGGTGACCTCGAACCGCCCGCGCAGCAAGCCCTCTTGAGGGAGCATCCGCACTGGGGCCCGGTGGACGTGGTCAAGGTCGCCCACCACGGCTCCGCGCACCAGGAAGCCGCCCTGTACGAGCGGATCCGGCCACGCCTGGCGATCGTCCCGGTCGGTGCCGGAAACCGCTACGGGCACCCCGCACCGGGTACGCTCGCGCTGCTGCGGGCGGCGGGGGCGACGGTGCTGCGTACCGACACCGACGGTTCGGTCGCCGTCACCGGCAGCGGCCCACGGCTGCGCGCGTTCGCGGCCGGCCGGCGGCGGAAGCGGCGCGGGCATACCGGGCGCGACCCTTCTGTTTGCCCACAACCCGACAGCATGATCGAATGCGTCTTCGCCACAGCGGTCCAAGTCCACACAGCACGGGGGTGCGTCAGTCATGTTCGGTCGCCGACGGGGGATGGAGTCGGCCGGAAGTGCCGGCCCACACACATCCGCGACACTGACGCTGCCGCCGACGGCGCGTCTGCTCAGCTGCCGGGTCATCGACACCGTCCACCAGCCGGTCAGACAGGCCCGGTTCGAGGTGACCGATCCCATCGGCCGGCGGATCGTCAGCGGGGAGACCGACCCGTACGGCGGATTCACGGCGGCCATGCCGGAAGGGGAGTACCGCCTCTCCGTCACCGCCGAGGGGTACGCCCCCTTCCACGGGGCGACGCTGGTGGGGGACCCGGCGCAGGCCGGTACCGCGGAGATCGTCCTCGACGCCGTCGAGCCTCCGCTGCTGCCGCAGCCCGGCCACTGGGAGCTCGACCCGACGCATTCGTCGATCGGCTTCTCGGCCCGGCACATCGGTTTCGCGCGGATCCGCGGCCGCTTCAACACGTTCGCGGGGGCGGTGCGGATAGCCGACCGCATGGAGGACTCCTCCATGCACGTGATCATCGATGCGGCGAGCATCGACACGGGGGTGCGGATGCGGGACGACCACCTGCGGTCCGCCGACTTCCTGGACGCGGCCCGGCACCCCACGGTGGAGTTCTACAGCGAACGGTTCATCCACCGCAGCGGCAGCCGCTGGGCCGTCGCGGGCGCCCTCACCCTCCACGGCGTCAGCCGCTCGGTGACCTTGGACACCCAGTACCTGGGCCTGGGCACGGGCATGGAGGGCGAGCCCCGGGCCGCCTGCCGGGCCACCGCCGAACTGCAGCGCGAGGACTTCACCCTGAACTGGCAGTCCACGCTCGCCCACGGCATCGCGGCCCTCGGTTCGACCGTGGAGGTCGCGCTCGACGTGCAGATCGTGCACAAGGCGTAGGACGGGCACCGGGGCTAAGGGGCCTCCAGCCAGCCTTCGTACGCGTCGGCGAGGGCGTCCAGCGCGGTCACGTCGAGCCGCTCCTGCGGATCCTCGACGACCACCAGCCACTGGGCGTCCTCGGCGTCGTCCTCACCGGCCAGGGCGTCGCGCACCAACTGCGGTTCCTCCGGGAGTCCGAAGCGGTCGACGGCCTCCCGCGCCACCTCCTCGGCGGCGTCGCGGTCGGGCAGGACGAGTACATGTCGCACATTCACGCGACCATTCTCGGACACCGGGTGAGGGGGCCCGCGGCGCGGGGGACTGTCAGTGCGGCGTGGGATGCTGGAGGCGATGGCCACCAGGAAGAATTCCACCGACGATCTGCTTGCCCCGCTCACCCTCGCGGTGGGGCAGGAGGACCTGCTGCTCGACCGTGCCGTACGGGAGGTGGTGGCGGCCGCCCGCGCCGCCGACTCCGACACGGACGTGCGCGACCTCGCCCCCGAGCAGCTCCAGCCCGGCACGCTGGCGGAGATGACGAGCCCGTCGCTCTTCTCCGAGCGCAAGGTGCTGGTCGTGCGCAATGCGCAGGACCTCTCCGCGGACACGGTCAAGGAAGTCAAGGCGTACATCGCCGCGCCCTTCGAGGAGATCACCCTCGTCCTGCTCCATGCGGGCGGGGTCAAGGGGAAGGGGCTGCTGGACGCGGCCCGGAAGGCGGGAGCGCGGGAGGTCGCCTGCCCGAAGATGACCAAGGCGGCGGACCGGCTGGCCTTCGTTCGGGGCGAGTTCCGCACGCTGGGCCGGTCGGCGACCCCCGAGGCGTGCCAGACGCTCGTGGACGCGATCGGCAGCGACCTGCGCGAGCTGGCGAGCGCCGCCGCGCAACTGTGCGCGGACGTCGAGGGCACCATCGACGAAGCCGTCGTGGGCCGTTACTACACGGGCAGGGCCGAGGCCTCCAGCTTCACCGTCGCGGACCGGGCCGTGGAGGGCCGCGCGGCCGAGGCGCTCGAAGCCCTGCGCTGGTCGCTGTCCACCGGGGTGGCGCCGGTCCTGATCACCAGCGCGCTGGCCCAGGCGGTACGCGCCATCGGCAAGCTGGCCTCCGCCCCGCGCGGGGCCCGCCCGGGCGACCTGGCGCGGGACCTGGGCATGCCGCCCTGGAAGATCGACCGGGTCCGCCAGCAGATGCGCGGCTGGTCCGCGGACGGGGTCGCGGACGCCCTGCGCGCTGTGGCCGCCGCCGACGCGGGGGTCAAGGGCGGCGGCGACGACCCGGAGTACGCCCTGGAGAAGGCGGTCGTGGCCGTGGCCCGCGCCGCCCGCCCCCAGCGCCGGTAGGAGGTCCTCCGCCCCCCGGGACCCGCGGTCCGTCTCCGGGCCGCCCGTGCCGTTGGCGTGTGCGGAGGGAGGCGGGCGGCCGGGCGCGCCCGGCCGGTCAGTGGGCCGTCGCGCGGGCTGCCGAGGGGGAGGGGTGGCCGGCGGGGAGGAGGACCGCTGCGGCCAGGGCCAGGGCCAGCGCCGGGAAGGGCAGGGCGGTGAAGCCCCCCGACGCGAGGGCGGCCACGCCGAGGGCCGCGCCGAGTTCGTGGGCCGTGCCGACCGTGCCGGAGGCCAGGCCCGAGTGTTCCGGGGCGACCTCCGAGAGGGCGGCCGTGGTGGCGCAGACGAAGGCCGCGCCGAGACCCAGGGCCAGCAGGGCGAACCCGGGGACGAGGCCCGTCCAGAGCCCGCCGGCCGGAGCCAGGGCCGCTCCGGCCGCGGCCAGGGCGAAGGCGGCCGCGCCGACCGGACGCCAGCCGAAGCGGGCAACGGCCGGACCGCCCAGGTGTGCCCCCGCGGTGACGGCCACCGCCACCGGGAGGAAGGCCAGACCGGTGACCAGCGGGCTCCGCCCGAGGGTGTGCTGGATGTGCAGGGAGCTCAGGTAGAACCCCGCCACCAACAGTCCGGCCGCCCCCAGCATCACCGCGCTGCCGCCCAGCAGCGATCGCCGGCCCGGCAGAGCCGGGGGGAGCAGCGGGTGCGGGGTGCGGCGCTGGACCAGGGCCAGCACGGCCCCCGCCGCCACGGCCGCGGCGAGCCAGGGCCAGGAGCGTTCCGTCAGGCCGTGGACGAGGGCGGCCGAAGCGGCCGTCAGGAGCAGCGCCCCCGGCACGTCCAGGGGTGCACGGCGCGCCGCGGGGTCGCCGGGTGCGCGCAGCGGGGGCCCCAGCAGCAGCGGGACGGCGATCAGCGCCAGCACCCCGGCCGGCAGGTTGACGTAGAAGATCCAGCGCCAGCCGGGTCCGTCGGCGAGGATCCCGCCGAGCAGGACGCCGACGGCCGCGCCCGCTCCGCCGACCGCCGCCCAGACGCCGAGGGCCCGGTGCCGCGACGGCCCCTGGAACAGCGCCATGACCAGGGCCATCGCGGCGGGCGAGAGCAGTGCCGCGCCGACCCCCTGCGCCGACCGCGCGGCGATCAGCGCGGCGCCTCCCGTGGCGAGCCCGGACGCCATCGAGGCCGCGGTGAACAGCGTCAGCCCCGCCAGGAACGTCCGGCGGGCCCCGAACCGGTCGGCCAGCCGCCCGCCCACCAGCAGCAGGGACCCGAAGAAGAGGGTGTACGCGGTGACGACCCGGGTGAGCCCGGACGAGGAGAGGCCGAGGTCGTCGCCGACGGCGGGCAGGGCCACGTTCACCACGGTGACGTCCGCGATGAGCAGGAACTGGGCCAGGCACAGAAGGAAGAGCAGGCGCCACCGGTGGGGGTGCGCGGCGGACGCGTGGGCGTGGGCGTCCTCGGGCCCATGAACGCGTTCCTGCTCCTGGCCGCGGTGGTGCTCGGCGTGTGCGGGCATGACGGATCCGCCTCCTAAACTTAACAGGGGTGTTAGGAATGCAGTATGCAGGCCCGCCGCTGGAATGTGAACACAGGTGTTAAGTTTGACTGCATGGTCCCCGATGCCACCCGACCCGCCCCCCGGCCCCGCCGCGCAGACGCCGAGCGCAACACTGCCGCGATCGTCGATGCGGGCCTGGACTGCTTCCTCGCCGACCCGCAGGCGAGCATGGCGGCCGTCGCCCGCGCCGCGGGCGTCAGCCGGGTCACCCTCTACTCCCACTTCCCCACCCGCGAGGCGCTCCTCGACGCCGCCCTCGACCGGGCCGTCGCCGAAGCGGCCGCCGCCCTCGACGGGCTCCGCGGGGAGGCCCCCGGCGCCGCCGAGGCCCCGGCGGGCCCGGGAGGCACTGCCGAGGAGCTCCGCCGGCTCGTCCGTACCTCCTGGCGGCTCCTCGACCGGCACTCCGCCGTCTTCGCCGCGGTCTCCGCCGCCCTCCCGCCCGAGCGGCTGCGCGAGCGCCACGAGCGGATCCTCGCTCCCGTCCGCCGGCTGGTCCTGCGCGGACAGGAGACCGGCGAGCTGCGCTCGGACCTGTCCGCGGACTGGCTGGTCACGGTCGTCTACAGCCTCGTCCACGCCGCCGCGGCCGAGGTCCAGGCAGGGCGGATGGAGGCCGCGGAAGCCCCCGAGGTCCTCACCTCGACCGTGCTGGCCGCGCTGACCGGCTGACGGGCGGGCCGCGGCCGGTCGGCGCGGGACGGCAGGCAGGCGCGACACCGGTACGGCAGCCCCGACGCCCGCCTGGACGTCCGCCCAGCTCAGGGCCGGGCACGCACGAAGGCCCCGGCGACCACCCTGGGGAAGGGTGGAGGCCGGGGCCTTCGGTCACTGCTCGGTTGCGCCGCACCCGCGTGGCGAACGCTTCGTGTGCGGCGCGGGGTGCCGGTCGGGAGCGGGAGAGAGGGCCCGCTGGATCCTTACCCGGCGATCACATCAGGAGCTCAGCCCTGGAGGGAGGCAACCTTGGTGGCCAGCGCCGACTTCTTGTTGGCGGCGGCGTTCTTGTGGATGACACCCTTCGAGACAGCCTTGTCGAGCGCACGCGCGGCAGCGCGAGAAGCCACGGTGGCCTTCTCGACGTCACCGGCGACGACGGCCTCGCGGGCCTTGCGGATCGCGGTCTTGAGCGAGGACTTGACGGCCTTGTTGCGCAGGCGCGCCTTCTCGTTCGTCTTGTTCCGCTTGATCTGGGACTTGATGTTCGCCACGAAAGAGCCTTTGCAGGTTCAGAGTTTTGTTCTTCGGATCGTGCCTCGACAGCTGAGAGGGCATACGAGACACAGCTGCCCAGGCTACCAGGCACGCTCCGGGCGGCCCAAACCGAGCGCACTGCCCCGTCCATGGGACCATGGGAGTCTGCGTACAGATCCGAGATCACGCCGCCGAGGGCGACGGGAGCCGGATCTGCGCGCCGACCGACGCTCCGCAAACGCTTCCGACTGCGACCCGAGAATCAGGACACTGCGTGCCCGCGATCCCCAGCCACGTGCCCGAGCCGAGCCGTACCGACTCGGCGCTGATCCGCAACTTCTGCATCATCGCGCACATCGACCACGGCAAGTCGACGCTTGCCGACCGGATGCTCCAGATCACCGGCGTGGTCGACCAGCGGCAGATGCGCGCCCAGTACCTCGACCGCATGGACATCGAGCGTGAGCGCGGCATCACGATCAAGTCCCAGGCCGTCCGGCTTCCGTGGGCGCCGACCACGGGCGAGGGTCAGGGCAGCACCCACATCCTCAACATGATCGACACCCCCGGGCACGTCGACTTCACCTACGAGGTCTCGCGCTCCCTCGCCGCCTGCGAGGGCACGGTGCTCCTGGTGGACGCCGCCCAGGGCATCGAGGCGCAGACCCTCGCCAACCTGTACCTGGCGATGGAGAACGACCTCGCGATCGTTCCCGTCCTGAACAAGATCGACCTGCCGGCGGCCCAGCCGGAGAAGTTCGCCGAGGAGCTCGCGAACCTGATCGGATGCCAGCCGGAGGACGTGCTGCGCGTCTCGGCGAAGACCGGTCTCGGTGTCGAGGCGCTGCTCGACAAGGTCGTCGCCACGGTCCCGGCCCCGGTCGGCGTCAAGGACGCCCCGGCCCGCGCGATGATCTTCGACTCGGTCTACGACTCGTACCGCGGCGTCGTGACCTACGTCCGTGTGGTCGACGGCCAGCTGAACAAGCGCGAGCGCATCCGGATGATGTCCACCGGCGCCACGCACGAGCTGCTGGAGATCGGCGTCTCCTCCCCGGAGATGACCCCGTCCGACGGCATCGGCGTCGGCGAGGTGGGCTACATCATCACCGGCGTGAAGGACGTCCGTCAGTCCAAGGTCGGTGACACCATCACCAGCCTGCACAACGGCGCCACCGAGGCGCTCGGCGGCTACAAGGACCCGCGGCCCATGGTCTTCTCGGGCCTGTACCCGCTCGACGGCTCGGACTACCCGGACCTGCGCGAGGCCCTGGACAAGCTCCAGCTGAACGACGCCGCGCTCGTGTACGAGCCGGAGACCTCGGCGGCGCTCGGCTTCGGCTTCCGCGTCGGCTTCCTCGGCCTGCTCCACCTGGACGTGGTCCGCGAGCGCCTGGAGCGCGAGTTCGGCCTCGACCTCATCGCCACCGCGCCGAACGTGGTCTACCGGGTGGTCATGGAGGACGGCAAGGAAGTCACCGTCACCAACCCGAGCGAGTTCCCCGAGGGCAAGATCTCGGACGTGTTCGAGCCGGTCGTCCGCGCCACCGTGCTCGCGCCCACCGAGTTCATCGGCGCGATCATGGAGCTGTGCCAGCAGCGCCGCGGCACCCTCCTCGGCATGGACTACCTCTCCGAGGACCGGGTGGAGATCCGCTACACCCTGCCGCTCGCGGAGATCGTCTTCGACTTCTTCGACCAGCTGAAGTCCAAGACGCGCGGTTACGCCTCCCTGGACTACGAGCC
Organism: Streptomyces sp. NPDC058646; assembly: GCF_042716875.1. Lineage (NCBI taxonomy): Bacteria > Bacillati > Actinomycetota > Actinomycetes > Kitasatosporales > Streptomycetaceae > Streptomyces > Streptomyces sp. NPDC058646. The sequence goes on along the minus strand of NZ_JBHXRK010000011.1, from coordinate 146,744 downwards.
CACCGGCGAGCAGTCCGGCAGCCTGGTCAAGGTCGACATCCTGCTGCACGGCGACAAGGTCGACGCCTTCTCCGCCGTCACCCACAAGGACGCCGCCTACGCCTACGGCGTGCGCCTGGTCGCCAAGCTGCGCGAGCTCATCCCGCGGCAGGCCTTCGAGGTGCCGATCCAGGCCGCGATCGGTTCGCGGGTCATCGCCCGCGAGACCATCCGCGCCATCCGCAAGGACGTCCTCGCCAAGTGCTACGGCGGTGACATCTCCCGTAAGCGGAAGCTGCTGGAGAAGCAGAAGGAAGGCAAGAAGCGGATGAAGATGGTCGGCTCCGTGGAGGTCCCGCAGGAGGCCTTCATCGCCGTCCTGTCCAGCGACGAGTCCGGCGGCAAGAAGAAGTAGCCCGCGCCGGACCCGCCCGGGCCCGGGTGCGGCTGGAACGGGCACTTGGGACATGGGTACGGAATCAGGCCCCCACGCACACGCGTGGGGGCCTCTTTCGTTATGAACCGGCCGCTTGCGGCCCCTTACGCACCGGCCGGTCGGCCTCTAGGCTGATCAACGCTCGACGGTTACTCGCCAGTTTAAAAATGGCAAACGGCTGTAAACCCGCCAGTCCCAAGCGCCCCCCAAGCGCCCCACGCCCACGCTCTGCCGCGTGGACCGGTCCGGAGGATGTCGTGAGCGACACACAGACCTATCTCGAGAACCGCCCGCCCACCGTGGCGGTGCTCTTCCTTGAGCGCGTCGCAGCGACGCCGAACGACGAGGCGTACCGCTACCCGGTGCCCTCGTCCGGCGGCCCCGGCGCCGCCGACGACTGGAAGTCGCTCAGCTGGGGCCAGGCGGCCGAGCGGGTCTTCGCCATCGCCGCCGGCCTGATCTCCCTCGGCCTCGGGACGGAGGAGCGCGTCGCGCTCGCCTCCAACACCCGGGTGGAGTGGATCCTCTCCGACCTCGGCGTCATGTGCGCCGGCGGTGCGGTCACCACCGTCTACCCCAGCACCAACGCGGACGAGTCGGCGTTCATCCTCGCCGACTCCGAGAGCCGGGTGCTCATCGCCGAGGACGCGCAGCAGCTGGCCAAGGCGCGCGAGCGCCGCACCGACCTGCCGAAACTTGCCCACGTCGTGGTCATGGAGGCCGCCGACGCGGTCGCCGCCGAAGGCGACCCCGAGGGCTGGGTGCTCTCCCTCGCCGACCTCGAGGCGCTCGGCAAGGAGTACCTCGTCAAGCACCCCGAGGCGGTGAAGGAGCGGATCGCTTCCATCACCTCCGACCAGCTCGCCACCCTCATCTACACCTCCGGCACCACCGGCCGCCCCAAGGGCGTCCGGCTGCCGCACGACAACTGGTCGTACATGGCCAAGGCCATGGTCGCGACCGGTCTGATCGGCAAGCAGGACGTCCAGTACCTGTGGCTGCCGCTGGCCCACGTCTTCGGCAAGGTGCTGACCTCCGGGCAGATCGAGGCCGGGCACGTGACCGCCGTCGACGGCCGGGTCGACAAGATCATCGAGAACCTGCCGGTCGTGCAGCCGACGTACATGGCCGCCGTCCCGCGCATCTTCGAGAAGGTCTACAACGGCGTGGCCGCCAAGGCCCGCCTCGCCGGCGGCGCCAAGTACAAGATCTTCCAGTGGTCGGTCGGCGTCGCCCGAGAGTACGCCAAGGTCACCCAGGACAACTTCCGCCGCACCGGCCAGGCGACCGCGCCCTTCGGCCTCACCACCAAGCACAAGATCGCCGACGCGCTCGTCTACTCCAAGCTCCGCGACGCCTTCGGCGGGAACCTGCGCGCCGCCGTCTCCGGCGCCTCCGCCCTGGCACCCGACATCGGCTACTTCTTCTCCGGCGCGGGCATCCACATCCTGGAGGGCTACGGCCTGACCGAGTCCAGCGCGGCCTCCTTCGTCAACCCGGGCGAGGCCTACCGCACCGGCACGGTCGGCAAGCCGCTCCCCGGCACCGAGGTCCGCATCGCCGACGACGGCGAGGTGCTGCTCCGCGGCCCCGGCATCATGCAGGGCTACCACGGGCAGCCGGAGAAGACCGCCGAGGTCCTGGAGTCCGACGGCTGGCTGCACACGGGCGACATCGGCGAGCTGTCGGCCGACGGCTACCTGCGCATCACCGACCGCAAGAAGGACCTGATCAAGACCTCGGGCGGCAAGTACGTCGCCCCGGCGGAGATCGAGGGCCGGTTCAAGGCGATCTGCCCGTACGTGTCGACCATCGTCGTCCACGGCGCCGACCGGAACTTCTGCTCCGCCCTGATCGCCCTCGACGAGCCGTCGATCCTGGGCTGGGCAGCCGGGAACGGGCTGGAGGGCAAGACGTACGGGGAGGTCCTGGCGGCGCCGGAGACCAACCGGCTCATCGAGACGTACGTGCAGACCCTGAACGAGGGCCTGCAGCGCTGGCAGACGGTGAAGAAGTTCCGGCTGCTGCCGCGGGACCTGGACGTCGAGCACGGGGACCTGACGCCCAGCCTCAAGCTGAAGCGGCCGGTGGTCGAGCGTGAGTTCAAGCACCTGATCGACGAGATGTACGAGGGCTCCCGAGAGGCCTGACGCCGGGCGCCTGCCGCGGGCTCGGTGGGGCGGGGCGGGGGACCGCCCCGCCGTTCCCCTGCCGGTGGCCGGGAGTGCCGGGCCGGGCTGCGCGCCGGCTGTGCCGTTCCCTGCGGGCCGCTTCCCGGAGCTCCGCCCCAGACCCCGCGCCTCAAACGCCGGCGGGGCTGGATTCGGCGGAGCCCGGTGCCGGCTGGATGGGCTGGGCCCGGCGGGCTGGATTCGGTGGAGCCCGGTGCCGGCTGGCTTCGGCTGCGCCCGGTGAGGCCGGATTCAGCCGGCCTGGTTCGCCTGGGCCGGGGTGGGGTGCGCCCGGTGCCGGCTGCATTCGGTGGAGGCCGGTGGGGTGGTTCGGCTGCGTCCCGTGAGGCCGGATTCGGCTGCGCCCGGTGAGGCCGGATTCGGCTGCGCCCGGTGAGGCCGGATTCGGCTGCGCCCGGTGAGGCCGGATTCGGCTGCGCCCGGTGAGGCCGGATTCGGCTGTGCCCGGTGGGATGCGGTCGGCGGGGCCGGGGTGGTGTGCGGTGCGGGACAATGGGGGTATGCCTTCCGCACTGCCCGACGGTGAACCCATGCCCGGAGACGGCTCGCTGCCGTCGCACGCCCTGGAGGGCGCGGGGGAGCGGCCCCTCGGGTTCTACCTGCACGTCCCGTACTGCGCCACGCGGTGCGGGTACTGCGACTTCAACACCTACACGGCGACCGAGCTGCGGGGTACCGGAGGTGTGCTCGCCTCGCGGGAGAACTACGCCGACACCCTGATCGACGAGGTACGCCTCGCACGGAAGGTGCTCGGGGACGACCCGAGGGCCGTGCGCACCGTCTTCGTCGGCGGCGGTACGCCGACGCTGCTGCCGGCCGGGGACCTCGTCCGGATGCTCGCGGCGATCCGCGACGAGTTCGGCCTGGCCGATGACGCCGAGATCACCACCGAGGCCAACCCGGAGTCCGTGGACCCGGCCTACCTGGCCGAGCTGCGCGCCGGCGGCTTCAACCGGGTCTCCTTCGGCATGCAGAGCGCGAAGCAGCACGTCCTGAAGGTGCTCGACCGCACGCACACCCCGGGCCGCCCGGAGGCCTGCGTGGCGGAGGCGCGGGCCGCGGGCTTCGAGCACGTGAACCTGGACCTGATCTACGGGACACCGGGCGAGACGGACCAGGACTGGCGGGACTCCCTGTCCGCGGCCCTCGGAGCCGGGCCCGACCACGTCTCGGCGTACGCCCTGATCGTCGAGGAGGGCACCCAGCTGGCCCGCCGGATCCGCCGGGGCGAGGTCCCCATGACGGACGACGACGTGCACGCCGACCGGTACCTGATCGCGGACGAGGTCATGGCGCAGGCCGGCTACTCCTGGTACGAGGTGTCGAACTGGGCCACCTCCGAGGCCGGGCGCTGCCTGCACAACGAGCTGTACTGGCGCGGCGCCGACTGGTGGGGCGCGGGCCCCGGCGCGCACTCGCACGTCGGCGGGGTCAGGTGGTGGAACGTCAAGCACCCGGGTGCCTACGCGGCGGCCCTGGCGGAGGGCCGCTCCCCGGGCGCGGGGCGCGAGCTCCTGTCCGGGGAGGACCGCAGGGTGGAGCGCATCCTGCTGGAGCTGCGGCTGGTGGACGGCTGCCCGCTGTCGCTGCTCGCCCCGGCCGGTCTCGCCGCGTCCCGCAAGGCCCTCGCGGACGGCCTCCTGGAAGCCGCACCGTACGAGGCCGGGCGGGCCGTGCTGACCCTGCGCGGACGGCTGCTCGCCGACGCGGTGGTCCGCGACCTCGTGGACTGACCGCACGCGGGCGGGTCCCGGCCGGACCGCGACGTGCCCGCCCGGTTTGGTCACGGTCCGGCCGTGACGAAGTCGATCAGCTCCTCGACGCGGCCCAGCAGGGTCGGCTCAAGGTCCCGGTACGAGGTCACGCGCGACAGGATGTGCTGCCAGGCGGCCCCCGTGTTCTCCGGCCAGCCCAGCGCCCGGCAGATGCCGGTCTTCCAGTCCTGGCCGGGCGGGACCACCGGCCAGGCGGCGATGCCCAGTGCGGACGGCTTCACCGCCTGCCAGACGTCCACGTACGGATGGCCCGCGATCAGGACGTCCGGCGAGGTCACCGACGCCGCGATGCGGGACTCCTTCGAGCCCGGCACCAGGTGGTCCACCAGGATCCCCAGCCGGGCGTCCGGGGCGGGCCCGAACTCGGCCACGACGGCCGGCAGGTCGTCGATGCCCTCCAGGTACTCCACCACCACGCCCTCGATCCGCAGGTCGTCCCCCCAGACCCGCTCCACCAGCTCGGCGTCGTGCCGGCCCTCGACGTAGATCCGGCCCGCGCGGGCCACCCGCGCCCGGGCACCCGGCACGGCGAGCGAACCGGACGCGGTGCGCGCGGGGGCCGCCGGAGCCCGTGACGGGCGGACCAGGGTGACCACGGCCCCCTCCAGCAGGAAGCCGCGCGGCTCCATCGGGAACACCCGGCGCTTGCCGAAGCGGTCCTCCAGCGTGACCGTGCCCGCCTCGCAGGCCACCACCGCACCGCAGAAGTCCGTACCGGCGACCTCCACCACCAGATCGGTTTCCGCCGCCACCTCCGGCACGGCCCGGGGGCGCTTCCACTGGGGGGTCAGGTCGGGGGAGTACTCGCGCATCCGGCCGACAGTAGGAGAGCCGCGGCCGTCACGCCTCCGACACGCCGAAACGGGCGGCCAGTGTGGCGCGTTGCTCACGGACGAAGCCGGCGTCCACCACCGCTCCGTGGCCCGGTACGTACAGCGCGTCCTCCCCGCCCAGCGACAGCAGCCGGTCCAGCGCCGCGGGCCACTGCCGAGGCGCCGCGTCGCTGCCCGCCTGGGGTTCGCCGGACTCCTCCACCAGATCCCCGCAGAAGACCACCTCGCGCTCGCCGGGCACGAAGACGGCGAGGTCGTGCCCGCTGTGGCCGGGCCCCACATTGGCCAGCAGCACCTGGAGCCCGCCGAGGTCCAGCGTCCACTCGCCGGTCACCGGGTGGCGCGGCAGCACCAGCGAGGCCGTCGCCTCGGCGGCCTCGGACGCCGCCAGGCCGTGCCGCACCGCGCTCTCCCGCAGTTCCTCGCGCTCCACGGACAGCACCGCGTCCAGGCCCACCGCCCCGAACACCTCGGCACCGGCGAAGGCGGCAGCACCCAGCACATGGTCGAAATGTCCGTGTGTGAATGCGATATGGGTCACCCGGCGTCCCGTCAGCCGCTCCGCCTGCTCGCGCAGCTCCGCCCCCTCGCGGAGGCAGGAACCGGGGTCTACCAGGAGCACCGAGTCGTCCCCCACCACCAGCCCCGCCGTGCAATCCCACACCGGGAGCCTCCTGCGGCCGGCCCGCCCGGTCAGCCGTTCCCAGCCCGCCTCTTCCCACCGTACGTCCATGCCGCGACGCTACCCTGGCGGGCCGCCCTTGCCAGGGTCTCACCACCCGGCCGTACACTGAGCGGGGGATCTCTGGCACTCGAACGCACAGAGTGCCAGTCACCAGGCGACGAACAAGGCAACGGACCACAGCTGGAGGTGTGCGCGATGCTCAGCGAACGCAGACTCGAAGTGCTGCGCGCCATCGTCCAGGACTACGTCGGGACGGAGGAGCCCGTCGGCTCCAAGGCGCTCACCGAGCGGCACCGGCTCGGCGTCTCGCCCGCCACCGTGCGCAACGACATGGCCGTGCTGGAGGAAGAGGGCTACATCGCCCAGCCCCACACCAGCGCCGGCCGGATCCCCACCGACAAGGGCTACCGCCTCTTCGTCGACAAGCTGGCGGGGGTCAAGCCGCTGTCGTCGCCCGAGCGCCGGGCGATCCAGAACTTCCTCGACGGCGCCGTCGACCTCGACGACGTGGTCGGCCGGACGGTACGGCTGCTCGCGCAGCTCACCCGGCAGGTCGCCGTCGTCCAGTACCCGAGCCTGACCCGGTCGACCGTCCGGCACGTGGAGCTGCTCTCGCTCGCTCCCGCGCGCCTGATGCTCGTACTGATCACGGACACCGGGCGCGTCGAGCAGCGGCTGGTCGACTGCCCGAGCCCCTTCGGCGAGGCTTCCCTCGCCGATCTGCGGGCCCGGCTCAACAGCAGGGTCGTCGGCCGGCGCTTCACCGACGTGCCCCCGCTCGTCCAGGACCTCCCCGAGTCCTTCGAGGCCGAGGACCGCGGCACGGTCTCCACCGTGCTCGCCACGCTCCTCGAAACCCTGGTCGAGGAAGCCGAGGAGCGGCTGATGATCGGCGGCACCGCCAATCTCACGCGCTTCGGACACGATTTTCCCCTGACGATCAGGCCCGTCCTGGAGGCGCTGGAGGAGCAGGTCGTGCTCCTCAAGCTGCTGGGCGAGGCCAACGAGTCGGGAATGGCCGTACGGATCGGGCATGAGAATGCCTACGAGGGACTGAACTCCACGTCCGTCGTCTCGGTCGGTTACGGTTCGGGCGGCGAAACAGTCGCCAAACTCGGCGTGGTCGGACCGACCCGCATGGACTACCCCGGAACGATGGGAGCGGTACGCGCAGTGGCACGTTACGTCGGACAGATCCTGGCGGAGTCGTAAGTGGCCACGGACTACTACGCCGTTCTCGGCGTGCGCCGCGACGCATCGCAGGACGAGATCAAGAAGGCCTTCCGCCGCCTCGCGCGCGAACTCCACCCGGACGTGAATCCGGACCCGAAGACGCAGGAGCGCTTCAAGGAGATCAACGCCGCGTACGAGGTGCTCTCGGACCCGCAGAAGAAGCAGACCTACGACCTCGGCGGCGACCCGCTGTCAGCCGCCGGCGGCGGCGGTGCGGGCGGCTTCGGTGCGGGCGGCTTCGGCAACTTCTCGGACATCATGGACGCCTTCTTCGGCCAGGCCTCGCAGCGCGGCCCGCGCTCGCGGACCCGCCGCGGCCAGGACGCCATGATCCGCCTGGACCTGGAGCTGGACGAGGCGGCCTTCGGGACCACCAAGGACATCCAGGTCGACACGGCCGTGGTGTGCACCACCTGCTCCGGTGAGGGTGCCGCCCCCGGCACCTCCGCGCAGACGTGTGACATGTGCCGTGGCCGCGGTGAGGTGTCGCAGGTCACCCGGTCCTTCCTGGGCCAGGTCATGACCTCGCGCCCCTGCCCGCAGTGCCAGGGCTTCGGCACCGTCGTCCCGACCCCGTGCCCCGAGTGCGCGGGCGACGGCCGGGTCCGCTCCCGCCGCAGCCTCACGGTCAAGATCCCGGCGGGCGTCGAGAACGGCACCCGCATCCAGCTCGCGGGTGAGGGCGAGGTCGGCCCCGGCGGCGGCCCCGCCGGCGACCTGTACGTGGAGATCCACGAGCTGCCGCACACGGTCTTCCAGCGGCGCGGGGACGACCTGCACTGCACGGTGACCATCCCGATGACGGCGGCGTCCCTCGGCACGAAGTGCCCGCTGGAGACGCTGGACGGCCTGGAGGAGATCGACATCCGGCCCGGCACCCAGTCCGGCCAGTCGATCCCGCTGCACGGGCGCGGCGTCACCCACCTGCGCGGCGGCGGACGCGGCGACCTGATCGTCCACGTCGAGGTCATCACCCCGAACAAGCTGGACGCGCAGCAGGAGGAACTGCTGCGCCAGCTGGCGAAGCTGCGCGGCGAGGAGCGGCCCACGGGCCAGTTCGCGCCGGGGCAGCAGGGTCTGTTCAGCCGCCTGAAGGACGCCTTCAACGGCCGCTGACAGCCCGCCGGGCGGCTGCCGGCGAGCCGCCGGCCGGCCCGCGACCTCGCGTACGAGCCCGGCCCCGGGAACCTTCCGGGGCCGGGCTCGACGCATGTCCGCGGGGCCGTGCGGAGCGGGCGCGAGGCCCCGGGGAAGCGGACTATGCCAGGCGAATGCTGAGATTCGGTGCGATGAGCGGGACATGGCACGATGCAGTCCATGTCCACCGCACTGAACGGTCTCTCCCCCCACCCGGTCGTGCAGGCTCCCATGGCGGGCGGCGCCTCGTGTCCGCCGCTCGCCGCCGCCGTGTGCGAGGCGGGAGGGCTGGGCTTCCTGGCCGGCGGCTACAAGACCGCCGACGGCATGTACCAGGAGATCAAACGGGTGCGCGCACTCACCCGGCGCCCCTTCGGCGTGAACCTCTTCATGCCGCAGACGGGATACGTGGACCCGGCCGCGGTGGAGACGTACCGCGGCCAGCTGGCGGGCGAGGCGAGCTGGTACGACGTCTCCCTCGCCCCCGACGACATCATCGGCACCTGTGACGACGGCTACGAGGCCAAACTCGCGATCCTCCTCGAAGACCCCGTCCCGGTGGTCTCGTTCACCTTCGGCTGCCCCTCGTCCGCGGTCCTCGCCGCCCTGCGCAAGGCCGGTACGCACACCGTCGTCACCGTGACCTCCGTCGACGAGGCCAGGGCCGCGCAGGAGGCGGGCGCCGACTCCGTCTGCGTCCAGGGCGTGGAGGCCGGCGGCCACCAGGGCACCCACCGCGACGATCCGCAGGCGGACGGCACCGCGGCCGTGGGGCTGCTCGCGCTGGTGGCGCAGGTCCGCGAAGGCGTGGGCCTCCCGATCATCGCCGCGGGCGGGCTGATGCGGGGCTCGCAGATCGCGGCGCTGCTCGCGGCGGGCGCCGAGGCGGCCCAGCTCGGCACGGCCTTCCTGGCCTGCCCGGAGTCCGGGGCCCACCCGCTGCACAAGAAGGCGCTGACGGACCCGCTGTTCGTCCGTACGGAACTGACCCGGGCCTTCTCCGGGCGCCCGGCGCGGGGCCTGGTGAACCGTTTCATGCGGGAGCACGGTCCGTACGCCCCGGCCGCCTACCCGCAGATCCACCACATGACCTCGGGGCTGCGCAAGGCGGCCGCCGCGGCCGGGGACCCGCAGGGCATGGCCCTGTGGGCCGGCCAGGGGCACCGGCTGGCGCGGGCGCTGCCGGCGGGAGAGCTGGTCGAGGTGCTCGCGGCCGAACTGGCCACGGCACAGAACGCGTTGAAGACACGGCAGATGAGGAGTGCGTCATGACGGCCCCGGTGTTCGTGGTCGAGGAGGTCCCCGCGGGGCCGGAGTTCGTCCTGGAGGGCCCCGAGGGCCGGCACGCGGTGTCCGTGAAGCGGCTGAACCCGGGCGAGGCCGTCGTCCTCACGGACGGCCGGGGCGGCTGGGCCGAGGGGGTCGTGAAATCCACGGAGGGCAAGGACCGCCTGACGGTGGCGGTCGCCTCGGCCGGACGGGAGCCGGAGCCTCCCGTCCGCATCACCGTGGTCCAGGCCCTCCCCAAGGGGGACCGCGGTGAACTGGCCGTCGAGACCATGACCGAGACGGGCGTGGACGCGATCGTGCCGTGGCAGGCCTCGCGCTGCATCACGCAGTGGCGCGGCGACCGGGGCGCCAAGTCCCTCGCCAAGTGGCGGGCCACCGCCCGGGAGGCGGGCAAGCAGTCCCGCCGGGTCCGCTTCCCCGAGGTGGCGGAGGCCATGTCCACCAAGCAGGTCGCGGCCCTGCTGGCCGGGGCCGACCTCGCGGTGGTGCTCCACGAGGACCGCGAGGCCCCCTCGGGCGCACTGGCCACGGCCGACCTGCCCGCCACGGGCTCCGTCGTCCTGGTGGTCGGGCCCGAGGGCGGCGTCTCCCCGGAGGAACTGGCCGCCTTCGCCGAGGCCGGGGCCCACCCCTGCCGGCTGGGCCCGTCGGTGCTGCGCACCTCCACCGCCGGCACGGCGGCGACGGCGGTCCTGCTGGCCCGCACCGGGCGCTGGTCCTAGGCGGTCTTCCGCCGGCGGCGGGGAACGCCCGGAACACCCGCCGCGCCGTGATCGGTCCGGGGATACGATGCCCGGACCGATCAACGACACGGAGGCGAAGCGATGGCCGGGGAACCGCAGGCCGACTGCCTGTTCTGCAAGATCGTCACCGGGGACATCCCGGCGACCGTCGTCCGGGAGACCGGGACGACCGTGGCCTTCCGGGACATCAACCCGCAGGCGCCCACCCACGTCCTCGTGATCCCCAAGGTGCACTACCCCGACGCCGCCTCCCTGGCCGCGGCCGAACCGGCCGTCGCCGCCGACCTGCTGCGCGAGGCCGGGCAGATCGCACTGGAGGAGGAGATCACCGACCACGGCTACCGGATCGTCTTCAACACCGGCGCCGGAGCCGGCCAGACCGTCTTCCACGCCCACGCCCACCTGCTCGGCGGCCGCGGCCTCGAGTGGCCCCCCGGATAGACCGTGTCCGTACGCGAGTTCGTGGTGCTGGGCACCGCAAGCCAGGTGCCCACCCGCCACCGCAACCACAACGGCTACCTGCTGCGCTGGGACGGCGAGGGCATACTCTTCGACCCGGGCGAGGGCACCCAGCGGCAGATGCTGCGGGCCGGGGTGGCCGCCCACGACATCAACCGCATCTGCATCACCCATTTCCACGGTGACCACAGCCTCGGCCTCGCCGGGGTGATCCAGCGCATCAACCTCGATCAGGTGCCGCACCCCGTCACCGCGCACTACCCGGCCTCAGGGCAGAGGTTCTTCGAGCGGCTGCGCTACGCCACCGCCTACCGGGAGACCGTCCCGCTCCGCGAGGAACCGGTGGCCGCGGACGGGACCCTGGCACACGGGCCCTCGTACGTCCTGGAGGCGCGGCTGCTCTCGCACCCGGTGGAGTCCTTCGGCTATCGGCTGACCGAGCCCGACGGCCGCCGCATGGTCCCCGAACTGCTCGTGCGGCACGGGATCAAGGGGCCGGACGTCGGCCGCATCCAGCGCGAGGGGCAGCTCGGCGGGGTCACCCTGGAGGACGTCAGCGAGCACCGGCCCGGACAGCGGTTCGCCTTCGTCATGGACACCCGGCTCTGCCCCGGTGTGGACGCGCTCGCCGAGGGCTGCGACATGCTGGTCATCGAGTCGACCTTCCTGGACGAGGACGAGCGCCTGGCCACCGACCACGGCCACCTCACCGCCGGCCAGGCGGCCAGGGTGGCGCGGGACGCGGGCGTGCGCCACCTGGTGCTCACGCACTTCTCGCAGCGGTACGGGGACCCGTCCGAGTTCGAACGGCAGGCGCGCGCGGCCGGGTTCGAGGGCGAGCTGACGGTGGCGGCCGACCTCGTCCGCGTGCCCTTGCCCAAGCGGGGCTGAACGCCGCCGCCCCGGCTCCGCCGGCCTCCAGCACCGGAGCCGGCGGGCCCTCTACAGCCGGGCGCCGGAGCGGCGCAGGCTCGGGGAGGGGATCAGGACGCGGCGCGGCCGGCGGCGGACGGAGATCGCGGTGACCGTGAGCTCCTGGGCGCCGACGCGGGGGACCGTACGCGGAGGGGTGCCGGCTCCGGCCGCCGGCACCGTGGCCGGCGCCCCGCCACGGCGGCGTACCGAACCCGCGGTCAGCGGGCGCCCGCCGGCGTGCAGGGCGACGGCCGCCATCGGCCCGGCCCCACCGCCGGCAGCGGCCCGCCCGGCCCCAGGCCCATGCCCGGGAAGCCCGCGCCCCCGGGGAGCAGGCTGCAGGCGATCAGCGCCGTGCCCGCGCCGATCGGGACGGCCCGGCCCAGGCGGGCGCCCGGCGCGGAGGCGGCCGTGACCCCGAGCAGGCCGGCGCCCAGGGCCGCGGCGAAGACCATGCCGAGGCCTCCGACAGCCCCGCCTGCTGGGCCCCGATCCGGCCGCTGCCCCCCCCCACAGGGCGTTCTGGGCCAGGGACCACAGCATCAGACACCCGGCCGGCACCGCCCCGGCGCGCGTACGGGAGCTGCCCCCGGCCGGGCTCCGCGCCACCCGCGGGGGCGCCGCCCGGCGGTCCCGGAGGCGGCCACGGCGGTGGCGGTACCGGAGCCGAAGCCGCCGACGACCGCGCCCGCCACCACCAGGGGCAGCAGCGGGGTCGCGGCGGCCGTGCCGTAGCCCGCGACGGCGAGGAGCAGCCCCAGCCGGGCCGGCCGGCGCGGCCCGAGGCGGGGGATGCGGGAGGCGAGGGCGAAACCGGCCGTGGCGGACCCGAGCAGCAGGGCCGTGCCGATGAGACCGGCCTGGGCGGGGCCCAGCGGAAGGTGCGCGTCGAGCCGCCCGACGACGTCGGCAGGAGGTACGGGGCGAGGTGGCCGGCCGTGAAGAGGCCACGAGGGGCCAGGCGGCGGAGGGCCCGGAAGGCGGCCCGGAGGGCGGCGCGGCGGTGGGGTGGGGCACGGGTCGTTCCTGGTGGTGCGTGGGCGCCGCGGAGAGAGCGGGGCCCCTGTCCATCAACCGGGCGGAGTTGGCGAAAAGGGCCTTCCGGGCGTGATGTGCGACACACTAGGTTTGGTCCTGCCCGAGGCGGGCAGGGCTGGCAGCTTTCCAGTGAAACCCTGCTGCAGAAACGAACCTTCAGGGCATCGGTCGGCGCACGCGAGACACCGGGGAGTACACCGTGACCAGTCGGGACAGCCTCACCAGCCGCGACGCAGCAGTGGATCCGCTCGGTCCGCTGCGCGATCCCCAGGAACCGGGGTGCGACGTCTTCCTGACCGGTCCGGTCTTCCTCGACATCATCTTCACGGGCCTCGACTCGGCGCCGGTCCGCGGGACGGAGTCCTGGGCGCGCGGCATGGGCTCCTCCCCGGGCGGCGTGGCCAACATGGCCACCGCTCTGGCCCGGCTCGGCCTGCGCACCTCGCTGGCCGCGGCCTTCGGGGACGACCACTACGGCGAGTACTGCTGGGACGCCCTCGAACAGGGCGAGGGCATCGACCTGTCGATGTCGCGGACCGTCCCCGGCTGGCACAGCCCCGTCACCGTCTCGATGGCCTACGAGGGCGAGCGCACCATGGTCTCGCACGGCCACGAGGCGCCTCCCCCGGCGGGCCCGGGGCCCTTCCCGCAGTGCCCGCCGAAGGCCCGCGCGGCCGTGGCCTCGCTCGGACCGGGCCGGGGCGAGCCGTGGATCGCGGAGGCCGCGCGGCGCGGCTCGAAGGTCTTCGCCGACGTCGGATGGGACGAGAGCGGCCGGTGGGACCTGTCGGCCCTGGCCGACCTGGAGCACTGCGAGGCCTTCCTGCCGAACGCGGGAGAGGCGATGCGGTACACCCGCACCGAGTGCCCGAGGGCGGCCGCCCGGGCGCTGGCCGAGAAGGTGCCGATCGCGGTGGTGACCATGGGCCCGGAGGGCTCGTACGCGGTGGACGGGCGCACCGGGGAGACGGCGCACGTCCCGGGGATCACGGTGGACGCCCTGGATCCGACGGGGGCGGGGGACGTGTACGTGGCCGGCTTCGTGACCGGCACCCTGGCGGGCTGGCCGCTGGCGGACCGCCTCGCCTTCGCGGGGCTGACGGCCGCGCTGTCGGTCCAGGAGTTCGGCGGCTCGCTGTCGGCCCCCGGCTGGCCCGAGGTGGCCCACTGGTGGCGGGCCGTCCCCGAAGGGCTGCGCGGCCGCTACGGCTTCCTGGACGCCCTGATCCCGCAGGGTTCGACCCCGGCGGAGCGGCGCCGGGCGGTGCCGACGATCGGCTTCCGGCACTCCGCGTAGCGGCGGGGCGGGGACGGGCCGCGGCCCGCCCCGCGGGCCCGGTCCCGGAACGGGAGGGAAAACCTCTCGGGGATGCCCCGGCGGAGACGTAGGCTTGGTAGTCCGGAGGTCGTCGATCGGCGCGGCCCCTCAGCGGGAGGTATGTGCAGGCCACAGTGCCGGCCCATGACTCAGACACCTACAGCCCACACCCCGGCGCCGGGGCAGGCGCGAGCCCACTTCACCGTTCCGGCCACCCACCCGATGGTGACCGTCCTCGGCTCGGGGGACGCGCTCCTGCGCGTGATCGAGAAGGCCTTCCCGAAGGCCGACATCCATGTTCGGGGCAATCAGGTCAGCGCGATCGGAGCCGCGGCGGAAGTCGCCCTGATCCAGCGCCTGTTCGACGAGATGATGCTGGTGCTCCGCACCGGGCAGCCGATGACGGAGGACGCAGTGGAACGCTCGATCGCCATGCTCAAGGCGAGCGGCAACGGCAAGGGCGGCCCCGAGGAGACGCCCGCCGAGGTGCTCACGCAGAACATCCTCTCCAGCCGCGGCCGCACGATCCGTCCCAAGACCCTCAACCAGAAGCGGTACGTCGACGCGATCGACAAGAACACGATCGTCTTCGGCATCGGCCCCGCCGGTACCGGCAAGACGTATCTGGCCATGGCCAAGGCGGTCCAGGCCCTGCAGTCCAAGCAGGTCAGCCGGATCATCCTGACCCGGCCCGCGGTCGAGGCGGGGGAGCGGCTCGGCTTCCTGCCGGGCACCCTCTTCGACAAGATCGACCCGTACCTGCGCCCGCTCTACGACGCGCTGCACGACATGCTCGACCCCGATTCCATCCCGCGGCTCATGGCCGCCGGGACCATCGAGGTGGCGCCCCTGGCGTACATGCGCGGCCGCACGCTCAACGAGGCCTTCGTCGTCCTGGACGAGGCGCAGAACACGACCGCCGAGCAGATGAAGATGTTCCTCACCCGGCTCGGTTTCGACTCGAAGATCGTCGTCACCGGCGACATCACCCAGATCGACCTGCCCGGCGGGGCCAAGAGCGGTCTGCGCCAGGTGCAGGAGATCCTGGACGGGGTCCCGGACATCCACTTCTCGCGGCTCACGTCCGAGGATGTCGTCCGCCACAAGCTGGTCGGCCGTATCGTCGACGCGTACGAGAAGTACGACGACGGCCAGCAGGCCGCCAACGGCCACCAGCGGAAGTAGAACCCAGCGCACCATGTCGATCGACGTCAACAACGAGTCCGGTACCGAGGTCGACGAGCAGGCGATCCTCGACATCGCCCGCTACGCGCTCACCCGGATGCGGATCCACCCGCTCTCCGAACTCTCCGTCATCGTGATCGACGAGGAGGCGATGGAGCAGCTCCACATCCAGTGGATGGACCTGCCCGGTCCCACCGACGTCATGTCCTTCCCGATGGACGAGCTGCGCCCGCCGGCGAAGGACGACGAGGAGCCCCCGCAGGGGCTCCTCGGCGACATCGTGCTCTGCCCCGAGGTGGCCAAGAAGCAGGGTGAGGACGCCCCGACGCAGCACTCCATGGACGAGGAGCTCCAGCTCCTGACCGTCCACGGGGTGCTGCACCTGCTCGGCTACGACCACGAGGAGCCGGACGAGAAGGCCGAGATGTTCGGTCTCCAGGCGGCCATCGTCGACGGCTGGCGCGGTGAGCGCGGCATGACCGGCCCGTCCCCGGCACCGACCGTCTCGTGAACGCCGCGCAACTGATCACCGGCGCCGTCCTGCTGGTCGTCGTGGCCTGGTTCGCGGCCTGCGCCGAGTCCGGGATCGCCCGCATCTCCAGCTTCCGCGCCGAGCAGGCCGTACGGGAGGGCCGGCGCGGCAGCGACAAGCTCGCACAGGTCGCCGGCGACCCCACCCGCTACCTCAACGTCGCCCTGCTGGTGCGGGTCACCTGCGAGATGGCGGCCGGGGTCCTCGTCACCTACGTCTGCCTCGACGAGTTCGGCGAGAACTGGACCGCGCTCCTCGTGGCCATCGCCGTGATGGTGCTGGTCTCCTTCGTCGCCGTCGGCGTGTCCCCCCGTACGATCGGCCGCCAGCACCCGCTGAACACCGCGACGGCGGCCGCGTACGTCCTCGTGCCGCTGGCCCGGGTCATGGGGCCGGTGCCGCAGCTGCTGATCCTCATCGGCAACGCGCTCACGCCCGGAAAGGGCTTCCGCAAGGGGCCGTTCGCCTCCGAGGCGGAGCTGCGCGCGATGGTGGACCTGGCGGAGAAGGAATCGCTGATCGAGGACGACGAGCGCCGCATGGTGCACCAGGTCTTCGAACTCGGCGACACCCTGGTGCGCGAGGTGATGGTCCCGCGCACCGACCTGGTCTGCATCGAGCGCTACAAGACGGTCCGTCAGGCGACCACGCTCGCGCTGCGGTCCGGCTTCTCGCGCATCCCCGTCACCGGGGAGAACGAGGACGACATCGTCGGGATGGTCTACCTGAAGGACCTGGTCCGCAAGACCCACATCAGCCGGGAGGCGGAGTCCGACCTGGTCTCCACCGTCATACGGCCGGCGGTCTTCGTGCCGGACACCAAGAACGCGGGCGACCTGCTGCGCGAGATGCAGCAGGTGCGCAACCACGTGGCCGTCGTCATCGACGAGTACGGCGGCACGGCCGGGATCGTCACCATCGAGGACATCCTGGAGGAGATCGTCGGCGAGATCACCGACGAGTACGACCGTGAGCTCCCGCCGGTGGAGGAGCTGGGCGGGGACCGCTACCGGGTGACGGCCCGGCTCGACATCACCGACCTCGGCGAGCTGTTCAAGGTCGAGGCCTTCGACGACGAGGACGTGGAGACGGTCGGCGGCCTGCTGGCGAAGGCACTGGGACGGGTCCCGATCGCGGGCGCGTCGGCGGTGGTGGACCTGCCGGACGGGCGTCCGCTGCGGCTGACCGCCGAGTCGCCCGCGGGGCGCCGGAACAAGATCGTGACCGTGCTGGCGGAGCCCGCGGCCCCGCCGGAGAACCGGGGCGAGGAGGGCGAATGACCCCGGCCGGACTGCGGGCGCTGTGCCTGGACTTCGAGGCGGCGGTGGAGGAGTTCCCCTTCACCCCGCAGATCTCGGTGTTCAAGGTGCTGGGGAAGGTGTTCGCGCTCTCCGCGCTGGACGCCGAACCGCTGAAGGTCAACCTCAAGTGCGAGCCGGAGCAGGCCGTGCGGCTGCGCGAGCAGCACGCGGCCGTCGTGCCCGGCTACCACATGAACAAGCGGCACTGGAACACCGTCACCGTGGGCGGGCCGGACGGGTTGCCGGAGGCGCTGGTCCGCGAGCTGGTGGAGGACTCGTACGACCTGGTGGTGGCGGGCCTGCCGAAGGCGGAGCGGCTGCGGCTCGACCGGCCGTGACCGGGGCCCCGGCGGGGCCGTTGCACGGCCCGCCGGGGCGCTCCCTATGCTTTCGACCATGACCGACAGCACCGGGATCGACCCCGAGGACAGCAAGATCATCACGCTGGCGCGCAGCGCCCGGGCCCGCAACGGCGTGCCCGAGGGGGCCGCGGTGCGGGACGAGACGGGCCGTACCTACGTCGCCGGCACGGTGGAGCTCGACTCCCTGAAGCTGAGCGCGCTGCGGACCGCCGTCGCGATGGCCGTGGCGAGCGGGGCGCAGTCGTTGGAGGCCGCCGCCGTCGTCAGTGCGGCCGACGCCCCCGCCGCGGCCGACCGGGCGGCTGTCCGCGACCTCGGCGGCCCGGACACCCCGGTCCTGCTGGCGGGCCCCGACGGCACCCTCAAGTCGACCACCCCGGCCGGCTGACCTCCCTGCGCCCCGGCCTCACCGCACCGTCACCGGCCGGGGCACCGGCCCCGGCCTTCGGATGACCATCGCCATCAGCGCCGCCATCGCGCACAGCGCACCGGAGGCGTACCAGACGACGTCGTACGAGCCGAAGGCGTCGCGTGCCAGGCCGCCCAGGAAGGCCACCACCGCCGCGCCGACCTGGTGCGAGGCGAGCACCCAGCCGAAGACGATCGCCCCGTCCTCCCCGTAGTGCTCGCGGCACAGGGCGATGGTCGGGGGGACGGTGGCGACCCAGTCCAGGCCGTAGAAGACGATGAAGAAGACCAGCGGCGGCCGCACCGACGGGGCCAGCAGCATCGGCAGGAACAGCAGCGACACCCCGCGCAGCGCGTAGTAGACGGCCAGCAGGCGCCGCGCCTCGAAGCGGTCGGTGAACCAGCCCGAGGCCACCGTGCCCACCACGTCGAACACCCCGATCACCGCCAGCAGCCCGGCGGCGGCCGTCACCGGCATGCCGTGGTCGTGGGCGGCGGGCACGAAGTGGGTGCGGACCAGGCCGTTGGTCGAGGCGCCGCAGATGGCGAAGGTGCCCGCCAGCAGCCAGAAGGGGCCGGTGCGCGCAGCGTCGAGGAGCACGGTCACCGCCCGCCGGGCCGCCCCGGGGGCGGGGTCGGGCTTCTTCGCGTACACCCCGCCGTACGGGGCGAGCCCCACGTCGGCGGGGTGATCGCGCAGCAGCAGCCACACGAAGGGGACGACGGCCAGCGCGGAGAGGGAGACCGTCACCGTCGCCGGGCGCCAGCCGTGGTGCTCCACCAGCCAGGACAGCAGCGGCAGGAAGACCAGCTGGCCGGAGGCCCCGGCCGCGGTCAGGATGCCGGTGACCAGCCCGCGCCGGGCGGTGAACCAGCGGTTGGTGACCGTCGCCGCGAAGGCCAGGGCCATCGAGCCGCTGCCCAGGCCCACCAGGACGCCCCAGAACAGCACCAGCTGCCAGGGCGCGGTCATCCACACCGTGGCCACCGAGCCGCCGGCGATGACCAGCAGGGCCAGGGCCACGACGCGGCGGATGCCGAAGCGGTCCATCAGGGCCGCGGCGAAGGGGGCGGTCAGCCCGTACAGCGCGAGGTTCACGGAGACGGCGAAGGCGATCGTGCCGCGCGACCAGTCGAACTCCTCGTGCAGCGGCTCGATCAGCAGGCCGGGCAGGGAGGCGAAGCCCGCGGCTCCGATGATCGTCACGAAGGCGACGGCGGCCACGGACCAGGCGCGGTGGACGCGTCCGCCCCGGCGCGGGGCGGGCGGGGAGACGAGGGGGTCGGAAGCTGTCTGGGTCACGGGCCAAGCCTCCGGCCTGCACGAACCCCTACGACAGTGGCCTGGCTGTCATGCTTCGCTACGATCGGGCCATGGAGTCGTCAGGCAGGTCAGCTGGGCCGCACCGCGTCGTCGTACTCGCCCTCGCCGGGCTGCTGCCCTTCGAGCTCGGCATCCCGCACCGGATCTTCGGCCGGGCCAAGGATCCGGCCGGGCGGCCGCTCTACGCGATCTCGACCTGCGGGCTCGCCCCCGGGCCGGTGCCCACGGACGCCGACTTCGCGGTCCACGTCGAGCACGGCCCGGAACTGCTGGCCACCGCGGACACGGTCGTGGTGCCGGCCTCCTACGAGCTGGGCCCGGCGTACGAGGAGGGCCGGCTGGGCGAGGAGCTCGCGGCGGCCCTCGCGCACATCCGGCCCGGCACCCGGCTCGTCTCCATCTGCACGGGCGGCTACGTCCTGGCCGCCGCGGGGTACCTGAACGGCCGCCGGGCCACCACGCACTGGGCCTCGGCCGAGCACTTCCAGCGCCTCTTCCCGGAGGTGCGGGTGGACGCGGGCGTGCTCTACACCGACGACGGCGACGTGCTGACCTCCGCCGGGGTCGCCGCGGGCATCGACCTGTGCCTGCACATCGTGCGCCGCGACCACGGCGCGGCCGTGGCGAACGAGGTGGCCCGGCGGACCGTCGTACCGCCGCACCGGGACGGCGGGCAGGCCCAGTTCATCGAGCGGCCGGTGCCGCAGCCGCAGCTCGCCAGCACCACGGCGGCCCGCGCGTGGGTGCTGGACCGGCTGCACGAGCCGCTGCGGCTGACCGACCTGGCGCGCCAGGAGGCCGTGTCGGTACGCACCTTCACCCGCCGCTTCCGGGAGGAGTCCGGGGTCAGCCCCGGCCAGTGGATCGTCGGGCAGCGGGTGGAGCGGGCCCGGCGGCTGCTGGAGCGGACGGGCCTGCCGATGGAACAGGTGGCGCGGGAGGCCGGCTTCGGGACGGCGCAGTCCTTGCGCAAGCACGTGCAGGCGGCACTGGGCGTGAGTCCGACGGCCTACCGGCGCACCTTCCGCGCGGGCGCGGGCGGCACGGGCGAAGGTGGGGGCGGTACGGGCGCGGGGGGTACGGGCGAGGGCTCGGCCGCGCCGACCCTGCCATCTCCTGATGGGTCATCAGGCGCTGCCGGGCCCGCCCATTGACTTCTCCTGCCGCCCGCTCGTGAACGGCCCCCTGTCGGGGCGGAACCCATGGGGCGGACGGGGCGGACAGGAGCGCGCAGCATGAGATGGCGGGCGGCTGTCGGCACGGCCGTGCTCGCGGCGGCCACCGGGGAGTGCTGGGTCCGCCGTCCGCCGCCGAAGGGGAGCCGCCCTCGGGACAGCTTCCGGGCCTGGCGAGCTTCCCGACGCACTGCCTACCGCCCAGGAGGCCGGGCTGCCTCCGGCCGAAGGGCCGACCACCGCCCGGATCACCGTCGACGACCCGGCGCCCCGGGTCGGTGACACCGTCACCGTGACCTACCAGCTGGCCGCCACCCCCGCCGTGAACCCGGTCGCCGGCGCGCTGCCCGCCGACGTGCTGACCCCGGCGGGCCGGATCGTGCCGGCGGGCGTGCAGAGCGGAGAGGTCACGGTCGTCGGAGCCGAACGCAGCGATCCCGTCCGTGAGGGCGAGGCACTGCCCGCCGTCACCATGAGCGGCACCTTCACGGTCACCGCCCCCGGCGGGATCACCCTCGCACCGGGCGGCTACACCCTCCGCACCAGCCACCTCCTGGACCTGGACACCGGCTGCACCGTCGCCGGAGCGTCCGCAGCCCCCGTCTCCGAACGGCTCACCGCCACCCCGCTTCCCACCGCCAACCTGCGCAGCGTCTCCCTCGCCGCGGCCCACGGCGCGCCCGGCGCCGAGGTGGGGGTCAGCGGCTCGGGCTTCGTCCCCGGCGCGGCGGTGACGGTCGCCGGGCGGGCCGGCGCGGCCGAGACCGCCGACCGGGTCGCCGCCGCGGCCGACGAACGGGGCGTGGTCCGGGCGGAGCTGCCGGTCACGGACCGGAACACCACCGCCGTGGTGGCCTACGAGGGCGCGGCCTGGTCGGCCGGGAAGGGCTCCGGCCCGGCCGCGTACACGGTCGTCGCGGCCGCCCCGCCGCAGCCGGGCACCCAGAAGGTGACGGCCGCCGTCGAACCGGGAGCCCTGGTGATGACCTGGACCGGGGAGGAGATCACCCTCGGCGCCGTCCCGTACGGCGAGGGCGGCGCGGCCCCCGGCCGGATCGCCACCGTCACCTTCAAGGACGCCCGGGGAGGTCCGGCGGGCTGGTCGCTCACCGGCAAGGTCGGCGATTTCACCGGGCCGGGCGGGGTCCGCATCCCGGGCGCGTCCCTGTCCTGGACCCCGTCGTGCGTGGCCGCTGGGGGCAGCCCGAGCCCCTGTACGCCGGGCAGCGCGGGCGTGGTCGGGCCGGACGGGGCGGTGCCGGCCTCCACCCCGGACGGCACGCCGGCCGGCGGCACCTCCACGGTCGACGCCACCGTCGCCCTCCAGGTGCCGCCGTACACCCCGCCGGGTGCGTACACGGCGGTCCTGACGCTGACCCTGTCGTGACGGGCCGCAGGCCGCCGCCGGGCGGAGCCCCGGCACGCCCCGCCGGCCGGGCGCCGCTCGTGGCCGCCGCCGCGCTCGCCGCCGTGCTGCTCGGCCCCGCCGGGCCGGTCGCGGCCGCGGACGACGGCCAGTGGTCCGTGCTGCCCGCCGCGACGGGCATCGGCCGGCGGCCCTGCTTCTGCCTCGCCGCCGCGCCGGGCCAGGCCGCCACCGACGCCGTGACCGTCACCAACCGCAGCGACCGCTCCCGCACCTTCCGGCTGTACGCCGCCGCGCCTACCCCACCGCCCGGGACGGCGGCTTCGCCGTGCGGGGCCCCGACGAGCCGCGCCGGGCCGCGGGCGCGTGGGCGCGGCTCGCCCAGGAGCGGGTCACCGCGCCCGCCGGCGGCTCGGTGAGCGTCGCCCTCACCCTCACCGTCCCCGACAGGGCCGAGCCCGGGGACCACCCCGGCGCCGTCGTGGCCCTGGAGGACCGGCCCGGCGGCGGCGCCGCCCGGGGGATCGGCGTGCGGCAGGCCGTCGCCGCCCGGCTGGACCTGCGGGTGACCGGTCCCACCGCGCCCGCCCCCGCCGTGCGGGAGGTCACCGTCAGCCGCCGTGGCGCGGGCGCGGAGGTCTCGTAGGCTCAGAGCCCGCTGGAACGATCCGCCCGCCCTGGACGCCGCCCGGGTGACGGTGTCCGCACGGGCGGACGGAACCACAGCTCAGGCCGGTGCCGCCTACGCCGGGCACCCCTTCCTCGGCACCTGGCCGGCGGGCCTGTCGGCGCTCGCCGCGGCGGCCTGGTCGGCGCGGGGGGCCGCATCGGGGAGAATGGCCCGTATGAGCGATCGTTCCCCCGAGTCCACCAGCCCGCACCGCGCGGGTTTCGCCTGCTTCGTCGGCCGCCCCAACGCGGGGAAGTCGACCCTCACCAACGCACTCGTGGGTACCAAGGTCGCGATCACCTCCAACCGGCCGCAGACCACCCGCCACACCGTCCGCGGGATCGTGCACCGCCCCGAGGCCCAGCTCGTCCTCGTCGACACGCCTGGTCTGCACAAGCCGCGCACCCTGCTCGGCGAGCGGCTCAACGACGTCGTACGGACCACCTGGGCCGAGGTCGACGTCATCGGCTTCTGCCTGCCCGCCGATCAGAAGCTCGGCCCCGGCGACAAGTTCATCGTCAAGGAGCTCGCGGGGATCAAGAAGACCCCCAAGATCGCCATCATCACCAAGACCGACCTGGTCGAGTCCAAGGTGGTGGGCGAGCAGCTCATCGCGGTCCACCAGCTCGCCGAGGAGCTGGGCTTCGAGTGGGCCGAGATCGTCCCGGTCTCGGCGGTCGGTGACAGCCAGGTCCAGCTGCTGGCCGACCTGATCGCGCCCCTGCTGCCCGAGAGCCCGCCGCTGTACCCGGAGGGCGACCTCACCGACGAGCCCGAGATGGTGATGGTCGCGGAGCTGATCCGCGAGGCCGCGCTGGAAGGCGTACGGGACGAGCTCCCGCACTCCATCGCCGTGGTCGTCGAGGAGATGATCCCGCGCGAGAACCGCCCGGCGGACCGGCCGCTGCTCGACATCCACGCGAACGTCTACATCGAGCGGCCGAGCCAGAAGGGCATCATCATCGGCCCGAAGGGCGCCCGCCTGAAGGAGGTCGGGATGAAGTCGCGCAAGCACATCGAGGCGCTGCTCGGCACCCCCGTCTTCCTGGACCTCCACGTGAAGGTGGCCAAGGACTGGCAGCGCGACCCCAAGCAGCTGCGCAAGCTCGGCTTCTGATCCCCGGCGGAGTCCGCGTACGGCCCGGGGCCGGGGGAAGCCTCCCCCGGCCCCGGGCCGGTTCCTGATCGGCACGTCGCCGTCTAGCGCACGCGCCGGACCTTCACCACGTTGTCCGGGCGGCTGCCGTCGCTCCCGTCGGGGGCCTTCATGGGCTGGGCGTGCTCCTGCGCGAGCAGGACCTCCCAGCCGCCCTCCGGCAGTTCCAGCTGCTCCAGCACCTCGCCGGGCGTGGGGAACGCGATGCCGGTGTGCGCGTCCGGGGCCCAGGAGGGGGAGCCCGCGTGGCCGACGACCAGCAGGATCCCGCCGGGGGCCACGGCCGCGGCGGCCGCGCGCAGGACCCGGGGCCGCGGGAACTCCCCGTAGGTGTGCAGGAAGCAGGCCGAGACGAGGTCGAACTCCCCTTCGGGGAAGGACACGGCGAAGTCGTGCCGCTGCCACTCCACCCGGCCGGTGACCCCCGCCTCGGCGGCGTGCTCGGCCGCGCGCCCCAGGGCCACGCCGGAGATGTCGGTCGCGGTGACCTGCCAGCCCTGCCGGGCCAGCCACACCGCGTCGGCCCCCTCGCCGCAGCCGAGGTCCAGGGCGCGCCCGGGAGCCAGGTCCTGGGCCTCCCGCACCAGGACGGCGTTGGGGTTGCCGCTCCAGATCCGGTCGCTCTCGCGGTAGCGGTCGTCCCAGAACTCCTCGCCCCCGGCGGGCTGGTCGTCGTGGGTGTGCGCGTGCTCGGTCACGGCGGTCTCTTTCCCTCTGTGTGTCCCTCGGCGTGCGTGCCCTGTGCCGCCGATGCTGCGCCCGGGCCGCCCGACGGGCAAACATCTTTGCCGTTCCGGCAAAAGGCCGGTTCTCAGGCGGCGGGCGGTTCCGCGATGAGGGCGGTCGCCACCCGGCGGAAGCCCGCCCGGGCGTAGACGCGGGCCACGTCCTCGTCGCCCGCCGAGAGGAAGACGGTACGGATCCCCCGTGCGCGGGCCCGCGCGACCAGGGCCGCCGTCACCGCGAGGGCCAGGCCCCGGCGACGGGCCGAGGGCAGCGTGCCGACGCCCACCACCTCGGCGGTGTCGCCGACCGGGTTGTACTGGCCCGAGCACAGCACCACGCCGTCCCGGGCCGCGGCCGCCATGACCGTACGGCCCGACGCCAGCATCCCGGACACCCGGTCCCTGCGGGCCGACACCTCCGGGTCGGCCGTCGCCGCCGCCAGCTCGGCGGGTCCGGCCTCGCCGACCGCCGTCCCGGGGGCCGCGAAGGCCAGGGCGGGGACCGTCACCGCCGCCGTCAGCAGCGGGTCGTCCGCACCGAGCAGCCGTACCTCCGGATGGGCGGGGAGCGCTGCCGCCGCAGGGTCGAGGACCATCAGGGGGTGTTCGTGGACGTGCAGGCCCGCCGCCTCCGCCGCGGCCCGCAGCCAGGGGCTGGTTTCGGCCACCCATTCGAAGGCCTCGGGAACCTTCAGCTCCCGCTGCCGGGCCCGTACCCGCTCGACGTCGGCCGCCGTGGCGCCGGAGCCGCCGAGCGCGGGTCGCGCGTAGTAGGGCCAGCCCGCGCCCTCCTGGACGAACAGGGTCAGCGGGCCGAAGTCCTCGGCCCGCGCTCCGCCCGCCCGGGGCGCCGCGTCGTAGTACCGCTCAAGCTGGGACAGCGTCGTGTCGATCATGTGGTCGCGCATCGGGTCATCCAAGCAAAGCGGCGCCTGCGGGGCACCTCCTTTCAGGCGCCCTCCTTCAGCACGCGCGAGATCAGCGCCCGCTGCGCCTCGGACAGGTGCGGCTCCTGGCAGGCCACCGTCCGCCCGTCGACCGTGAGCCGGTACGAGAACCCGTCCCGCACCCGGTCGGCCCCCTGGCCCGGCGGACCGGGCCGCAGGGCCAGCTGGGCCAGGGCCCGCCACTCGTCCTCGTCCGGCCGGCCCGAGGTGTCCACCTCGGCCCGGCGCTCGATGCCCGCGAAGCCGCCCGTCCTGACCACTTGGATACGCATGGGGACCCTCTACCCGGCCGGCGGGACGCCCACCGTCGACCACGCCTTCTGGAGCGCCCGGTGCTCCGCGCCCCCGTCCCCGTACCGGGTCACGGCCGCGGCCGTCGACAGCCGGGCGAAGTCCGCGAAGTCCGCGTCGGGGGCCAGCTCCCCGCCGGTCAGGGTGTCGTACCAGATCTGCCCCGCCCGCTCCCAGGCCTTGCCGCCCAGCTCGGTCGCCGCGAGGTAGAAGGCGTGGTTGGGGATGCCGGAGTTGATGTGCACGCCGCCGTTGTCGCGGGAGGTCCGCACGTAGTCGTCCATCGTCGCGGGCTGCGGGTCCTTGCCCAGCTCGTCGTCGTCGTACGCGGTCCCCGGCGCCTTCATCGACCGCAGTGCGACCCCGCTCACCGCGGGCCCCAGCAGCCCGGCCCCGATCAGCCAGTCCGCCTCCTCCGCCGTCTGTTCCAGCGAGTACTGCTTGATCAGCGAACCGAAGACGTCGGACATCGACTCGTTCAGGGCGCCGGACTGCTGGTAGTAGTCGAGGTTCGCCGTGTACTGGGTCACCCCGTGGGCCAGCTCGTGGCCGATGACGTCCAGCGACACCGTGAAGTCGAGGAACAGGTCCCCGTCCCCGTCGCCGAAGACCATCTGGCGGCCGTCCCAGAAAGCGTTGTTGTAGTCCTCGCCGTAGTGGACGGTCGCGTCCAGGGCCAGCCCGGCGTCGTCGATCGAGCGCCGTCCGAACCCCTTCAGGAACAGCTCGAAGGTGGCGCCGAGCCCCGCGTACGCGCGGTTGACACTGGCGTCCTGGCTCGCCGGATCGCCCTCCCCGCGCACCTTCCTGCCCGGCAGCCGCGTGCCGTGCCCGGCGTCGTGGACCGTGCGGTCCGGCTCGTCGGAGACGGGCGCGCCCAGGGCGGAGGCGACGCCCCGGACGGTGGTCATCCGGCGCCGGGTGCGCAGCGCGGCGTCGCGCTCCAGGGTGCGCTGCGCGAGATCGGCGCGCCGGGAGTCCTGGGACCGGGCGATCCTCTCGAGGAGGTGCGGCGGCACGACCGTGCAGAAGACGGGGTGGCGGGGGGTGGGGGAGGCATCCATGAGCCGAAATGTGGCAGCGGGTCACCGTACTGTCACTAGCTGCGACCATGATTCATTCGCTCGTCTGAATGCGGCGCGGCCGAGTTGACGAAATGAACGGACATCGGCGGAGTAAACGAGGCTTGACTCACATGAGGTACAAATCGGGCCCCCGGGTCTTGCATACTGAAACAGGTCCTCGCGTCACCGCGCGGCTCGGCTAGGCTCGGCCCATCATGCGTTTCGGGCTGCTTCTCCTTAGCTGCCGCGGCGAGGGTCTGTAGTCGTAGGCCGGCCCCCTCCCCGCGGAGTTCGGTGTTGCGGTTCATACGACCGCCGTCGGCCGTCCCAGCGAACTACACGCGGACACGCGAGGAGCCCAACGTCATGAGCCAGCAGTCTTTTGTCGGTCGCCCCACGCCCATCACCAACGCGACCCACGCCCAGAAGCCCTCCGGGATGCCGATCCACAAGTACGGCTCATACGAGCAGGTGGAGATCCCGGACCGCACCTGGCCGGACGCCCGCGTCACCAGGGCCCCCCGCTGGCTCTCCACCGACCTGCGCGACGGCAACCAGTCGCTGATCGACCCGATGACCCCCGCCCGCAAGCGCGAGATGTTCGACCTGCTGGTGCGCATGGGCTACAAGGAGATCGAGGTCGGCTTCCCGTCCTCCGGCGAGACCGACTTCGCCTTCGTGCGCTCCATCATCGAAGAGGGCGCGATCCCGGACGACGTCACCATCTCCGTACTGACCCAGGCGCGCGAGGACCTGATCGAGCGGACCGTGGAGTCCCTGGTCGGCGCCAGGAACGCCACGGTCCACCTGTACAACGCGACCGCCCCGACCTTCCGCCGGGTCGTCTTCCGCGGCTCCAAGGAGCAGATCAAGCAGATCGCCGTCGACGGCACCCGCCTGGTCATGGAGTACGCCGAGAAGCTGCTGGGTCCCGAGACCACCTTCGGCTACCAGTACAGCCCGGAGATCTTCACCGACACCGAGCTGGACTTCGCCCTGGAGGTCTGCGAGGCCGTCTGCGACGTCTGGCAGCCCGCCGAAGGCCGCGAGATCATCCTGAACCTGCCCGCGACCGTGGAGCGCTCGACGCCGTCCACCCACGCGGACCGCTTCGAGTGGATGGCCCGCAACCTGACCCGCCGCGAGCACGTCTGCATCTCCGTCCACCCGCACAACGACCGCGGCACCGCCGTCGCCGCCGCCGAGCTGGCCCTGATGGCCGGCGCCGACCGCATCGAGGGCTGTCTGTTCGGCCAGGGCGAGCGCACCGGCAACGTCGACCTGATCACCCTGGGCATGAACCTGTTCTCCCAGGGCATCGACCCGCAGATCGACTTCTCGCAGATCGACGAGATCCGCCGCACCAGCGAGTACTGCAACCAGATGGAGGTCCACCCGCGCCACCCCTACGCGGGCGACCTGGTCTACACCGCCTTCTCCGGCTCCCACCAGGACGCCATCAAGAAGGGCTTCGACGCCATGGAGGCCGACGCGGCCGCCCAGGGCAAGACCGTCGACGAGATCGAGTGGGCGGTGCCGTACCTGCCCATCGACCCGAAGGACGTGGGCCGCTCCTACGAGGCCGTCATCCGCGTCAACTCGCAGTCCGGCAAGGGCGGCATCGCGTACGTCCTGAAGAACGACCACAAGCTGGACCTGCCGCGCCGCATGCAGATCGAGTTCTCCCGCATCATCCAGGCCAAGACCGACGCCGAGGGCGGCGAGGTCACGCCGCAGGCGATCTGGGACGCCTTCGCCGACGAGTACCTGCCCAACCCCGAGAACCCGTGGGGCCGCATCCAGCTGCGCTCCGGTTCGACGGCCACCGACAAGGACGGCACGGACACGCTGACCGTCGAGGCGGTCGTCGACGGCGTGGAGGCCGTGCTGAGCGGCACCGGCAACGGTCCGATCTCCGCCTTCTTCGACGCGCTGGCCGGCATCGGCGTCGACGCCCGCCTGCTGGACTACACCGAGCACACGATGAGCGAGGGCGCCTCAGCCGTGGCCGCCTCGTACATCGAGTGCGCGATCGACGGCCGTGTCCTGTGGGGCATCGGCATCGACGCGAACACCACCCGCGCCTCCCTGAAGGCGGTCATCTCCGCCGTCAACCGCGCGGGCCGCTGACCCACCCGGCCGCGGCCCGTCCCTCCGCGCGGAGGGACGGGCCGCGCCGTTCCCCCGGGCGGGTGCCCAGCGGGCCGGGTACCGGCCGTCGACCCCCGTCAGGGCGCCGGAGGCCGGGGCCGGGGCGGGGGCGCAGACCGGCCAAGTCCGGGTCGTGGCAGAGGTTGTCTTGTCACACGACTGACGCATCCTCACCGATGTGGCTAACATCACGCCAACCCGGCGATGCTGCCGGACGGTTACGGAGGTGCGACGTGCTGCCAGTTCGGGGTGGGGACGGCCGGAAGCTCACGGTCTGGGGCACCCGTACCACCTGGAGCACCGTGGGTGACGGGGAGTTCTTCTGCCCCGCCTGCGGTGGGGACCGCAACTACCGAAGGCGGACCGGGCGCCGCCGGTTCACCGTCCTCGGCGTGCCGCTGGTGCCGCGCGGGGAGGCCGGGCCCGTCGTCGAGTGCCAGGGGTGCCGGGAGCGGTTCGGCACCGAGGTCCTCGACCACCTCACCACGACCCGCTTCACGGCGCTGCTGCGCGACGCCGTGCACACCGTGACCCTGGCCGTGCTCGCCGCGGGCGGGACGGCCTCCTCCGGGGCCCTGGAGGCCGCCGTGTGCGCCGTACGGGCCGCAGGCTTCCAGGACTGCACCGAGGAGCAGCTGGAGTCCCTCGTGGAGGCGCTGTCCACCGAGGAGGGCCGGCTCGGCCTGTACGACGTCCCCGAGTGCTGCGGGGCGGCCCTGTCGATAGAACTCCACGAGGCCCTGGAGCCGCTGGCACCGCACCTGGCCGGCCCGGGCCGCGAATCGATCCTGTTGCAGGGCGCCCGGATCGCGCTGGCGGACGGCCCGTACACCCCGGCCGAGCGCGAGGTCCTGGCCACGGTGGGCGCGGCGCTGCGGATGGGCACGGACGAGGTGGCCCGGCTGCTGTCGGCGGTCCGCGCGCCCTGAGCGCCCGGCGGCGGCGTCCGGCGGCTGCCGGCGACGGACGGCATAGGGACCGTCCAGGACAGGGGTGAGGCCCGGCGGGATCCCGCCGGGCCTCACCCCTGTCCGGGTGCGGGGCCCCGTCCCGCCTCCGTTTGCGGGCCACGGCCCTGCGGAAGCGTCCGAAACGAGCCTGCCAAGGGTAACGATCCGGCCTCGCGCGACCGCTTTCGGACCCTCCGGTGGCGGTGCGGGCGCCGGGGGTGCCGGTTCCGGGCAGGGCGCGTCCCACGCCTCGGACGGCCGGAGCGACGCCTGCGTATTTGCGCCCAGGAAGCACACGACCGGCCGTGCCGTGGGGAGTTGGCGTGCGGCTTCGCAACTGCGCGGGCGGAATCCGGGCCTCGGGGCGCCGCTCCCTTACCCCTGTGCCGCGACCTCCACCAGTGGAGGAACCCACAGATCGAAGATCGTCCAACGTCAACAATTTGTAGAAGTCGACGATATCTGTGAGACCTCCCACAGGCGTTCAATTCCGGTCACACGACGAGACGACGCCCGTAACACACCGGGGCTTCGCTTCCCGTGCACTCACGGACCACCCTGGCGGATCAACGGGTTAGCGACCCACTTCGACCAGGGCACCAGAACTCCTCTCCTTTACCTACCTCTTTGAAGGGCCAGGCAGAGATGGCACGTGTCGCCGCCCGGCTTTCCGGCAACGGAAAGCAGAGCACCCACCCGGTCGACGAGGTGCTCCCCCTCCCCAAGCTCGCGCTCTACGGCTTCCAGCACGTCCTCGCGTTCTACGCCGGCGCGGTGATCGTCCCGATCATCGTCGGCAACGCCCTCGGACTGAGCCCTGAGCAGCTGGTCTACCTGATCAACGCGGACCTCTTCACCTGCGGTATCGCCTCGATCATCCAGGCCTTCGGAATCGGCCGGATCGGTGCGCGCCTGCCCCTGATCCAGGGCGTGACCTTCACCGCCGTCTCGCCGATGATCGCCATCGGCCTCGGCGCGGGCGGCGGGACCG
This sequence comes from Streptomyces sp. NPDC058646, assembly GCF_042716875.1. NCBI lineage: Bacteria > Bacillati > Actinomycetota > Actinomycetes > Kitasatosporales > Streptomycetaceae > Streptomyces > Streptomyces sp. NPDC058646. The sequence goes on along the minus strand of NZ_JBHXRK010000011.1, from coordinate 116,113 downwards.
CCGCGCTGCTGGTCATCTACGGCGCGGTCATCACCGCCGGCATCGCGACCTTCGCCTTCGCCTGGCTGCCCGCCAAGGCGTTCCGGGCCGTCATGCGGCTCTTCCCGCCGGTCGTCACCGGCACGGTGATCACCGTCCTCGGCATCGTCCTCATCCCCGTCGGCCTCAACGACGCCGCGGGCGGCCTGGGCAGCCCCGACTTCGGCGCCCCCGAGCACTTCGCCTACGCCGGCGGCACGATGCTGTTCATCCTGGTCCTGATGAAGATCGGCAAGCCGTTCCTCTCCAGCATCTCGATCCTCCTCGGCCTGGTCGCCGGCACCGCGGTGGCCTTCCTCCTGGGAGACGCGAAGTTCGGCGACGTCGGCTCGTCGGACTGGATCGGCGTCACCACCCCCTTCCACTTCGGAGTCCCGAAGTTCGAGTGGTTCCCCATCGTCCTGATGCTCATCGTCATGCTGATCACGATGGTCGAGACGACCGGTGACACCTACGCCGTCGGCGAGATCGTCGAGAAGGACATCGACAGCGAGACCGTCGCCCGCGCCCTGCGCGCCGACGGAGCCGCGACCGCCCTCGGCGGCGTCCTCAACTCCTTCCCGTACGTCGCCTTCGCCGAGAACGTCGGCCTGGTGCGGATGACGAAGGTCAAGAGCCGGTTCGTGGTCGTCGCCGCCGGCGTCTTCATGATCATCCTGGGTCTGCTGCCCAAGGCCGCCGCGATCGTCGCCGCCGTCCCGCACGGGGTCCTCGGCGGCGCCGCGACCGTCATGTTCGCCATGGTCGCCCTGGCCGGCATCCAGACCCTGGGCAAGGTGGACCTCAAGGAGGAGAAGAACGCGCTGATCGTCGGCGTCTCCCTCGCCTTCGCCCTGTTGCCGGCCACCGTCCCGGTCTTCTTCTCCAAGCACATGGACCCGGACCTGTCCTCGCTGCTCAACAGCGGTGTCACCCTCGGCGCCACGGCGGCCGTCGTCCTCAACCTGATCTTCAACGGCCCTGCGAAGGACGACGCGCACGGCGCCGCCCCCGCCACGGCGGGAGCCCGGCCTGCGGAGCCCACCGCCGAGGCGGTCCCGGAGCCGGTCCCCGGGACGGTGTCGGAAGCCGCCGCCGAGGCCGTCTCCGCGACGGTCCCCGCCCAGGCGGCGGCCCCCGTGGCCGGGCCCGGCACGGCCGCGTCCGAGGAGCCGGCCGGCTCCGGGAAGGCCGCGTCCGGGAAGGCGGACGGTACGGGTACCTCCGCCCCCTGATCCCCCCAAGGGGTGCCTGACCCTCGTACGGACCCCGCGTCCCTGCGAGGGTCGGGCGCTGTCCCCGGAACCACCCCCGGGCGGGTGACAATGGGCGCATGAGTCTGTTCCGCGACGACGGCATCGTGCTGCGCACCCAGAAGCTGGGTGAGGCGGACCGCATCATCACGCTGCTGACCCGGGGCCACGGCCGGGTCCGGGCCGTAGCCCGCGGCGTGCGGCGCACGAAGTCCAAGTTCGGGGCCCGGCTGGAACCTTTCTCCCATGCCGACGTGCAGTTCTTCGCGCGCGGCAGCGAACTGATCGGCCGCAGTCTCCCGCTCTGCACCCAGACCGAGATCATCGCCCCCTACGGCAACGGCATCGTCACCGACTACGCCCGCTACACCGCCGGCACCGCCATGCTGGAGACCGCCGAGCGGTTCACCGAGAACGAGGGCGAGCCCTCCGTACAGCAGTACCTGCTGCTCGTCGGCGCCCTGCGCACCCTCTCCCGGGGCGAGCACGAGCCGCACCTGATCCTCGACGCCTTCCTGCTGCGCTCCCTCGCCGTCAACGGCTACGCCCCCAGCTTCGAGGACTGCGCGAAGTGCGGGATCCACGGCCCCAACAGGCACTTCTCCGTCGCCGCGGGCGGAGTCGTATGCGGGGACTGCCGGGTGCCCGGCAGCGTCGTACCCTCGTCGGAGGCCATCGCCCTGCTCAGCGCGCTGCTGACGGGCGACTGGGGGCATGCCGACGCTTGCGAGGCGCGTCACGTGCGGGAGGGCAGCGGGCTGGTCTCCGCCTATTTGCACTGGCATCTGGAGCGCGGGCTACGCTCCCTGCGTTACGTCGAGAAATAGGAGCTGGGCACATGGCACGACGCGGGATTCTGGGACGCTCCCGACGGGAGTACAAGGTTCCCGAGCCGCACCCGTCCGGTGAGCGTCCGCCGAAGATCCCCGGCGAGCTGGTCCCGAACCACGTGGCCATCGTCATGGACGGCAACGGCCGCTGGGCCAAGGAGCGCGGCCTGCCCCGCACCGAGGGCCACAAGGTCGGCGAGGGCGTCGTACTGGACGTGCTCAAGGGGTGCCTGGAGATGGGCGTCAAGAACCTCTCCCTGTACGCCTTCTCGACGGAGAACTGGAAGCGCTCGCCCGACGAGGTCCGCTTCCTGATGAACTTCAACCGCGACGTCATCCGGCGCCGCCGCGACGAGATGAACGAGCTGGGCATCCGCATCCGCTGGGTCGGCCGCATGCCCAAGATGTGGAAGTCGGTCGTCCAGGAGCTCCAGGTCGCGCAGGAGCAGACCGTCGGCAACGACGCCATGACCCTGTACTTCTGCGTGAACTACGGCGGCCGCGCGGAGATCGCGGACGCGGCGCAGGCCATCGCACGGGACGTGGCGGCGGGCCGGCTGGACCCGTCGAAGGTCAACGAGAAGACCTTCGCCAAGTACATGTACTACCCGGACATGCCGGACGTGGACCTGTTCCTGCGCCCGAGCGGCGAGCAGCGCACCTCCAACTACCTGCTCTGGCAGAGCGCGTACGCCGAGATGGTCTACCAGGACGTGCTGTGGCCCGACTTCGACCGCCGCGACCTGTGGCGCGCCTGCCTGGAGTACGCCCAGCGCGACCGCCGCTTCGGCGGCGCGGTCCCGAACCAGCCCGAGGCCCCCGGCGCGGCCGGCTGAAACCCGCGCCCGGGATCCCCGTCCGTGGACACCACGGGCGGGGATCCGCTGTACCGGCGGGTACGCGAGGCGGCGTCGGTTCATGCGCCTGCCCGGCCCCTGTGCCCGCCGCGGTGCCCATGGCGCTGGACGGCGGGGTGGCGCCCGTCACGGCGGGGCTCCTCGCGGCTGCCGTGCCCAGCCGGGTGTTCGTGCTCTCGGCCACCGCGTCCGGGCCCGGGCCTACCGGGGGTACCGCACGCGGCAGGTGACTGCCGGGCGTCCTCGACGGGAACCTGAAGCGGTCCTAGCCGGCGGCGGGAGCGGCGGCTGCCGCGCAGTCCGCGCAGGTGCCGAAGATCTCCACCGTGTGGGCCACGTTCACGTAGCCGTGCTCGGCCGCGATGGACTCCGCCCACTTCTCCACCGCCGGGCCCTCCACCTCGACCGCCTTGCCGCACTTGCGGCAGACCAGGTGGTGGTGGTGGTCCTCGGTGGAGCAGCGGCGGTAGACGGACTCCCCGTCGCTGGTGCGCAGCACGTCGACCTCGCCCGCGTCCGCGAGGGACTGGAGGGTGCGGTACACGGTGGTCAGGCCCACGGAATCGCCGCGGTGGCGGAGCATGTCGTGGAGTTCCTGGGCGCTGCGGAACTCGTCCACCTCGTCCAGCGCCGCCGCCACGGCTGCCCGCTGCCGGGTGGATCGCCCTCGTACTGGCGCGGTATTCATCTCGCCAGGCGCAGTCGCCACCGGTTCCTCCTCGTATCGGCCTCGGCCCATTGTGCCAGGCGGCCGGCCGCTCTATACCTTCACATCGTCTCGCGTGCAGACCTCTTCGGCCGCCCTCGCGGCCTTCGCCCGGCGCCGGGCCAGCGGAGCCGACACGGCGGTCATCACCATGAAGACGCCGATGGCGAACAGCACGATGGTCGGGCCGGAGGGCGCCTCGACGTAGTAGGTGGTGGCCGTGCCGGTCAACGAGACCACGAGGGCGATCACCATCGACAGCGACAGCGTCGCGGTGAACCCGCGGGTGACCCGCTGGGCGGCCGCGACCGGGATCACCATCATGGCGCTGACCAGCAGCAGGCCCACGATGCGCATGGCGACGGTGACGGTGACGGCGGCGGTCACGGCGATCAGCAGGTTCAGCAGCCGCACGGGCAGGCCGGTGACCCGGGCGAACTCCTCGTCCTGGCAGACGGCGAAGAGCTGCCTGCGCAGGCCGATGGTGATGGCGAGGACGAGCGCGGCGAGGATCACCACGGCGACGACGTCCGCGGAGGAGACCGCCGTGATCGAGCCGAACATGGCGCCGAGCAGCCGCGCGGTGGAGCCCCCGCCCAGGCTGATGATCATGACGCCGCCCGCCAGGCCGCCGTAGAACAGCATGGCGAGCGCGACGTCCCCGCTGGTCTTGCCGCGGGAGCGGATCAGCTCCATGCCGACCGCGCCGATGACCGTGACCAGGGTGGCCATCCACACCGGGCTGGTGTTGAGGACGAAGCCGAGCGCCACACCGGTCATGGCGACGTGCCCGAGGCCGTCGCCCATGACGGCCTGGCGGCGCTGGACGAGGTACGTGCCGATCGCGGGCGCGGTGATGCCCACCAGCGCGGCGGCGATCAGGGCCCGCACCATGAAGGGGGAGTCGAGGAGGTCCATCAGCTCAGCAGTCCCGTCCGCAGGGGCTCGGCGTCCTGCGCCGCGTGGGGGTGTACGTGGTCGTGGCCCGGCAGGGCGTGCTGGCCGACGGCCTCCGGGGGCGGGCCGTCGTGCACGACGCAGCCGTCGCGCAGGACGACGGCCCGGTCGATCAGGGGCTCCAGGGGACCCAGCTCGTGCAGGACGAGCAGGACGGTGGAACCGGCGGCGACCTGTTCCCGCAGGGCGTTCGCGAGGACCTCCTGGTTGCCGAGGTCCACGCCGGCCATCGGCTCGTCCATGATCAGCAGCTCGGGCTCGACGGCGAGGGCCCGGGCGATGAGGACGCGCTGGTGCTGGCCGCCGGAGAGGGCGCTGACGGAGACGTCGGCGTGGGTGTCCATGTCGACGAGGTCCAGGGCGCGTGCGACGGCCGCCTTGTCGGCCTTGCGCAGGAGGCCGAAGCGGGTGCGGGCCAGCCGGCCGGAGGAGACGACCTCGCGGACGGTGGCGGGGACGCCGCTGGCGGCGGTGGTGCGCTGCGGGACGTACCCGATGCGCGACCATTCCCGGAAGCGCTTGAAGTCCGTGCCGAAGAGGGACAGGGAGCCCGCGGTGAGCGGCACCTGGCCGACGACGGCGCGGACGGCGGTGGACTTGCCGGAACCGTTGGCTCCGAGAAGGGCGACGACCTCACCGCGGTGGACGGTGAGGTCGACCCCGCGCAGCACGGGGCGCGAGCCGAGCGAGGCCGTGGCCCCGCGCAGGGATATGACGGTCTGGTCCCCTGACTGCCGGGGCATGGACTGCACCATGGCTCGCGCCTCCGTTGCTGCTGCTGTCATCACTTCGCTCCGAGCGCCTTCTGCAGGTTCTTCAGGTTCGACCGCATGACCTCGAAGTAGTCAGCGCCCTGGGACGTGTCGGTGATTCCCTCGAGCGGGTCGAGGACGTCGGTCTTCAGGCCGGTGTCCGCCGCGAGGGTCTTCGCCGTCTTGTCGCTGGCCAGGGTCTCGAAGAACACGGTGGAGACATTGTCCTTCTTCGCGACCTCCTGGAGCTCCTTCATCCGGGCCGGGCTCGGCTCGGACTCGGGGTCGACGCCCGCGATGCCCTCCTGCTCCAGGCCGTAGCGCCCGGCGAGGTGGCCGAAGGCGGCGTGGGTGGTGATGAAGGTCTTGGTGCCGGTGTCCTTCAGGCCTTCCTTGAACTCCGTGTCGAGCCCGTTCAGGAGGCCGACCAGCTGATCGGCGTTCTTCTTGTAGTCGGCCGCGTGCTCGGGGTCGGCCTTCTCGAAGGCCTTGCCGACGCCCTGGGCGATCTCCGCGTACTTGGCGGGGTCGAGCCAGACGTGCGGGTCCTGGCCGCCCGCGCCGTGGCCGTGGCCGTCGTCCGCTGCGTGTCCGTCGTCCGTGGCGTGCTCGTCGCCCTCGGTGTGCTCGTGGCCCTCTTCGCCGTGGGCGGCGCCGTGCACCTCGGCCGAGGTGAGGGTGGCGGCGTCCACGACGTTCTTCACCCCGGACTGGGCGACGGCCTTGTCGACGGCGGGCTGCAGGGTCTTGAGATAGAGGATCACGTCGGCCTCGGCCAGCCGGGCGGTCTGCTTCGCGGTGATCTCCAGGTCGTGCGGCTCCACGCCCGGCTTGGTCAGGGTGGTGACCTTCACGTGGTCCCCGCCGATCTTCTCGGCGAGGAACTGCATGGGGTAGAACGACGCCGTCACGTCGAGCTTGCCGTCCGTGCCACCGGTGGCAGTGGCTCCGGAGCAGGCGGTGAGGGCCGTGGCGCCGAGGGCGACGGCTCCGGCGAGGGCGGCGGTGGGTATGAGGCGTCGTACGTTCATGACATCCATTTTCATCAAAAATGGAAACGGTTGTCAAAAACCCTGGTGGACGGCCCGGGCCCGGGCCGCAGAAGGGGAACCGATTTGAAAGGGGGGGTGCGGGCGCCGGTAACCTAAAGGCTTCGCCGTTCGTCCTCGTAATGAAGAGAGCACCGTGGCCGCCGACAAGATCGAAACCATCGTCAGCCTGAGCAAGCGCCGTGGCTTCGTTTTCCCGTGCAGTGACATCTACGGCGGCTCCAAGGCCGCCTGGGACTACGGTCCGCTCGGTGTCGAGCTCAAGGAGAACATCAAGCGCCAGTGGTGGAAGGCGATGGTCACCGGACGTGAGGACATCGTCGGCCTCGACTCGTCCGTGATCCTGGCCCCCGAGGTCTGGGTGGCCTCCGGCCACGTCGCGACCTTCTCGGACCCGCTCACCGAGTGCACCTCCTGTCACAAGCGTCACCGTGCCGACCACCTGGAAGAGGCGTACGAGGCCAAGCACGGCCGTGTGCCCGCCAATGGTCTGGCCGACATCAACTGCCCCAACTGCGGTGTGAAGGGCCAGTTCACCGAGCCCAAGCAGTTCTCCGGCATGCTGGAGACGCACCTCGGGCCGACCCAGGACACCGGCTCCAAGGCGTTCCTGCGCCCCGAGACCGCCCAGGGCATCTTCACCAACTTCGCCCACGTGCAGACCACTTCGCGCAAGAAGCCCCCGTTCGGCATCGCGCAGATGGGCAAGTCCTTCCGGAACGAGATCACTCCGGGCAACTTCATCTTCCGCACCCGCGAGTTCGAGCAGATGGAGATGGAGTTCTTCGTCAAGCCGGGCGAGGACGAGCAGTGGCAGGAGTACTGGATGGCCGAGCGGTGGAACTGGTACCGCGACCTCGGCATCCGCGAGGAGAACATCCGCTGGTACGAGCACCCGAAGGAGAAGCTGTCCCACTACTCGAAGCGCACCGCCGACATCGAGTACCGCTTCAACTTCGGTGGTAACGAGTTCTCCGAGCTCGAGGGCGTCGCCAACCGCACCGACTTCGACCTCAAGGCCCACTCCGCCGCTTCCGGCCAGGACCTGGTGTACTTCGACCAGGAGTCCAAGGAGCGCTACACCCCGTACGTCATCGAGCCGGCGGCCGGCGTCAACCGCGCCATGCTCGCCTTCATGCTCGACGCGTACGTCGAGGACGAGGCCCCCAACGCCAAGGGCGTCATGGAGAAGCGCACCGTGATGCGCCTCGACCCGCGCCTGGCCCCGGTCAAGGTCGCCGTACTGCCGCTGTCCCGCAACGCGCAGCTCTCGCCGAAGGCCAAGGGCCTCGCCGCCGACCTGCGCAAGTTCTGGAACATCGAGTTCGACGACGCGGGCGCCATCGGCCGCCGCTACCGCCGCCAGGACGAGATCGGTACGCCGTTCTGCGTCACCGTCGACTTCGACACCCTGGACGACAACGCGGTGACGGTGCGCGAGCGCGACACCATGAAGCAGGAGCGCGTCTCCCTGGACCAGATCCAGAGCTACCTCGGCAGCCGCCTGCTCGGCTGCTAGCAGCTTCCGCCGCCGGGGTCCTGCCCCGGCGCAACGACCGGTGGCCCGGTGCGCGCCCCGCGCACCGGGCCACCGGTGCGTCCGGCCCGCCCCAGGGCGCGCCCTCGGGGCGGGAACCACCGCCCGTCGGGGACGGCCGCCGGTGCTCCCGGACCGCGCGTCAGGCGCGCAGGCCCCGGACCACGAGGGAGGTGACCGCCTCGAACTCCGTGATGATCGTGGGCGAGTGCCAGTCGGCCGCGTACTGCGGGTCGTGGAAGCGACCCGTGGCGTCGAACACCGCACGGGCGGCGGCCGGCACGTCCTCGGCGGCCAGCGTGCCCGCCGCGACCCCCTCGGCGATGATCCGCGACAGCTGGGCGATCAGCTCGGTGAGGTGGGCGTCCACCACGTCGCTGTTCTCGGCGAGCAGCACCGTGTAGGTGGCGAACAGCTCCGGGTCGTCCCCCGCCTTGTGGCGCTTGGCCTGGAAGAGGGCCTCCAGCCACGCCTCCAGCTTCGACGGGGCACTCGCCGAAGGGGCCGAGGCGATCTCCTCCAGCATCACGACGCTCTTGGCGAGCCACCGGTCCGTGACGGCCTCGCGCAGCGCCGCCTTCGACGGGAAGTGCCGGTAGACGCTGCCGTGGCTGACGCCCAGCGCGCGCGCCACGTCCACTACGGTCGCCTTGGCGGGGCCGAAGCGGCGCAGCACTTCCTCGGTGGTCTCGAGGATGCGCTCGGACGTCAGGGGCTCGGCAGCTGCGGGAGGCATGGGTACGACCGTACCGCCAGCTCAGTGCTCGCTGTCGAGGTGGGCCATCTGCGCGGCCGGGTACCGCTCGCCTGCCGCAGCGCCCACCGGGACGGCCTCCTCGATGGCGGCCAGATCGGCGGCGTCGAGCGCTATGTCGATGGCACCCAGTGCCTCGTCCAGCCGGTCGCGGCGGCGGGCGCCCACCAGAGGCACGATGTCGACGCCGTGCCGCGGCCCCTGCGCGAGCACCCAGGCGATGGCGGTCTGGGCCACGCTCGCGCCCCTGGCCTCCGCGATCTTGCGCAGGGCGTCCACCAGATCGAGGTTGCGGTGCAGGTTCTCGCCCTGGAAGCGGGGGCTCATGCCGCGGAAGTCGCCCGGGGCCAGCGTGCGGTCCCGGGTGAAGTGGCCGCTGATCAGCCCCCGGGACAGCACGCCGTACGCCGTCACGCCTATGCCCAGCTCACGGGCGGTCGCCAGGATCTCCTGCTCGATGCCGCGGGAGATCAGCGAGTACTCGATCTGGAGGTCCGAGATCGGGGCCACCGCGGCCGCGCGGCGCATGGTGTCCGCGCCGACCTCGGAGAGGCCGATGTGCCGGACGTGCCCGGCTTCGACGGCCTCGGCGATCGCACCGATCGTCTCCTCGATCGGCACGTCCAGGTCCACCCGGGCGATCCGGTAGATGTCGATGTGGTCCCGGCCGAGCCGCTGGAGCGAGTAGGCCAGGAAGTTCCTGACGGCCTCGGGCCGGCCGTCGTAGCCGGCGAATCCGCCCTCGACCGTGCGCAGCGCGCCGAACTTCACGCTCGTCAGCGCCTGGTCGCGGGCCGCGGCGGGCGCGGTGCGCAGGGCTTCGTTGATCAGCAGCTCGTTGTGGCCCATGCCGTAGAAGTCGCCCGTGTCGAGCAGGGTGACCCCGGCGTCGAGGGCGGCGTGGATGGTCGCGAGGGATTCGGCCCGGTCGGCCTCCCCGTAGAGGGCGGACATGCCCATGCAACCGAGACCGAGCGGGAAGACGCAAGGCCCGGTGGTGCCGAGGGAGCGGTGGGCAGCCGCGCCGCGCGAGGCAGTGGCAGCGGGAGTAGCGGTCGCGGTCGCGGTCGTGCCCCGGACGTTCTCGTTCTCGTTCTGGTTCTCGTTCCTGGTCATGACTCCAGAATGGCATGACGAGTGACAGATTTCAATATCTGTCACTCGTCAGCGTGAGGCGGCCCTGTCGTGTTCCGGCCCGGCAGCGCCCTCGAGGGCGCGGGCCGTCCGTTCGGCCGTCGCCATGGCCCAGCGGCCACTGCTCGCCGCGCCGACCACCAGGACGAGCAGCCCGCACAGTGTGATGAACCACCAGGCCGGACGGGCCGCCGCGGTGAACTCCGCGCCGCCCGCCAGCCCGGCCGACAGGACGGCTCCGGCGATCGCGACGCCCAGCGCGCCACCGGTCTGCCGGCTGGTGGAGGCGATCGCGGCGGCGACGCCCGCCTGCGAGCGGGGCATGCCGGAGACCGCCGTATTGGTGATCGGCGCGTTCACCATGCCGAAGCCGATGCCGAAGAGCACGTATCCGACGAAGAGGAGGGGAGTGGAGGTCTCGGCGGAGAAGACCGCGAAGAGCAGTCCGCTCACGGCCATCGTCACGCCCGCGATCAGCAGGGGCAGCCGGGGCCCCCGGGTGCCGACCAGCCGCCCCGCGAGCGGCGCGCAGAGGAAGGTCAGGGCGGCCATCGGCAGCAGGTAGAGCCCGGCGTCCAGGGCGCTGAGCCCCCGTACGTCCTGGAGGTACAGGGTGTTGAGGAAGAGCACCCCGGAGAGTCCCGCGAAGGCGCTCACCGCGATCACCGTCGCCCCGCTGAAGGGGACGCTGCGGAAGAACCGCGGGTCGATCAGCGGATCCGCCCGCCGGGGCTCGTAGAGCAGCAGCCCCACCAGCGAGGCCACGGCCAGTACGGCACAGCCGGTGATCACCGGGGAGCCCCAGCCCTCGGCCGGTGCCTCGATGATCGCGTACGTGACCGTGCCGAGCAGGGTCATGACCAGGAGCTGTCCGACGGGGTCCGGCCGGCGGGCGCGGGCGGCCCGCGACTCCGGAACGTAGCGCAGGGTCAGCACCAGGGCCACGAGTCCGACCGGCAGGTTCACCCAGAAGATGGACCGCCAGCCCACCGTGTCCACCAGTACGCCGCCGATCAGCGGGCCCGCAGCCATGGAGATGCCCGCCACGGCGCCCCAGATGCCGATGGCCCGGGCGCGCTGCGCGGGCTCGGTGAAGGTGTTGGTGATGATCGACATGGCGACCGGGTTGAGCATCGAGCCGCCCACGGCCTGGATCATCCGGAAGACGATCAGCCACTCCAGGCTCGGCGTCAGCGAGCACAGCAGCGAGCCGAGGGTGAAGAGGGTCAGGCCCGCGACGAACACCTTCCGGCGGCCGATGCGGTCGGCCGTGGCGCCCGCCAGCATCAGCAGGGAGGCGAGGACCAGCGTGTACGCGTCGATCGTCCACTGCATCCCCGCGACCGAGGCGTTCAGGTCCCGGCGCATGGAGGGGAGGGCGACGTTCAGGACGGTGTTGTCGAGGCTGACGATGAACAGGCTCGTGCAGCAGATCCCCAGGACGAGCATGCGCCGCCGGTGACTCAAGTCGGACATATCGGGGAGAGTACGCCAAACCGGCGTTCTGGCCGTGCGCGACAATGGAGGAATGACCACGCTCCCTCCGCCTCTTGCGATCGGCCCGTACACCGTGCAGCCCCCGGTGGTGCTCGCGCCCATGGCCGGCATCACCAATGCCCCGTTCCGCACCCTCTGCCGCGAGTTCTCGGGCGGCAAGGGGCTGTTCGTGAGCGAGATGATCACGACCCGCGCCCTGGTCGAGCGCAACGAGAAGACCATGCAGCTGATCCACTTCGACGAGGCCGAGAAGCCCCGCTCGATCCAGCTGTACGGAGTCGACCCCGTGACCGTCGGCAAGGCCGTCCGCATGATCGTGGAAGAGGGCCGCGCCGACCACATCGACCTCAACTTCGGCTGCCCGGTCCCCAAGGTGACCCGCAAGGGCGGCGGCTCGGCCCTCCCCTACAAGCGGAACCTGCTGCGCGCGATCCTGCGCGAGGCCGTCGCCGGCGCCGGCGACCTGCCGGTGACGATGAAGATGCGCAAGGGCATCAACGACGAGCACCTCACCTACCTGGACGCCGGCCGGATCGCCGTCGAGGAGGGGGTCACCGCCATCGCCCTGCACGGGCGCACCACCGCCCAGCACTACGGCGGCACCGCGGACTGGGAGGCCATCGCCCGGCTCAAGGAGCACGTGCCCGAGATCCCGGTGCTGGGCAACGGAGACATCTGGTGCGCGGAGGACGCCCTGCGCATGGTCCGCGAGACGGGCTGCGACGGGGTGGTCGTCGGCCGCGGCTGCCTGGGGCGGCCCTGGCTGTTCAACGACCTGGTCGCGGCCTTCGAGGGGCGCCCGCAGGACTTCCACAAGCCCACGCTGCGCGAGGTCGCGGCGACCATGCACCGGCACGCCCAGCTCCTGGGGGAGTGGATCGGCGACGAGGCGCGCGGGGTGATCGACTTCCGTAAGCACGTGGCCTGGTACCTCAAGGGCTTCTCGGTGGGTTCGGAGATGCGCAAGAAGCTGGCGGTCACTTCGTCACTGGCCGAGCTGGACGCTCATCTGAGCGAGCTTGATCTGGATCAAGCCTGGCCCGAGAGTGCGGACGGCCCGCGCGGCCGGACGTCCGGAAACAACCGAGTTGTCCTGCCCGAGGGCTGGTTGAAGGACCCGTACGACTGTGCGGGCATCAGTGAGGAAGCCGAACTGGACACCTCCGGAGGCTGACAAATCGCCCTGCGTGGCGCGTGATATACGCCACGCAGGGGCGAGGTTTCGCTCAGATGAGCGCTGGAGTCACGGATAAGACTTTCAAAGGGTGGCACTGGGTGCCACCCTTTGTGCGTTCAATACTTGAACGCAAATGTATCGATGATCGCTCATCCGAGCGCAATCAGGCCTCTCCAGCCCCTTCCCCCTTCAGCTTGTGAACGCTCTTCCTACTTTCTGATTACCCATGAGTTACTTTCGATCTGCTGGCGCACGGGTGGTTACAGCCGCATGACGACCAAGTGGACGTACCCAGAAGCCTTCGATCTGGGTATGTTCCTGGCCGTCAGGGCAGCCACCGAGCCTCGAGGAGTCGAGACCCGTGTCGGAAAACAAAGATCAGAAGCTCGTCTACGACTTCACCGAGGGCAACCGCGACCTCAAGGACCTTCTCGGCGGCAAGGGAGCCAACCTCGCCGAGATGACCAACCTGGGTCTGCCGGTCCCCCCCGGCTTCACCATCACGACCGAGGCCTGCAAGGTCTACCTCGACAGCGGTACGGCCCCGGCCGCGCTGCGCGACGAGGTCAGCGCCCACCTGGTGGCCCTCGAGGCGAAGATGGGCAAGAAGCTGGGCCAGTCGGACGACCCGCTGCTGGTCTCCGTGCGTTCCGGAGCCAAGTTCTCCATGCCCGGCATGATGGACACGGTCCTGAACATCGGCCTCTCCGACGAGTCGGTCGCCGGCCTCGCCTCCCAGTCCGGTGACGAGCGCTTCGCGTGGGACTCCTACCGCCGCCTCATCCAGATGTTCGGCAAGACCGTCCTCGGCGTCGACGGCGAGCTCTTCGAGGAAGCCCTCGAGGACGCCAAGGCCGCCAAGAAGGTCACCGTCGACACCGACCTCGACGCCGCCGACCTGAAGAAGCTGGTCAAGCTCTTCAAGAAGATCGTGGCGAAGGAGGCCGGCCGCGAGTTCCCGCAGGACGCCCGCGAGCAGATGGACCTCGCCGTCGAGGCGGTCTTCAACTCCTGGAACACCGACCGCGCCAAGCTGTACCGCCGCCAGGAGCGCATCCCCGGCGACCTCGGCACCGCGGTCAACATCTGCTCCATGGTCTTCGGCAACCTCGGCCCCGACTCCGGCACCGGCGTCGCCTTCACCCGCGACCCCGCCAGCGGCCACCAGGGCGTCTACGGCGACTACCTGCAGAACGCGCAGGGCGAGGACGTGGTCGCGGGCATCCGCAACACCGTGCCGCTCGCCGACCTGGAGCAGATCGACAAGAAGTCGTACGACCAGCTCATGGCCATCATGGAGACCCTCGAGACGCACTACAAGGACCTGTGCGACATCGAGTTCACCATCGAGCGCGGCCAGCTGTGGATGCTCCAGACCCGTGTCGGCAAGCGCACCGCCGGCGCCGCCTTCCGCATCGCCACGCAGCTCGTGGACCAGGGCCTGATCGACGAGGCCGAGGCCCTGCAGCGCGTCAACGGCGCGCAGCTGGCCCAGCTGATGTTCCCGCGCTTCGACGAGAACGCGAAGACCGAGCTGCTCGGCCGCGGCATCGCCGCCTCCCCGGGCGCGGCCGTCGGCAAGGCCGTCTTCGACTCGTACACCGCCGTCAAGTGGTCCCGGTCCGGCGAGAAGGTCATCCTGATCCGCCGCGAGACCAACCCGGACGACCTCGACGGCATGATCGCCTCCGAGGGCATCCTGACCTCGCGCGGCGGCAAGACCTCGCACGCGGCCGTCGTCGCCCGCGGCATGGGCAAGACCTGCGTCTGCGGTGCCGAGGAGCTGGACGTCGACACCAAGCGCCGCCGGATGACGGTGGGCGGGACGGTCATCGAGGAGGGTGACGTCGTCTCCATCGACGGCTCCACCGGCAAGGTCTACCTCGGCGAGGTACCCGTCGTACCGTCCCCGGTCGTCGAGTACTTCGAGGGCCGCATGCACGCCGGTGCCGACGACGCCGACGAGCTGGTCGCCGCCGTGCACCGGATCATGGCCTACGCCGACCGCGTCCGCCGCCTGCGCGTGCGTGCCAACGCCGACAACGCCGAGGACGCGCTGCGCGCCCGTCGCTTCGGCGCCCAGGGCATCGGCCTGTGCCGCACCGAGCACATGTTCCTCGGCGAGCGCCGCGAGATGGTCGAGCGCCTGATCCTCGCGGACACCGACGAGGAGCGCGACGCGGCGCTCAGCGCCCTCCTGCCGCTCCAGAAGAAGGACTTCACCGAGCTGTTCGAGGCGATGGACGGCCTGCCCGTCACCGTCCGTCTGCTCGACCCGCCGCTGCACGAGTTCCTGCCCGACATCACCGAGCTGTCGGTGCGCGTCGCCCTCGCCGAGTCCCGCAAGGACGCCAACGAGAACGACCTGCGCCTGCTCCAGGCCGTGCACAAGCTGCACGAGCAGAACCCGATGCTGGGTCTGCGCGGCGTCCGCCTCGGCCTGGTCATCCCCGGCCTGTTCGCCATGCAGGTACGGGCGATCGCCGAGGCCGCGGCCGAGCGCGCCAACGCCAAGGGCGACCCGCGCGTCGAGATCATGATCCCGCTCGTGGGCACCGTCCAGGAGCTGGAGATCGTCCGCGAGGAGGCCGACCAGGTCATCGCCGAGGTCGAGGCCGCCACCGCCACCAGCCTCAAGCTCTCCATCGGCACCATGATCGAGCTGCCGCGCGCCGCGCTGACCGCCGGCCAGATCGCCGAGGCCGCGCAGTTCTTCTCCTTCGGGACGAACGACCTGACCCAGACGGTGTGGGGCTTCTCCCGCGACGACGTGGAGGCCTCCTTCTTCACCGCGTACCTGGAGAAGGGCATCTTCGGGGTCTCCCCGTTCGAGACCATCGACAAGGACGGCGTGGGCGCCCTCGTGCGCAGCGCGGTCCTGGCCGGCCGGGCCACCCGCCCGGACCTCAAGCTCGGCGTCTGCGGCGAGCACGGCGGCGACCCCGAGTCCGTCCACTTCTTCCACGAGGTCGGCCTCGACTACGTCTCCTGCTCGCCCTTCCGGATCCCGGTGGCGCGCCTGGAGGCCGGCCGTGCGGCCGCCGAGGCGAAGGGCAGCGACAGCCGCTGACCCCCGGCCCGCACAGGGCCCCACAGACCGCGCCTGCCCCCGGGTTCCCTGACACCCTGGGGGCGGGCGCGCCTATTTTTCCCGTTCAACAAATCTTTACGGCAGCAGGCGGTGGACGGATCCCCACCCGTCCACCGCCTGCTGTCATTCCGCCGGGCACGTCGGCGCTTCCCGTGCGACCGACCGCCAGGCCCCGCAAAGCCCCCCACGGCCTTCGCGGAGCGTTTCGGTCGCATCGGAGTGTGCCCGGCGGAGTACAGGATTTCGGTTGTCACGCCCCTGCCGAAAGGGGTTTCAACTGTGGCCGAAAGGGCGTGGTGACCACGTGTGACGGCATGCATACTCATGGGGCGGGGGGATTGCGGTTGCACAGGTGGGGGTTCGGTGCTGCGTATCCATTTCACTGGAGTGGACCTGGCACGCGTACGGATGGCAGGGCGTCCCGATGCGTTGTGGGAAACGATTCTCAGCTTTCACCGGTTAAGGGACCGGCGTGACGCCCGGTTGTTCGGTGAATGGCGAACGGAAACGCGGAGCAGGTTGAATAGTGAAACACGCGTGCTCGGGATGCTCATACCGGGGCGCGGGTATTTCCCGGATTTCCTGACCCCTGTGGAGGGGCAGTACGGGTGGGACGTGGGGCTCGACGCGCTCCGCGGCATCCGCCCGGAGCGGATGCGCCACGAGCTGGCGCTCCTGGGAGCGGGAGCCCGTCTGGGGGCCGCCTTCGGCATGCCCGCCACCACGAGCGGGGGCACCGATGCCGCCCTCCCGCGACGGCTGCGGGAGTTCATGGACGCGGGTACCAAGCAGCTGCCGAAGCTGCTGGGCGAGCTGCGCGCCTACCACCGGTCGGCGGTGGAGCCCTACTGGACGCACATCCAGGCCCAGATCGAGGCCGAGCGGGCCGCTCGCGGCCGGGCCCTGCTGGACGGGGGCGCGGACGAGCTGCTGGCCTCGCTGCCGCCCATGCTGCGCTGGCGGGCCCCGGTGCTGGAGTGCGACTACCCCGTGGACCGGGACGTACGGCTGAGGGGGCGCGGGCTGCTGCTCCAGCCCTCGTTCTTCTGCCGCCGGACCGCGGTGACCCTGCACGACCCGGAACTGCCGCCGGTGCTGGTCTACCCGGCCGCCGCGCAGCTCGTCTCCGCACCGGCCGGCGGTGAATCCGCCCGACCCGCCGAGGACCAGCGCGTGCGCACCCTGGGCAAACTGGTCGGGCACACCCGCTCGGTGGTGCTGCGGGCCATCGGCGACGGCGCGACCACCAGCGAACTGGCCCGCCGGGCCGGGGTCTCGCTGGCCTCCGCGAGCCAGCACGCCTGCGTGATGCGCGAGGCGGGCCTGGTCACGACCCTGCGCCACGGCAACGCGGTGCTGCACACCGTGACCCCGCTGGGCGCCGCCCTCCTCAAGGGCGGCGCGGTGGCCTCGTGACGAAACCGCGCGGACGCGGCCCCGGGGAGGTCCCGGGGGCCGCGCCCCCGCGGCCCTCGGGTCACACCCGGAAGGGCCCGGTGACCTCGTAGGTGATGCCGCCCGTCGAGCTGCCGCTCGTGCCGCGCTGGCTGGAGAAGTACAGCCGGTTGCCGGCGGGGGAGAAGGCCGGGCCGCAGATCTCCGAGGAGGACTGGCCGTTGATCCGCAGGAACGGGGCGACGACGTCGTCCGGGGTGATCAGGCAGATCTCCATGTTGCCGCCGTCCTCGGCGACGTACAGGTCGCCGTACGAGGACCCGGTGACGTTGTCCACGCCCGTGAGCGGGGCCGCGCCGCCGGGGACGAGCGAGTCGTCGTAGGCCAGCTCGTACGTGTTGTTCGCGAGGTTGAGCTGCCAGACCCGGTTGTCGCCCTTGGTGGTGAACCAGACGGTGTCGTTCGCGTAGTGGCAGCCCTCGCCGCCGTTGAACTTCTTCGATCCGGAGACCTGGCTGCGGGTCGCCGTCGGCGAGCCGTCCGGGTCGGGGACGTCGGCCCAGGTGAAGGAGCCCGAGGTGGCGGTGGAGGCCTTCAGGACCTGGAGGGTGCCCGAGGAGAGGTTGCCCCAGGTGTTCGGGACGAACCGGTAGAAGCAGCCGCTGCTCTCGTCCTCGGTCAGGTAGATCACCCGGCGCACCGGGTCGGCGGCAGCCGCCTCGTGCTTGAACCGGCCCATCGCCGGCCGCTGCACGGACGCGTTGACCCCGTACGGGTCGGCCTCGTAGACGAAGCCGCGGTCGACCTCCTCGCAGGAGAGCCAGGTGTTCCAGGGGGTCTTGCCGCCCGCGCAGTTCTGCCGGGTGTTGGAGAGGATCCGGTAGGCGCCGGTGACGGTGCCCGCGGAGTTGAACTTCACCGCGCTCGCACCGCCGGAGGGGTTGATCTCCGAGTTCGACACGTAGATCCAGCCCGTGCCGTCCGCGAAGCACGCGCCGCCGTCTGGGGCGCTGTGCCACGTGTACGAGGTGGAGGCGACGGTCTGGCCGGACCGGGCGATCACCCGGCTGGTGAAGCCGGCGGGCAGCTGGATACCGTTCGCGTCCGCCGCGCCGAGGGCCCCGTAGGGGCCGGCTCCGGGCTGGGCGGGAGCCGCGTAGGCGGCCCCGTGCATCAGCGTTCCGCCGAAGGCGGCAGCCGACGAGCCGATGACGGCACCGCGCAGGAAGGTACGACGTTCCACGGTCACTCCTGGAGGAGGAAGGCCCCCGGGCCCGGTCGGGCGCGGGGGTCGCACGCGTCGAGGAACCTAGGAGCACTGAGTTGACGTGACGCCAATTCCTCATTACGCCCGAGCGACCGCTTCGATTTCAATCCTCCGGCACGGACTTCAGGGCCCCGGCACGACGTGACGAACCTCGGGACTTCCGGCTCTGGAGAGGGGCCCACAGGGGGCAGGATGGTGGAGGAATGAGTCACTACGCCGCAGACGCCGACATCCGCGGCCGCGCCGACCTCGACGTCGTGCTGCGCCGCTTCTACACCGCAGCCTTCGCCGACCACCGGATCGGGCCCTTCTTCACCGAGATCGCGGGCACGGACCTGGAGGTCCACCTGCCGCGGATCACCGACTTCTGGGAGCGGGCCCTCTTCCGCGGCGCCGACTACCGGCGCAACGCCTTCGCCCCGCACGCCGCACTGCACTCGGCGCGGGCCATGACCGCCGCGGACTTCGGACGCTGGGTCCAGCTGTGGAACGCGACGGTCGACGGCCTGCACCGCGGGCCGAACGCCGAGCGGGCCAAGGCGCAGGGCGAGCGGATCGCGCTGGCGCTGCACAAGCGGCTGGCCGGCGACGGGGCCCCGACGGCCGGCGAGGGCCGGGTCGGCTTCGTCCCGCTGGCCGCGCTGGAGCTGCGCTCGGTCGCCTGACCTGCACCTTTCACAGGTGCAGTGGGCCGCGGAAAAAACCTGGGGAAAACTCCGCCGGGAGCGATGAGTTCCGCGGGCGCCCCCGGTCTACCCCTCGACAGCACACCACGAGGGAAGAAGAGGGACCGAGATGTCCGCCACCATGATCTTCGTCAACCTGCCCGTCAAGGACCTGGAGTCCAGCAAGACCTTCTGGGGCAAGCTCGGTTACTCCTTCAACGCCCAGTTCAGCGACGAGAACTGCGCCTCCGTGGTCATCAGCGACACCATCGTCGCGATGCTCCTGTCCGAGGCCCGCTACAAGGACTTCACCCACAAGGAGATCGCGGACGCCACCAAGACCTCCGAGGTGCTGCTGTGTCTGAGCGCCGAGAGCCGCGCCGAGGTCGACGAGCGCGTCGAGGGGGCCCTCGCGGCCGGAGCCACCGAGCCCCGGCCGGCCCAGGACCACGGCTTCATGTACGGCCGCGCCTTCGACGACCTCGACGGACACACCTGGGAGATCATGTGGATGGACCCGGCGGCGGTCCAGGGCTGAGCCCCGCCCTCACGAGGTCGCGGCGGTCCGCACCCGGTAGGTCCGGACCGCCACCTCCTCGTCGTCCAGGCAGCGCCCCGATTCCAGGTCGAAGCGCTGCTTGAGCAGCGGCGACGCCACGAAGGGCCGGCCCTGCGCACACCCCAGCAGGCCCCGCGAGAGCACGTGCGCACCGGTGAAGGGGTCCTGGTTGGCGATCGCGTACGTACGCCCCGACCGGTCGGCGAACACCGCGGCCTGGCTCCCGTCGGGCAGCAGGGCGGCCACGCCCCGCCCGGGGATCAGGGCGGACATCTCGCACACCGTGAGCCAGCCTTCCTGCACTTCGAGTTCGACGGTCATCGGGTGCCTCCCACGGGCTCCAGGGTGAGAACGGCCAGGTCGGGCTTGACCTGATCGCGTTCGGGGACGAACTTCACGGTCGGGTCGGGGGCGCCGGGGGCGTTGACGAAGGACACGAAGCGGCGCAGGCGCTCCGGGTCCTGGAGCGTCTCGGCCCACTCGTCGCGGTAGTGCGACACGTGGTCGGCCATCAGGGACTCCAGCTCCGCGCAGAGCCCGAGCGAGTCGTGCACGACCACGTCCCGCAGGTGGTCCAGGCCGCCCTCCAGCCGGTCCAGCCAGGTGGAGGTCCGCTCCAGCCGGTCGGCGGTGCGGATGTAGAACATCAGGAACCGGTCGATGAGCCGCACCAGTTCGGCGTCCGACAGGTCCTGCGCGAGGAGGTCGGCGTGGCGGGGGGTGGCTCCGCCGTTGCCGCCGACGTACAGGTTCCAGCCGTTCGCCGTCGCGATGACCCCGAAGTCCTTGCTCTGCGCCTCCGCGCACTCGCGGGCGCAGCCGGACACCGCCGACTTGAGCTTGTGGGGGGCGCGCAGGCCGCGGTAGCGCAGCTCCAGGTCGATGGCCATCCGTACGCTGTCCTGGACCCCGTAGCGGCACCAGGTCTGGCCCACGCAGGACTTCACCGTCCGCAGGGACTTCCCGTACGCGTGCCCGGACTCGAACCCGGCGTCGACGAGCCGGGCCCAGATCCGCGGGAGCTGGTCCACGCTGGCGCCGAACAGGTCGATCCGCTGGCCTCCGGTGATCTTCGTGTAGAGGCCGAAGTCGCGGGCCACCTCGCCGATCACGATCAGCTTCTCGGGGGTGATCTCACCGCCGGGGATGCGGGGGACGACCGAGTACGAGCCGTTGCGCTGCAGGTTGGCGAGGAAGTGGTCGTTGGTGTCCTGCAGGGCCGCCTGCTCCCCGTCCAGGACGTAGACGCTCGCGCCCAGGGTCGGGGCGAGGGAGGCGATGATGGAGCCGACGGTGGGCTTGCAGACCTCGCAGCCGTCGCCGCCCCGGGCCTCGGGCCGGCCGTGGCCGTCGAGCAGCTGCCCGTACGAGGTCAGGCGGCGGGTACGGACGATCTCGTAGAGCTCGGCGCGGGTGTGCGGGAAGCAGGCGCACAGCCCTTTGTCGGTGGCGGACGGCAGCAGCTGGCCGATCACCTTGAGGCAGCTGCCGCAGCCGGTGCCCGCCTTGGTGCACTTCTTGACCTCGGGCAGGGTGGTGCAGGCGGTGATGGCCTTCTTGGTGACGTTGTGGCAGGAGCAGATCACCGCGTCGTCGGGAAGGGCGGACGGGCCGAGCGCGACGGGCGCGCCGAGCCCGGCGGGCAGGACCAGCTGCTCGGGCGCGACCGGCGGGACGCTGCCGGTGAGCGGGCGCAGCACGCCGTACGTGTCCGCGTCGCCGACCAGGACCCCGCCCAGTAGCACCCCGTCGGGGGAGACGACGAGCTTCTTGTAGACCCCCGACCGGGAGTCGGACCAGACGACGTCCAGGCTGCCCGGGGTGCTGCCGTGGGCGTCGCCGAAGGAGGCCACGTCCACGCCGAGCAGCTTCAGCTTGGTGGAGAGGTCGGCTCCGGTGAACTCCTTCTCCCGGCCCAGGAGGTCCTCGACGGCGGTCTGGGCCATCTCGTAGCCGGGCGCGACGAGTCCGTAGACGCGGCCGTCGGAGGCGAGGGCGCACTCGCCGATGGCGTAGACGTGCGGGTCGGAGGTGCGGCAGCGGGAGTCGACCCGGATGCCGCCGCGCTCGCCGACGTCCAGGCCGCAGCCGTGGGCGAGCTGGTCGCGGGGACGGACGCCCGCGGAGAAGACGACGAGGTCGGTGTCGACGGTGGAGCCGTCCGAGAGCCGCATGCCCGTCACCCGGCCGTCCTCGCCGGTCAGCACCTCCTGGGTGCCGACGCCGGTGTGGACGGTGAGGCCCATGGACTCGATGGTGCGCAGCAGGGCCGCGCCGCCGCCCTCGTCGACCTGGACCGGCATCAGGCGCGGGGCGAACTCGACGATGCGGGTGGTGAGGCCGAGGCCCTGGAGGGCTCCCGCGGCTTCGAGTCCGAGGAGGCCGCCGCCGACGACCGCGCCGGTGGTGCGTTCCTTCGCGTACTCCTCGATGGCGAGGAGGTCCTCGATGGTGCGGTAGACGAAGCAGCCGGGGGCGTCCTTGCCGTGGACGGGCGGCACGAAGGGGTAGCTGCCGGTCGCGAGGACGAGCACGTCGTAGGGGAAGACCTGCCCGGAGCGCGAGGTGACGGTCCGCGCGGCCCGGTCGATGTGCTCGGCCGGGTCGCCGAGGTGGAGGGAGATGCCGTGCTCCTCCATGAACCCCGGGGGAGTCATGGACAGGTCCTCCGCGCTGGTCCCGGAGAAGTACGAGGTCAGGTGGACGCGGTCGTAGGCGGGCCGGGGCTCCTCGCAGAGCACGGTGATCCGGTGGGTGGCGGTGGCCCCGTGCTCGGCGAGCGCTTCGAGGTAGCGCTGGCCGACCATGCCGTGCCCGATGAGCACGATCGCGGGCAAGGACTCGGTCATGTCAGTGGCCTCCGTCGTCGGTGAGCAGGTGGAACAGGTCGGCGGGGTCGGGGAGCCGGGCGTCGCCGTCCCAGGTGCGGGCGAGGGCCCCCACCGTGGACAGCTCGCCGAGCAGGACCCCGCCCACGAGGCGGTCGCCGCGGACGACGACCTTCCGGTAGGTCCGGCGGGTGGCGTCGGCGAGCCGGACCACGTCGTCGCCGGGAAGCGGGGTGGTCTCGCCGAACGCGGCGAGGTCGAGGGGGCCGTCTCCGGCGCCGCCGAGGGTCAGGCGGGTCAGGGCGCGGGTCCCGCCGTACGGGGTCCCGGACCCGGTCAGGACGTCGGCGAGGGCGTCGGCCTGCTCCAGAGCCGGGCCGGCCAGGCCGTACACCCGGCCGTCGTGCTCGGCGCAGTCGCCGATGGCGTGGATGCGGGGGTCACTGGTGCGCAGCCGGTCGTCGACCACGACGCCGGTGCGGACCTGCAGTCCGGCGGCCGTGGCGAGGCCGGTGCGGGGCCGTGCTCCGCAGGCCAGCACCACGAGGTCGGCGTCCAGCCGGTAGCCGTCGGCGAACTCGACCCCGCTGACCTCGCGGTGGACCCGCTCCCGGCGCTGCGTGACGAGGCCGCGGACCCGGCACTCCGTGTGGATCTCCACGCCGAGGTCCCGCAGGTGTGCGTGCAGCAGGGCCGAGGCCTCCGCGTCCAGCTGGCGTTCCATCAGGCGCTCCGCCTGCTGGGCCAGGACCACCTGCGCGCCGCGCTCGGCCAGCGCCCGGGCCGCCGAGACGCCCAGCAGGCCGCCGCCGATCACCACCGTCCGCACCCCGGGGGCCACGGCCGCCGAGAGGGCCAGGCAGTCGTCCATCGTGCGGAACGCGTGGACCCCGTCGGGGAGGTCGCCGCCCTTCGGTTCGAACAGCCCGCGCAGCGGTGGCAGGACGGCATTGGAGCCGGTGGCCAGGACCAGCGTGTCGTACCGCTCCGTGCTGCCGTCGTCGCAGTGGACGGTCCGGTCGGCGCGGTCCACGCGGACCGCCCGGACCCCCCGGCGCAGGGCGGGGCCCGGCGCCGGCAGGGCGGTCACCTCCGGGGCGTACCGGCCGGCCAGCACCTCCGCGAGGAGCACCCGGTTGTACGGGACGTGCGGCTCCTCGCCCAGCACGGTCACCCGGGCGTCCGCTCCGGAGCCCGCGCCGAGCCGCTGCGCGAGCCGCAGGCCCGCAAGGCCGCCGCCGATCACCACCACACGCTGGTCCGAGGTCATGCCACGAGCGTGCGCCGTCGCTGTTTCCCCACCGCATCGCCCTTGTTACCCCGACGGAACGCCCACCTCAGCGTGGGGGTTAAGGCCCGGTGAGGCGTTCCTCAAGGCCGCCTTAAGGATCATCCGGGCCGTGACGGCGGCCCTTAGCGTGACCCGTATGCGAGATGCGGCGGTGCGGGTCAGGGGCGGGATGCTGGGCGGGGCGGGGGTCGTGGCCCTGCTGTGGGCCGCGCAGGTGCGCCCCTCCGCCCGGCCCGACGCGCTGTTCGCCACCGCCGCCCACCTGACCGGCCTGCTCGCCGGGTACGGGGTGCTGGTGCTCCTGTTCCTGATGGCCCGGGTCCCCGCCGTCGAGCACGGGGTCGGGGCCGACCGCCTGGCCCGCTGGCACGCGCTCGGCGGCCGGTACGTGCTGCTCCTCTGCTTCGGCCACGGCCTCTTCGCGCTGCTCGGGTACGCCGTGCACGAGGGGCTCGACGTGGTCTCCGCCGGCCGGGAGCTGCTCGGCTACCCGGCGCTCGCCGCCGCCGCGCTCGGGACCGCCCTGCTGGCCGCGGTCGGTGCGACCTCCGCCCGGGCCGTCCGCCGCCGGGTCTCCCACGAGACCTGGCGCGGGGTCCACCTCTTCGGCTACCTGGCCGCCGCGCTCGCCTTCGGGCACCAGCTCGCCGGGCCCGACCTCGCCCCGGTCGCCTGGTTCTGGGCCCTGGCCCACAGCGCCGTCGCCGTCCTGCTCGTCTGGTACCGCGCGGTCGTCCCCGTACGGCAGGCCCTGCGGCACGCGCTGCGGGTCGCGGAGGTCCGGACCGAGGGGCCCGGGGTGGTGTCCGTCGTCATGTACGGGCAGCACCTGGCGGAGCTGCGCGCGGAGCCGGGCCAGTTCCTGCGCTGGCGGTTCCTCCAGCGGCGGCTATGGCACACCGCCCTGCCGTTCTCGCTGTCCGCGCCGGTCCGCGGGAACAGCCTGCGGATCACCGTCAAGGGCCTCGGCGGCCACTCCCGCCGCATCCGCCGGCTGCGCCCCGGCACCCGGGTGCTGGCCACCGGGCCGTTCGGCGCGCTCACCGCCGCCCGCCGGACGCGGCCCAAGGTGCTGCTGATCGCGGGCGGGGTCGGCATCACCCCGATGCGGGCGCTGTTCGAGACGCTGCCCGGCGGCCCCGGGGACATCACCCTGCTCTACCGGGCCGGGGCCGAGGAGCAGCTCGTCCTGCGCGCCGAGCTGGAGGCCATCGCCGCCGGACGGCAGGCCGGGCTGCACTACCTGCTCGGGCCGTCGGGGAGTGCCTACGATCCGCTCGCCCCGCAGGCGCTGGCCGAGCTGGTGCCGGACCTGGCCGAGCGGGACGTGTACCTGTGCGGGCCGCCCGGGATGAGCGAGGCGACGCGGGCCGCGCTGCTGCGGGCCGGGGTGCCGGCCGGGCGCGTCCACAGCGAGTGCTTCAGCTTCTGACCCTGCTCCCGCTCCCCGTCCCGCTTCCGAGAGGTCACCCCGTCATGCGCCACCCGTTGCACGTCGCCCTGCCCGTGTCCGTCCCCGGCCCCGCCCGGGCGGCCCGGCACCGCAGACCGTCCCCCTGGCAGGTGCGGCCGGCCGCCCTCGCCCTGTCCCGCGTACCGCCCGCGCGGCGGCTGGCCGCCGGGCTGGGGCTGGCCGGGGTGCTGGCCGCGAGTGCCCTCACAGCGTTCGTGGAACCGGCCGCTCCGGTGGCGCCCGACCGGGTGCCGGCCGGGCAGAGCTCAACCTTTGCGCAAGATCCCCGGCATTGATGGTCCCTGCACCCACCAGGTCCATAGGGTCATGACGTGCCCGACATATCCATGACGATGATCATCATCCTGTGCGTGACCGCCGCCGCGGCCGGCTGGATCGACGCGGTGGTGGGCGGCGGCGGGCTGCTGCTCCTGCCCGCCCTGCTGCTCGGCCTGCCGAACGCCCACCCCGCCACCGTCCTCGGCACCAACAAGGCCGTCGCCGTCGTCGGCACCGCCGGTGCGGCCGTGACCTACGTGCGCACGGCGCCGGTGGACGTGAAGCCGGCCGCCCGGATCGGCGCGGCCGCGCTCGCCGGGTCGATGGGCGGCGCCGCCCTGGCAGGGGGTATCAGCAAGGACACGCTCCGCCCGCTGATCATGGTGGTACTGGTGGTCGTGGCCGCCTTCGTGCTCTTGCGCCCCGGCTTCGGCACCGCCCCCGCGAGTTCGCCCGTCAGCCGTCGGCGGGTCCTGCTGGCCATCGGCCTGGCCGGCCTCGGCATCGGCTTCTACGACGGCCTCGTCGGGCCCGGCACCGGCACCTTCCTGGTGCTCGCGCTCACCGCGCTCCTCCACCTCGACCTGGTCACCGCCTCCGCGACCGCCAAGATCGTCAACGTGTGCACGAACGCCGGAGCCCTCGCCGTGTTCGCGTACCAGGGCACGGTGCTGTGGCAGCCGGCCGCCCTGATGGCCGCGTTCAACCTGGCCGGCGCCATGATGGGTGCCCGTATGGCACTGAAGAAGGGCAGCGGCTTCGTCCGCGGCGTGCTGCTGACCGTCGTGGGCGCCCTCGTGGTCAAGCTCGGCTTCGAGCAGTGGGGCTGAGGGCGGGGAGCGGAACCCGGACCGCCGCTCAGTACGTCCCGGTCAGGTGCGCGAAGACGACCACGTTGCCCCGGTAGCCCGTACGGGGCGAGAAACCCCCGCCGCAGGTGATCACCCGTAGCTCCGCACGCGAGGACGGGCCGTAGACCCGCGCGTCGGGGAAGGACGCGGCGTCGTACACCTCGACGGCGTGGACGGTGAACACGGCCGTACGCCCGTCCGCGCGCGGCACCTCCACGGCGTCCCCGCGGCGCAGCGCGCCCAGGCGGTAGAAGACCGCCGGCCCGGTGGCGTGGTCCACGTGCCCGGCGACGACGGCCGTGCCCGCGGCGCCCGGGGTGGTGCCCTCGCGGTACCAGCCGGCCAGGTCACGGCGGGAGGGCGGCGGGACTTCGAGGCTGCCGCCCGGTTCGAGACCGAGGCCGACCAGCGGGGCGTCGACGCGGATGGAGGGGATCCGGATACGGGTGGGCGGGGAGCCGGGCAGCGGGGCGATACCGGCGCCCGCCGGGTGGGCTCCGGCGGCGTTCAGCGCCTCGGCCGGGGAGGGCAGCGGCGGCCCGACGGGTTCCGGGGAGCCGCTGTTCACGAGCCAGATGCCGACGCAGGCGGCGAGGGCCAGGAGGCCCGCATGGCGGGCGGTGGGCCTGCGCCCGGCCCGGCCCGGCGGGGCCGGACCCGCTCCGGGATCGCCCTGGACCGCTCGTATTGCGCCACCCATGCGTTCCCCCTCGCCTTTCGATGCGGGGTGACTGGCCGTCGCCCGGCCCCGCGAACGGGGGGACCTCGCGGGGCGGGCGACGGGGGACGGTACCGGTCGGACCGCGGCCGGAGCCGCGGTGGGCGTCCGTCAGCTCCGCGTGCCGCTCGCCCGGCGACGCAGGAGCCAGGTACCGCCGACGGCGGTGGCGGCCAGCACTGCCGCTCCCGCCGCGATCTTGGCCGGGTCGGTGACGGTGGTCGTGCCACCGCCCACCCCGGAATGGACGTGGCCCTGGGGGCCGCGCTCGGTGACGACCAGGTCGCCGGTGGCGAACTTGCCGTTCGCGCAGGTCGCCCCGATGCCGTAGGTGCCCGCGCGGGTGGAGGGGGAGACCTGGAACTGCCCCACGACCACCTCCTTGTGGGTACCGGGGGCCAGCTTGAAGCGGCCCCCGCCGACCGTGGTGGCGTCACCCTCGGCGTGGCTGCCCTTGCCGCAGGCGTCGGTGTTCACCGTGACGGTGGTGCCGGGGGCGGCGGATTTCGGCCAGACCTCCAGCGGGGCGAAGTCGCCGGGGGCGAAGCTGGCCATGCCGAGGTCCACGGCGGCGACCGCACCGGCCACCGGGCCGGCGAACGCGGCGGCGGTCAGCGCGGCGGCGGTCAGCGCGTGAGCGGTGCGTCGGCGCATGGGTGCTCTCCTGAGGACACGGGGTCGTGTTCCCGAGGTAACCCGTCCCGCCGGACCAGCGCCTGCTGATGTCCCGTCAGGTCGCCTCGTGCGCGACCGCTGCCCGCGCCGTTCCCGCAGGTCAATACCGGTGGGACGGCCGTCACGGGCGACCGCGCCGTCCGGGTGATCCCGCCGCCGCACGGAGGACGCCGGGCAGGGGCCGTCAGGCCGGCGCGGGACGGCCCGTCAGGTGCCGGGGGGCCCGGGCGCCGATCACCTGGGTCCGGCCGAGCGCGAGGGTCGGCCGGCCCCGGCCCGGTGCCCCGCCCCCGCTCGGGGGTACCCGCCGGGCGCCGCGCAGCCCCCGGCGGGCGGCGCAGAAGGCGGCGCGCAGCACCGCGGCGGTGGACGGCGACGGGCACGGCTGCCGGGAGGCCGTGTGACAGCGGTGCGTACGGTGGTGGGGTGCGGCCGAAGTCAGGACCTGGCTCCCGGACTCCGCACCGTCGTGTCGTACGGGGCCGTAGCCGGCCGTACCGGAGGGAGGGCCCGGTGACAGCGGTCGTCCGGCCACCGGAACGGAGCGTCCAGCTCCCGTTCTTCGTCTACGGGACCCTGCGCCCGGGGGAGGTCAACCACCGCCTCTTCCTGCGCGGCCGCACGGCCTCGGAGGAGCCCGCGCTGCTCCCGGACGCGGCGCTCTACGACGGCCCCGGCTACCCGTACGCGGTCCACCGCCCGGGCCCGGGCATCGTCGGGGAGCTGATCACCGCGGCCCCCGGCACCTACGGGGAACTCCTGGTCGCCCTGGACCTGCTGGAGGAGTACGAGGGGCCGGGCCGTCCGGGCAACGTCTACGACCGGATGGTCCGCGAGGTCCTGCGGCCCGACGGCTCGCGGACCCCGGCCTGGGTCTACCTGGCGTCCCCGCTGCTCGCCCGGGAGCTGCGGACCTCGGGCACGGAGCTACCGGGCGGCGACTGGCTGAACCGGGGCTGAGCGCCGCACCGCCCGGCCCGGACACCCGCGGGAGCGGGGCTAGAGCCCCTCGGCGCCGCGGTTGCGCAGGCGCTGGCCGTACTGCTGGAGGACCCACAGCTCCTCCTGGACCGCCGCCAGCTGCTCCGGCGGGGCCTGCGAGCCCAGCCGGGACAGCGTGCCCTGGATCTCGTGGACCCGGCGGTCGACCGCGCGCAGCCGCACCTGGACCAGCTGGACCCCCGCGTAGACCTCGTCCACCGTCTTCGCGTGGATGGCTTCGACCGCCAGCTCCGTGACGAGCGCGCGGACGGTGTCGTTCGGAGCGGCCTCGCGGACGCGGGCCAGGTAGTCGTCGGCGGCGAGCGAGGCACCGCCCGCGTCCGCGACGGCCTGGCGCACCGCCGCGTAGGGCGGGGCGGTGAACTCGTCCGTGCCGTAGGCGTCGAAGGCCGGGGAGACCAGGGCCGGGCGCTGCAAGGCCAGTTTCAGCAGCTCGCGCTCGGTGCGGTGGGCGGGGCTGCGCAGGTTCAGCGCCGGGCCGCCGGCCGGGGCGGGCGCGGGCGCGGCCTCGTAGGACGTCCGGCCCCGGCCCTGCTGCTGCGGGGGCTGGTTGCCGCGCTCACGCGCCCAGCGCGCCAGCTGCGCGACCCGCTTGACCACGAACTGTTCGTCGCGGATGCCCAGCATGCCTGCCAGCTGGACCGCCGACTCGTGCTGGATCGCGATGTTCTTGATGTGGGCGACGACCGGAGCCGCCTCGTCCAGCGCGGCCGCCCGGCCCGCCGGGTTCTCCAGGTTGTGCCGGGACACGATGTGCCGGAGCGCGAACTCGAACAGCGGGGTCCGGGACTCCACCAGCCCCGACACGGCCGCGTCCCCCTGCGCGAGGCGCAGGTCGCACGGGTCCATACCGCCGGGGGTGATCGCGATCGAGGTCTCCGCCGCGAACTTCTGGTCGTCCTCGAAGGCGCGCAGGGCCGCCTTCTGCCCGGCCGCGTCGCCGTCGAAGGTGAAGATCACCTCGGCGGTGGCGTTGTCCATCAGGAGCCGGCGCAGGATCTTGATGTGGTCGCCGCCGAAGGCGGTGCCACAGGTCGCGATGGCGGTGGTGACGCCGGCCATGTGGCAGGCCATCACATCGGTGTAGCCCTCGACCACGACCGCCCGCGAGGTCTTCGCGATCTCCTTCTTCGCCAGGTCGATGCCGTACAGGACCTGGGACTTCTTGTAGATCGCGGTCTCGGGGGTGTTCAGGTACTTCGGGCCGTTGTCGTCCTCGCGCAGCTTGCGCGCCCCGAAGCCGACCACCTCGCCGCTGATGTCGCGGATCGGCCACATCAGCCTGCCGCGGAAGCGGTCGATGGGCTTGCCGCTGCGGCTGTCCTGGGCCAGGCCGGAGGTGATCAGCTCCTTGTCGCTGAAGCCCTTCCCGCGCAGGAAGCGGGTCAGGTGGTCCCAGCCGGCGGGGCTGTAGCCCACGCTGAAGTGGGCGGCCGCGGCCTGGTCGAAGCCGCGCTCTGCCAGGAACTTGCGGCCGATCTCCGCCTCGGGCCCGTCCAGCTGGTCGACGTAGAACTGGGCGGCGGCCTTGTGCGCCTCGACCAGCCGGATCCGCTCGCCGCGGCCGCTGGTGCCCGCGGTGTAGCCGCCCTCCTCGTACCGGAGGGTGATCCCGGCCTGGCCGGCGAGGCGCTCGACCGCCTCCGAGAAGGAGAGGTGGTCGATCTTCATGACGAAGTCGAGGGTGTCCCCGCCGGCCTGGCAGCCGAAGCAGTGGTACAGGCCCTTGCTCGGGCTGACCTGGAAGGACGGGGACTTCTCGTCGTGGAAGGGGCAGAGGCCCTTGAGGTTGCCGCCGCCCGCGTTGCGCAGCTGGAGGTAGTCGGAGACGACGGCGTCGATCGGGACCGCGTCCCGTACCGCCTTCACGTCGTCGTCATTGATCCGTCCTGCCACCCGTGAAGTCTACGGCCGGGCGCCGGCAATCCCGTCAGACCCCCTCCGCCGTGACCAGCGACGCAAGTGGAACGGAGGGGTCCGCCAGGGCCTCGCGGTCCACCGGTGCCTTCGACCTGATCAGGGCCTGGATGTGTTCTGTGACGTCCCACACATTCACGTTCATTCCGGCCAGAACCCGACCCTCCGAGAGCCAGAACGCGATGAACTCCCGCTTCCCCACATCGCCGCGGATCAGCACCTGGTCGTAGCCGCCCGGCGGCGCGTACCCCGAGTACTCCAGGCCCACGTCGTACTGGTCGGAGAAGAAGTACGGCACCCGGTCGTACGAGACCTCCTGCCCCAGCATCGCCCGCGCGGCGGCCGGACCGCCGTTGAGCGCGTTGGCCCAGTGCTCCACCCGCAGCCGGGTCCCGAGCACCGGATGGTGGGCGGCGGCCACGTCCCCGACGGCGAAGACGTGCGGGTCGGAGGTGCGCAGCGAGGCGTCCACGGCGATGCCGCCGCCGTGCTGCCGGTCGACCAGGGCGAGCCCGGAGGTCTCGGCGAGCGCGGTCCGGGGCGCCGCCCCGATCGCCGCCAGCACCGCGTGCGCCGGGTGCTCCTCCCCGTCGTCCGTGCGGGCGGCCAGCACCATGCCGTCGTGGCCCACGATCTCGGTGAGCCGGGCCCCGAAGTGGAAGCGCACCCCGTGGTCGGCGTGCAGGTCCGCGAAGAGCCGGCCGATCTCCGGGCCGAGCACCGCGTGCAGCGGGGTGGGCTCCGGCTCGACCACGGTGACCTCGGCGCCGTACCCGCGGGCCGCGGCGGCCACCTCCAGCCCGATCCACCCGGCCCCCGCGATCAGCAGGTGGCCGTTGTCCCGGCCGAGACCGGCCAGGACGCCGCGCAGCCGTTCGGCGTGGGCGAGCCTGCGCAGGTGATACACCCCGGCCAGGCCCGTGCCCGGCACGTCCAGGCGGCGCGGCTCGGCGCCCGTGGCCAGCAGCAGCTTGTCGTAGTGCAGGGCGGTGCCGTCGACGAGGACCACCTTCTTGGCGTCCCGGTCCAGCTGAACCGCCGGCTGCCCCAGGTGCAGTTCGACGTCGGCGCGCGCGTACCAGGACGGCTCGTGGACGAAGACGCTGTCGCGCTCCTCCTTCCCCATCAGGTACCCCTTGGACAGAGGGGGCCGTTCGTAGGGATGGTCGCGCTCGTCGCCGATCAGGATCACCCGCCCCGTGAACCCCTCGGCCCTCAGCGTTTCGGCTGCCTTCGCCCCGGCGAGCCCAGCGCCGACGATGACGAACGTCCGGTGTGCGTCGACCACCTGATGCCTCCTCATAACCTCTTGGTCACGTGCGACCACATGCGAGCGTCCCGCACTGAGCCTGCCGCGTGAAGGGGGAGTGGCCCGATCAGCTCACCCTTCGGCGCGTCGCGTGCGCCGGGTGAGGCGCGCGTGCAGGGAACGGGCGGATGCGTCGGTCAGGCACGCGATCTGGTCGATGACCGCCCGTTTCCTGGCCCGGTCGTCCGGGGCCGCGTCGAAGATCGCCCGGAACTGCGGGTCGAGGCCCTCCGGGGCGCGGGCGCTCAGCGCCTCGGCGAGTTCGGCCAGGACGATGCGCTGGTCGGCCCGGATCCGCTCCTGCTCGTCCCGCTGCATGACGTACAGGTCGGCGACCGCCTTCAGCACCGCGCACTCGTTGCGCGCCTCGCGCGGGACCACCAGCTCCGCGGCGTACCGGGTCAGCCGGCCGGAGCCGTACGCCTCGCGGGTGGCGCCCTCGGCGGCCAGGCAGAAACGTCCGATCAACTGGCTGGTGGCGTCCTTCAGCCGGGCCTGCGCGACGGCCGAGCCGTCGTACCCGTGCGGCCACCACTCCTCTTCCAGCAGCCGGTCCAGCGCCTCGCGCAGCTCTTCCGGCTCGGTGTCCGCGGGCACGTACCGGCCGATCGCGACCCGCCAGATCGCCGCACGCTCGGGCTCGGAGAAGAGCAGATTGGGGTCGACGTGGCCGGCGTGCAGCCCGTCCTCGAAATCGTGGACGGAGTACGCGACGTCGTCCGCCCAGTCCATGACCTGGGCCTCGAAGCACTTGCGGTCCGCGGGCGCGCCGTCGCGCAGCCACGCGAAGACCGGCAGGTCGTCCTCGTACGCACCGAACTTCACGGAACCGGGGTCGGTGGGGTGGTCCCCCCGGGCCCAGGGGTACTTGGTGGCGGCGTCCAGGCAGGCCCGGGTGAGGTTGAGGCCGACGGAGACCAGCCCGCCCGTCGCCGGGTCGGGCACGAACCGCTTGGGCTCCAGCCGGGTCAGCAGGCGCAGCGACTGGGCGTTGCCCTCGAAGCCGCCGCAGTCCTTGGCGAACTCGTTGAGCGCCTCCTCGCCGTTGTGGCCGAAGGGCGGGTGGCCCATGTCGTGCGAGAGGCAGGCGGCCTCGACGAGGTCGGGGTCGCAGCCGAGCGCGGCGCCGAGCTCGCGGCCGACCTGCGCGCACTCCAGGGAGTGCGTCAGGCGGGTCCGCGGGCTCGCGTCCCAGTCGTACGAGCGGGTCCCGGGGGTGACGACCTGGGTCTTCCCGGCGAGCCGGCGCAGCGCGGAGGAGTGCAGGACGCGGGCCCGGTCGCGCTGGAAGGCGGTGCGCCCCGGCCGTTTGTCCGGTTCGGCGGCCCAGCGCTCGGTGGCGGCCGGGTCGTACGTCCGGTCGGGGGCGGTCGGGTCTGCGGGGGCGGGTGCGGTGCCTTCCATGCTGAGACGTTAACCGGAGACACCGACAATCCGAGCAATCCGAACGAACACGCTGCTCACGCCGTGGCCAGTTCCCGGCGGGGCAGCTGCCGCGCGGCGAGGGCTTCGTCGTAGCGCCGCAGGACCAGGCGGGCCAGCGCCGGGTGCGCGCCGAGCGGGGCGGCGGCCGGTCCGGGCGCGGCTGCCGCGCACTGCGCGGCGAACCGGCCGGGGCACGCGAAGTACGAGGCGACCGCGGGCCGGTGGTGGCCGCGAGCGGCCAGCTCCCGGACGGCCTCGGGGACGGTGGGGGCGGCGGCGGAGGCGTAGGCGGGCACGACGGGGACCCCGCCGAGGCGTTCGGACAGCAGGGCGGCCGTACGGCGGGTGTCCGCGGCGGAGTCGGGGTCGCGGGACCCGGCGGCGGCCAGGACCACGGCCGGACGCCCGTCCCGGGCCGAGCCCCAGCCGGACTCCACGAGCCGTTCGTACAGGGCCTCGACGAGCAGGGGGTGCGGGCCGAGCGGGGCGGCGACGAGGGTCCGCAGATGGGTGGCCCGGGCGGCGGCCGCGGGGAGGTCCCGTTTGACGTGGTGGCCGCGGCCCAGCAGCAGCGGCACCAGCACGGCCTCCCCGGTGGCCGCGCCCAGGGTGTCCCCGAGCAGCGGCCGGTTCAGCTCGATGTGCCCGAGCCGGACGTCGAGCCGGGGGCGCAGCTCTCGCACCCGTTCCAGGAGGGCTCCGGCGGTGTGCAGGGCGCGCGGGTCGCGGCTGCCGTGGGCCACGGCGACGAGGGTGGGGTGCATGGGGCGGCTCCGTGGGGGCGGGCGCGGGGCGGGCACAGCCCGCGCAGCTGCGTGCCGAGTTGGGCGGTGAACCGGGTCAGCAGCCCGGTCGCGCTGTCGAAGGGGAGGGACAGGGATTCGGGAGGGTGCACCTGCTCCGTCATGCACCGATCCTCCGCGCCGGACGTTGCCTGGGCGTTGCGTCGGGGTGACGGGTGTTTACCGGTTGCTCACTCGCTCACCCGCTCATTCGTGCGGGTGAAAGCGGGTGGGGGCGGAACTGTGGGCCGGGGGCGGTTCGTCAATCCGTGCGAACGACGCGTGCGGACGACGTGTGCGAGGTGCGGGGTGCGAGGGGGGACCATGAAGATGCCGGAGCGGGCTGGGCGTGCGGAGCGTGCGGTGCGTGGGCTGCGTACGGGATGGGCCGGGCGGGCCGGACGTGCGGTGCGGGAGGCGCTCCGGCGGCCGGGGTGGCCGAGGCGGCCGGGGCGGCCGGGGGTGCCGCGGGGCGTGCGGGGCAGGCGGCGGGCCGTGCAGCTGGTGATGGCGGGCTGCGTGCTGGCCCTGCTGCCCTCGGCGTGGACGCACGCGACGGCCGCGGACCGGCTGCGGACCACGGCCGACGCCCCCGAGGCCGAGGTGGCCGTGGTGTTCGGAGCGGGGCTGTGGCGGGGACGGCCCACGCCCTACCTGGCCGACCGGCTGGACGCCGCGGCCGAGCTGTACCGCACCGGCAAGGTGAAGGTCGTGCTGGTCACCGGAGACAACAGCCGCACGGAGTACGACGAGCCCGACGCCATGCGCACCTACCTCACCGGGCACGGGGTGCCGGACGAGCGGATCGTCAGCGACTACGCGGGCTTCGACACGTGGGACTCGTGCGTGCGGGCCAAGGAGATATTCGGGGTCGACCGCGCCGTGCTGGTCAGCCAGGGCTTCCACATACGCCGGGCCGTGGCGCTGTGCCAGGCGGCGGGCGTGGAGGCGTACGGGGTCGGGGTGGCCGACGTGCACGACGCCACCTGGTACTACGGCGGGGCCCGCGAGGTCTTCGCGGCGGGCAAGGCTGCGGTGGACGCGGCCCTGAAGCCGGCGCCGCGGTTCCTGGGGCCGAAGGAGGAAGGGGTGTCGCGGGCGCTGGCCGCTCTGGCAGACTGACGCCGCCATCGGCTTATGCCGATCAGTCATATACCAGTGCGTGCGGTCGAGAGCAGGGGTGTGCACCGTGGCTGTGGTGGATCTGAGCGGCAAGGTCGTCGTCATCACCGGCGGAGCCCGTGGCCTGGGCGCGGCGGCCGCGCGGGCCGTGGTGGACGGCGGCGGCCAGGTGCTGATCACCGACGTGCTGGAGGCGGAGGGCGCCGAGACCGCCGCCGGACTCGGCGGTGCGGCGCGCTTCCTGCGGCACGACGTGACGAGCGAAGCCGAGTGGCAGGCGGCACTGGAGTACGCGGTCACCGCGTTCGGCCGCATCGACGGCCTGGTCAACAACGCCGGCATAGCCACCGGCCAGTTCCTGGAGCACGAGAGCGTGGAGCACTTCCGCCGGGTCGTGGAGGTCAACCTGGTCGGCGTCTTCATCGGCATCAGGGCCGCGATCCCGCTGCTGCGGGCCGGCGGAGGCGGCTCCGTCGTCAACATCTCCTCCGCCGCCGGCCTGACCGGCCTCGCGCTCACCGCC
The DNA here is from genome assembly GCF_042716875.1 of Streptomyces sp. NPDC058646. Taxonomy (NCBI): domain Bacteria; kingdom Bacillati; phylum Actinomycetota; class Actinomycetes; order Kitasatosporales; family Streptomycetaceae; genus Streptomyces; species Streptomyces sp. NPDC058646. The sequence continues at coordinate 80,440 of NZ_JBHXRK010000011.1, read as the reverse complement.
GGGTACGGCGCCTCCAAGTGGGGGGTGCGCGGCCTGTCGAAGATCGGCGCGGTCGAACTCGCCGAGGCGGGCATCCGCGTCAACTCGGTGCACCCCGGCATGACCCTGACCCCGATGACCGCTCCCCTCGGCATCCGGGCGGGCGAGGGCGGCTACCCCGGTACCCCCCTGGGCCGTGTGGGCGTCCCCGAGGAGGTCGCCGCCGCCGTCGCCTTCCTGCTCTCGGACGCCTCGGCCTACACGACGGGCGCGGAACTCGCGGTCGACGGCGGCTGGACCGCGGGGCTGACGGTCAGCTACCTGACCGGAGGACGACCGTCCCCGGCGGGCGGGGCCTCACCGCCGGGGCCCGGGGGCGCTGAGGCCGAAAACCCCCACCTGTAACGCGGGGCGGCGGCCGGTGTAACACCCCTGGCGCACCGTGGGGCGCATGCACACGCCGGACGCCACCACCACCGCCACGCACTGCCCGTACTGCGCGCTGCAGTGCGGAATGACGCTCCGCCCCGAACCGGGCGGCGGCGCCGTGACGGTGGAGGAGCGTGCCGACTTCCCCGTGAACCGGGGCGCGCTCTGCGGCAAGGGCCGCACCGCCCCCGCCGTGCTCTCCTCCCGGGTGCGCCTGACCGAGCCGCTCGTCCGCACCCACGCCGGACGGCTGGAGCCGGCCACCTGGGAGGAGGCCCTCGACACCGTCGCCGAGGGCCTCGCCCGGACGGGACGCGCCCACGGCCCGGACGCCGTCGGGGTCTTCGGCGGCGGCGGGCTCACCAACGAGAAGGCGTACGCACTCGGCAAGTTCGCCCGGGTCGCCCTGCGCACCTCGCAGATCGACTACAACGGCCGCTTCTGCATGTCCTCGGCCGCCGCCGCCCACCAGCGGGCCTTCGGACTCGACCGCGGCCTGCCCTTCCCGCTGGAGGACATCCCCCGCACCGGCTGCGTGATCCTCGTCGGCTCGAACCTCGCCGAGACCATGCCTCCGGCCCTGCGCTACCTCACCGAGCTGAAGGCCAACGGCGGCACCCTGATCGTCATCGACCCCCGCCGCACCCGCACCGCCGAGCAGGCCGACCTCCACCTGGCCCCCCGCCCCGGCACCGACCTCGCGCTCGCCCTCGGCATGCTCCACCTGATCGTCGCGGAAGGGCGCACGGACGAGGAGTTCATCGCCGCCCGGACCACCGGCTGGGAGGAGACCCGGGCCGCCGCCATGGCCCACTGGCCGGAGCTGGTCGAACGCATCACCGGGATCCCCGTCCCCCGGCTCCGCGAGGCCGTCGCCCTGTTCTGCGCGCCGTCCTCCGCGATGGTGCTCACCGCCCGCGGTCCCGAGCAGCAGTCCAAGGGCACCGACACCGTCGGCGCGTGGATCAACCTGTGCCTGGCCACCGGGCGGGCCGGCCGCCCGCTCTCCGGCTACGGCTGCCTCACCGGCCAGGGCAACGGGCAGGGCGGCCGCGAGCACGGCCAGAAGGCCGACCAGCTCCCCGGCTACCGCAAGCTGACCGACCCGGCGGCCCGCGCGCACGTGGCCGGGGTCTGGGGCGTCGACCCCGACTCCCTGCCCGGCCCGGGCCGCAGCGCGTACGAACTCCTCGACGCACTCGGCACGGACGTGAAGGCCCTCCTCCTCATGGGCTCCAACCCCGTGGTCTCGGCGCCCCGCGCCGCCCACATCGAGGACCGGATCCGCTCGCTCGACTTCCTGGCGGTGGCCGACGTGGTGCTCTCCGAGACGGCCGCCCTCGCGGACGTGGTCCTCCCCGTCACCCAGTGGGCGGAGGAGACGGGCACGACCACGAACCTGGAGGGCCGCGTCCTGCTGCGCCGCCGGGCCCTGACCCCGCCGCCCGGCGTCCGCACCGACCTGGAGGTCCTGCACGGCCTGGCCGGCCGCCTCGGCATCGAGAAGGGCTTCCCCACGGACCCCGAGGAGGTCTTCGAGGAACTGCGCCGCGCCTCCGCCGGCGGCCCCGCCGACTACTCGGGCATCACCTACGCCCGCATCGCGTCGGAGCAGGGCGTCTTCTGGCCCTGCCCCGAAGCGGAACCCGCCGGCACCCCCCGCCTCTTCCTCGACGGCTTCGCCACCCCGGACGGCCGGGCCCGCTTCGTCCCCGTCTCCCACCGGGACGCCGCGGAGGTCCCCGACGCGCAGTACCCGATCCTGCTCACCACCGGCCGGGTCGTCTCCCAGTACCAGTCCGGGGCGCAGACCCGCCGCGTGGACGAGCTCAACGCCGCGGCCCCCGGGCCCTTCGTGGAGCTCCACCCCCGCCTCGCCGCCCGCATCGGCGCCGTCGACGGCAGCCCGCTGGCCGTCGTCTCCCGCCGGGGCCGCGCGGTGGCCCCGGCCCGGATCACGGACGCCATCCGCGCGGACACGGTCTTCATGCCCTTCCACTGGCCGGGCGAGGGCCGGGCCAACACCCTGACCAACCCGGCCCTCGACCCGGTCTCCCGCATGCCGGAGTTCAAGGTCTGCGCGGTCCGGGTGGAACCGGCCTAGCCGGGCGGGGACGCATCCGCGGACAGGGAGCGGAACGGCTCGGACGTGTGTCCGGTCCGCATCGGGGTTCTCCGCGGCGGGTAACCATCCGGTCACGCAGCGGGCTCAGAAAGTGCTCGCACGCCCCTCGTGGCCGCGATGTGCCGTACCCCACACTGAGGTGCGGTGCCCCCGTCCTCGGAGCCCTGGAGGCCGCCCCCGTGCAGACCGAGACCCTGACCGTGAACGCGGACGTGAGCGAGTCCTCGGAGGCCGAAGAGGCCGGGACAGAGGCCGAAGCCGTGGACGAAGAGCCCGAGGTGCTGGAGCTGATCGAGCAGGTCCCCGAGCAGCGCAGGCGCAGCGCCGACAGCGCCGGCGGAGCGGGACCTTCCGCGGATCTCTTCCGGCAGTACCTGCGCGAGATAGGCAGGATCCCGCTGCTCACGGCCGTGGAGGAGGTCGACCTCGCCCGGCGCGTCGAAGCCGGCCTGTTCGCCGAGGAGAAGCTCGCCGGAGCCGGTGACCTCGACTCGCAGCTCGCCCTCGACCTCGACAAGCTCGTCGTCATGGGGCGGATGGCCAAACGCCGGCTCATCGAGTCGAACCTGCGGCTCGTCGTCTCCGTCGCGAAGCGGTACGTGGGCCGCGGACTCACCATGCTCGACCTCGTCCAGGAGGGGAACCTCGGACTGATCCGCGCCGTCGAGAAGTTCGACTACGCCCGCGGGTACAAGTTCTCCACCTACGCCACCTGGTGGATCCGGCAGGCGATGTCCCGGGCCCTCGCCGACCAGGCCCGGACCATCCGCGTACCCGTCCACGTCGTCGAGCTGATCAACCGCGTGGTCCGTGTCCAGCGCCGCATGCTCCAGGAACGCGGGTACGAACCCACGGCCGAGGAGGTGGCCGTCCACCTCGAACTGACCCCCGAGCGGGTCATGGAGGTGCTCCGGCTCGCCCAGGAGCCGGTCTCGCTCCACGCCCCGGTGGGCGAGGAGGACGACGTGGCGCTCGGCGACCTCATCGAGGACGGCGACGCCGCGTCCCCCGCCGAGTCCGCCGCGTTCTTCCTGCTGCGCGAGCACCTGGAAGCGGTGCTCTCGACGCTGGGGGAGCGGGAACGCAAGGTCGTCCAGCTGCGCTACGGGCTCGCCGACGGGCGTCCCCGCACCCTGGAGGAGATCGGCCGGATCTTCGGCGTCACCCGCGAACGGATCCGGCAGATCGAGTCCAAGACCCTCGGCAAGCTCCGGGACCACGCCTTCGCCGACCAGCTCCGGGGCTATCTGGACTGACGGCGAGGGGCGCCCCGCAGGGCGCCCCCCTCCGTCCCGGCCCCGCCCCGGGGCCCCGTCCAGCCGCCCCGTCCGGGCTAGTCGACCTCGGCGACCGCCTGCGCGAACTGGGCCGCGTACAGGCGCGCGTACGCGCCGCCCGACGCCAGCAGCCCCTCATGGGTGCCCTGTTCCACGATCGACCCGTTCTCCATGACCAGGATCACGTCCGCGTCGCGGATCGTGGACAGTCGGTGCGCGATCACGAAGGACGTACGCCCGTGCGCCAGGCGCGCCATCGCCTTCTGGATCAGCACCTCGGTACGGGTGTCCACCGAACTGGTCGCCTCGTCGAGCACCAGGATGACCGGGTCCGACAGGAACGCCCGGGCGATCGTGATCAGCTGCTTCTCGCCCGCGCTGACCCCCGCGCCCTCGTCGTCCAGCACGGTGTCGTAGCCGTCCGGCAGCGTGCGGATGAAACGGTCCGCGTGCGCCGCCCGCGCCGCCTCCTCGACCTCGGCGCGCGTGACCTCCCGCGAGGCCCCGTAGGCGATGTTCTCCGCGATCGTGCCGCCGAACAGCCAGGTGTCCTGCAGCACCATGCCGATGCCGGTGCGCAGTTCCTCACGCGTCATCTTCGCGATGTCCACCCCGTCCAGGGCGATCTCGCCGCCCGTGACCTCGTAGAACCGCATCAGCAGGTTGACCAGGGTGGTCTTGCCCGCGCCCGTCGGGCCGACGATCGCGACCGTGTGGCCCGGCTCGACGTCCAGCGACAGGTTCTCGATGAGCGGCTTGTCCGGCTCGTAGCGGAAGGCCACCTTGTCGAGCGTGACCCGGCCGCGCACCGTGTCCGGTCGCTCCGGAACCTCGGCGTCCGGCTCCTGCTCCCGCGCGTCCAGCAGCTCGTAGACCCGCTCCGCCGAAGCGACGCCGGACTGCACCAGGTTCGCCATCGAGGCGACCTGCGTCAGCGGCATCGAGAACTGGCGCGAGTACTGGATGAAGGCCTGCACGTCACCGATCGACAGGGTGCCCGAGGCCACCCGCAGCCCGCCGACGACCGCCACCAGCACGTAGTTGATGTTCGACAGGAACGCCATCACCGGCTGCATGAGGCCGCTGACCAGCTGCGCCTTGAACGAGGCCCGGAACAACGCCTCGTTCTGCTCGGCGAAGAGGGCCGCGGACTCCTTCTGCCGCCCGAACACCTTGACCAGCGTGTGGCCCGAGTACATCTCCTCGATGTGGGCGTTCAGCGTGCCCGTGCTCTTCCACTGCGCCACGAAGTGCGGCTGGGACCTCTTGCCGATCTTCGCCGCGACGACGACCGAGACCGGCACCGTCACCAGCGCGACCAGCGCCAGCAGCGGAGAGATCCAGAACATCATCGCCAGGACGCCGACGATCGTCAGCAGCGAGTTCAGCAGCTGCCCCATCGTCTGCTGGAGCGTCTGGCCGATGTTGTCGATGTCGTTGGTGGCCCGGCTGAGCACCTCACCGCGCTTCTGCTGGTCGAAGTACGACAGCGGAAGCCGCGACAGCTTCGCCTGCAACTCCTCGCGCATCCGGTACACGGTGCCGTTCATGACGTGGTTCGACAGCCGTGTCGCGACCAGCATCAGCAGGCCCGCGAGGGTGAAGACCACCAGCGCCCAGACCGCCACGGTCCCGACCGCGCCGAAGTCGATGCCCTCGCCCGGGGTGAAGTCGGTGCCGGCCAGCATGTCGGCCATGCCGCCCTTGCCGTCGGCGCGCAGCCCGTCCAGGGCCTGCTGCTTGGTGATCCCCGCCGGCATCTGCCGGCCCACGATCCCCGCGAAGACGAGGTCGGTGGCCCGGCCGAGGATCTTGGGTCCGATCACGGTGAAGGCGACGCTGCCGACGACGGCGACGACCATGCCCCACAGCTTGGCCCGGTCCTGCGCGATCTGACCCAGCAGCCGCTTGCCCGAGCCCTTGAAGTCCAGGGACCGCTGAACGGGTCCCGCCATCATCCGTCCTCCGGGCCCGCTCATGCGGCCTCCGCCTCCGTCAGCTGGGAGAGCACGATCTCCCGGTAGGTCTCGTTCCCGGCCATGAGCTCGTGGTGCCGTCCCACGCCGACGACCCGGCCCTCGTCCAGGACGACGATCCGGTCGGCCTCGCGGATGGTCGACACCCGCTGGGCCACGATGACCACCGTCGCGTCCTCGGTCTCCCGGGCGAGCGCCGCGCGCAGCGCCGCGTCCGTCGCGTAGTCGAGGGCCGAGAAGGAGTCGTCGAACAGGTAGATCCCGGGGCGCTGGACCAGCGTCCGGGCGATCGCCAGCCGCTGGCGCTGACCGCCGGAGACGTTGGTTCCGCCCTGGGCGACCGGGGCGTCCAGGCCGCCCTCCAGTTCCGTGACGAACTCCTTCGCCTGGGCCACCTCCAGCGCCCGCCACAGCTCCTCGTCGGTCGCCTCCGGGCGCCCGTACCGCAGGTTGGAGGCCACGGTCCCGGAGAACAGGTACGGCTTCTGCGGGACCAGGCCGACCGTCCTGGCCAGCAGCTCCGGGTCGAACCGCCGCACGTCCTCCCCGTCGACCAGCACTTGGCCGCCGGTCACGTCGAACAGCCGCGGGACCAGGCCCAGCAGGGTGGACTTGCCGCTTCCGGTGGAGCCGATCACCGCGGTGGTCTCGCCGGGGCGGGCCACCAGGTCCACCCCGCGCAGTACGGGGACCTCGGCGCCCGGGTAGCGGAAGTCGGCGCCGCGCAGTTCCAGCAGCCCGCGCCGGGCGAGCTCGTGCACCGGATCGGCGGGCGGGACCACGCTCGACTCCGTGTCCAGGACCTCCTGGATGCGCTCGGCGCAGACCTCGGCGCGCGGCACCATCATGAACATGAAGGTGGCCATCATCACGGCCATGACGATCTGCAGCAGGTAGGCGAGGAAGGCCGTCAGCTGGCCGATCTCCATGCCGCCGCTGTCCACCCGCATCGCACCGAACCAGATGACGGCGACGCCGGCGATGTTCACGACCACGATCACGGTGGGGAACATCAGGGCGAGGAGCTTGCCGGCGGCCAGCGACACGCCGGTCAGATCGGCATTGGCCTTCCGGAAACGATCCTTCTCGTACGCGTCGCGCACGAAGGCGCGGATCACCCGGTTGCCGGTGATCTGCTCGCGCAGGACCCGGTTCACGGTGTCGAGGCGCTCCTGCATCTGCCGGAACAGCGGACGCGTCCTGAAGACGATCGCGCCGACGGCGATCCCGAGGACGGGCACCACGCCGAGCAGCACGCCCGAGAGCTGCACGTCGAGCGAGAGGGCCATCGCGATGCCGCCCACGCACATGATCGGCGCCGCGACCATCAGGGTGAAGGCCATCAGCACCAGCATCTGGACCTGCTGGACATCGTTCGCCGTACGGGTGATCAGCGACGGGGCGCCGAACTGCCCCAGCTCCCTGGCGGAGAAGCTCTGCACCCGGTCGAAGACGGCTCCGCGGACGTCCCGGCCCAGGGCCGCCGCCGTGCGGGCGCCGAAATAGACGGCCCCCGCGTTGCAGACCAGCTGGACCAGCGAGACACCGAGCATCAGCGCGCCGAAGCGCAGGATGTAGCCGCTGTCACCGTTGACCACGCCCTGGTCGATGATGTCCGCGTTCAGCGTGGGCAGGTAGAGGGTCGCACCGGTCTGCAGGAGTTGCAGCAGGACCAGGAGGCCGACGGTTTTCCGGTACGGGCCCAGGTGGGTCCGCAGAAGTCGTATGAGCACGCGCGAGGCTCCGGTGGGCAAGATCGAGGGGGGCCCTCCATCTTGGGCCACACCGCCCTCCGATCCCCACCGGATTTCGCAAAGGCCGGTCAAAAGGAGTAGCTCCGCACGGCCGCAGACCTACGCCGGACTCCCCCCGCCGCATCCCGGCGGGGGACGGGGGCGCCGGACGGCCTCAGAAGGCCCGGGGGTGGATCTCCTCGCGCGTCGCGACGTACTGCTGGCGGACCGCCTGCCACGCCGCGAAGTCCTCGCCCGCCTCGAAGATCTGCGCCGCGGGCGCCGGCCAGAGCGGCGGGGTGTGCGGGGACAGGGTGCCCTGCTGCGCCCCGAGGGCCCAGGCGGCCTGGCGCGCCGCGCCCAGCGCGGCGTAGTCGGCCGGCTCCGGCACCACGATCTGCGTGCCGAACAGCCCCGGAGCGGCGGCCTGTACGGCGGGCAGCCCGGCCGCCGCGCCGAGCAGGAACACCCGGCGGATCCCGACCCCGCGCGAACGCAGCACGTCCAGCGCGTCCACCAGCCCGCACAGCATGCCCTCGAAGGCGGCCCGGGCCAGGTGTTCCGGCTTCATCGAGTCCCGCCGCAGCCCCGAGAGGGTCCCGGCGGTGTGCGGCAGGTTCGGCGTCCGCTCACCCTCCAGGTACGGCAGGAGCACGAGGCCGTGGGCGCCCGGCGTCGACTTCAGCGCGAGGTCGGAGAGCCCCTCCAGGTCGGTGCCCAGCAGCTCGGCCGTGCCGCGCAGGGCCCGTACGGCATTGGAGGTGTTCACCACGGGCAGGTGCATGCCGCCCGCGTCGGCCATCGAGGTGATCAGGCCGCCCGGCTCCGACAGTGCCTCGTGGTGCACGGCCATCACCGAGCCCGAGGCCCCCAGCGAGACCACGGCGTCGCCGGGGCCGACCCCGAGGCCCAGCGCGGCGGCCATCGTCTCGCCCGTGCCCGCGGAGATCAGCAGCCCCTCGGGCGTGGTCCCGGCGGCGTCGGCCGGGCCGAGCACCTCCGGCAGCAGCGCCTGGTGCCCGAGCGCCAGCTCGACCAGGTCGGGGCGCCAGGAGCCGGTGGCCGCGGACCAGTACCCGGTGCCCGAGGCGCCGCCCCGGTCGGTGGTCCGCCGGGCGGGCCGGCCCAGCAGCTGCCAGACCAGCCAGTCGTGCGGGGACAACACCACCGCCACCCGGCGGGCGGCCTCCGGTTCGGTGCGGGCCAGCCAGGCCAGCTTGGCGAGGGGCTGCGCGGAGTGCGGGACCGCACCCACCGCCTCGGCCCAGGCCCCGCGGCCGCCCAGGGCCTCGATGAGGTCGGCGGCGGCGACCTGGCCGCGCTTGTCGTTGCCGACCAGTGCGGGCCGGACGAGCCCGCCCTGCGCGTCCAGCGGCAGCAGGCCGTGCTGCTGGGCCGACACGCCGATGGCCTGGACCCCTTCGAGGAGCCCGCCGCCGGCGGCCTCGCCGAGGGAGAGCAGCCAGGCCTGCGGATCGGTCTCGTGGGGGTTCGCGCCGGCGGGATCCCCGGCGGGCTGCGGATGGGGCGCGTACCCCTGGCGCAGCACGGCACCCGTTTCGGTGTCACAGACGACGATGCGAGTGAAGGCGGAAGAACTGTCCAGCCCGGCGACTATCCCCATACGGAGGATTCTGCCGCACGCAGGCCCGGTCTCCACCGCCCAGGAGCCCCCGGAGACCTCTCGGCCCCCGGGAGCATCGCGGACTCCGACACTCCGGAATCCCGCGGTCCGGGACTCAGGTGTTGCTGGTGCCCCAGTCGTCCTCGGCGCCGGCCCGGTCCCGCAGGCCCCGTACCCGCCCGGCCAGCGAGGCCGGCACCACGTCGCCGACCTTCTGGCTCACGGCGGCGAAGGCCTTTCCGGCGTACTCGCGCCCGCTCTGCCCGGCCGTCTCGGCGGCATTGCGGACCGCCGGGTTCTGGGAGATCTCCCGCGCGGACTTCTTCAGCTGTTCGTAGCGTTCGCGCCCGGCCCGCGTTCCGAGCACGTACCCGAGGGCCAGTCCGACCGCGAACATGACCTTGTACCGCATGCCTGTCACCCTTCGTCGTGTGGTGCCCGGCCCGCTGGCGATACCGATTGGCGGAGCACCCCCCTGCTTGCGCTAATCTATGACTCGCAGCGGGCGCTCGCCCCCCGGCAAGGCCGGAGGTGGGCTGTTCGATGCACCGCAGCAATCCCCTGTAGCTCAATTGGCAGAGCAGCCGGCTGTTAACCGGCAGGTTACTGGTTCGAGTCCAGTCGGGGGAGCGCGGTCCCCTGTAGCTCAATTGGCAGAGCATTCGGCTGTTAACCGGAGGGTTGCTGGTTCGAGTCCAGCCGGGGGAGCAGGAGAAGAAGAGGAGGCCCCATGGGTCCTCCTCTTCTTTTTTTCTTCTTTCCTGCCCGCGTCCGGGAACCGGGCAGCCCTCAGTACGGTCTCTCTGAACAGGCCAAGCCGATCATGCGAGGCATCCGAGGCAGGAGATCGTATGAGCGGCTATGCTGCGGCAGACGGCGCGCACACATGTACGCGCCACGCCGTGAAGGGGCGGTAGCTCAGCCGGTTAGAGCAGCGGACTCATAATCCGTCGGCCGTGGGTTCGAGTCCCACCCGCCCCACTGCAAGCCGCAGGTGCAGAAACGATCGCACCTGCGGCTTTGGCGTATCTGTGGGGCTGAGGGCCTCCGGCGCCGGGGGATTCCCGGAGGGGCCGGGCTAGAAGTTCTCCGTTTCGTCCGTCAGGTGGCGCAGGACGTCCGACAGGTCCTGGCGGCGGGCGAAGGCGGCGCGCTGCCGGTGGGCGCCCGAGCCGCCCCGGAGGAGGCCCGCCATGGTCCTGGCCGCGTGGTCGAGGTCGCCGGAGGCGGCCAGTTCCGGGGCGATCAGGTCCAGCAGGGCCTCCGCCAGGTCGGCCGCGGGGAGTTCGACGCCCGTGTACGGGTCGAGGCCGAAGCCCTCCAGCCCGTCGTGGGCCGCCCGCCAGCGCGCGAGGCGCAGTACGTCGTCCCGTACGGCCGGCTCGGGCCGCTGCTCCGCGATCTCGCGGATGGCCGTGGCCACCAGGGCCCGGCCCAGTTCGGCCTGGAGGACCGCCGTGTCGATGTCCGGGGACATGTCGGGCGCCCGGATCTCGAGCGTCGGCCAGTTCCCCGAGGGGCGGACGTCCCAGTAGACCATCTTCGTGTCCAGGGCGGCCCCGGAGCCGAGCAGGGTCTGCACCGAGCGCCGGAAGTGGGCCGTGGACGTGAAGTGCGGGGGCAGCCCGGCGGAGGGCCAGCCCGCCCAGGCCATGGCGCGCCAGCTCGCGTGCCCGGTGTCGCGGCCGCCCCAGAACGGCGAGTTGGCGGCCAGCGCGATCAGCGTGGGCAGCCAGGGCCGGACCCGGTTGGACACCGCCACCGCCGTGTCCACGTCGAGGGTGCCGATGTGGATGTGGCGGCCGCAGCTCACCAGGGTGTCGGTGAGCGCGCCGAAGCGGCGGTGCTGCTCGCGCTGGCGCGGCTCGTCGTCGGTCAGGTGCAGCGGCCCCTCCACGGCCACGACCGGCGAGGGCGCGGCCAGCAGCCGGCAGCCGTGGGCGCGGGCCGCCGCGCCGAGGGTGCGGCGCAGCCCGGCGAGTTCCTCGCGCAGGGTGGCCGCCGAATGGGCGACCGGGGTGGAGATCTCCACCTGGTAGCGGGTTCCCTCGGGGTGCAGCTCACCGGGCAGCCCGGCGGCCGTGGCGAGGACGAGCGGAGCGGCCGGGACCACCCGGAAGGTGCGGGCGTCGACGAGGAGGAATTCCTCCTCGACACCGACGGTGAGGGGGACGGTGGTGCGCACCGTGTTCTGTGCGGTGCCGGTGCTCGTGGTGCTGTTGCCAGGTTCGATCACTGCGCCTCCCTGGACATACGAGTCTTTTCATCATGAGCTGAACAGGAGGTGGGGAGCGCACGCCGATTCGGTCAAATCGCCGGTGGCAGTGGCGAGTTAGCGGCAAGGGGCGGTCCGGCCTGGGGCCCGCGGTCCGGGTGGGGAGACAGTGGCCGGTGGGTGAGCGCGGGAGAAAACCGCAGGAACCGGCGGACGGCCGCCGCCTATCATCCGCTGTGACCCGTACTGCCGAGACCGAGACCGCACGCCCCCGCCGGCGCATATTCGCCGACCTCACCCCCCTGCGCACCTCCCCGGACTACCGGCGGCTGTGGATCGGGGGAACGATCTCCTGGCTGGGTCAGGCGATGACCGCCCTCGCGATCTCGCTCCAGGTCTACGACATCACCGGCTCCAGCTTCTCCGTCGGGCTCGTCGGACTCTTCTCCCTCGTCCCGCTCGTCGTCTTCGGGCTCTACGGCGGGGCCGTCGCCGACACCGTGGACCGGCGCAAGCTCGGCCTCTACAGCGCCCTCGGGTCCACCGTCCTGTCGATCGCGCTCGCCGGGGCCGCGCTCCTCGACCACCACCGGGTCTGGTTCCTGTACGCGGTCGTCGCGCTGCAGTCCGTCTGCGGTGCGCTCAACGGGCCGGCCCGGGCGGCCATGACGCCCCGCCTGCTGCCGGCCGAGCAGCTGCCCGCCGCCAACGCACTGAACACCGTGACCATGACCGCCGGGATGATGGCCGGGCCCATGCTGGGCGGCTTCATCGTCGGCTGGTGGGGCTACCAGGCGGCCTACCTGATCGACGCGGTGACCTTCAGCGCCGCCCTGTACGCCATGTGGCGGCTGCCGTCGATGAAACCGGACCGCGCCGAGGGCGCGCGGGGGCGGGCCTCCGTCCTGGACGGGCTGCGCTTCCTCGGGACCCGGCCCAACATCCGGATGACCTTCTTCTCCGACATGGCCGCCATGGTGCTGGCCCATCCGAAGGCACTCTTCCCCGCCGTCGCCGTGCTCTGGTACGGCGGGGACGCCAAGACGGTCGGCGCGCTGGTCGCCGCGCCCGCGGTGGGGGCGCTGCTGGGCGGCGTGTTCTCCGGCTGGCACGGGCGCGTCCACCGCCAGGGCGTGGCGATCCTGCTGGCAGTCGGGGCCTGGGGACTGGCGATCGCCGTCTTCGGGCTCACCCGGAACCTGTGGCTCGGGCTGCTCTTCCTCGCCCTGGCCGGGTACGCGGACACCACCTCGATGGTGTTCCGCACCACGATGCTCCAGGCCGCCACCCCCGACGAGCTGCGCGGACGGCTCCAGGGCGTCTTCATCGTGGTCGTCGCGGGAGGGCCCCGGCTCGGGGACTTCCTCGCCGGGACGGCCGCCGGCCTGGCCTCCCCGACCGTGGCCGTCACGGGCGGCGGGCTCGGGTGCGTGCTGGTGCTGGGCCTGCTGGCCCTGCGCTGGCGGGGCTTCGCCCGGTACGACGCCCGGTCTCCGCAGGCGTAGCGGGGTCCCGCGGACCGCCTCTCGTCAGGCCCCGTCCCGGTCCGCCGCCGGGCTCACGATGCCGCGGGCCACACCCAGGGCCACCAGGTCCTGGGGGCGGATGCGGAGCTGGCCCGCCGTGGAGGGGGCGGCCGTCGGGGGGCGCTTGAGGATGGCCGCCGCCAATTCGGGGGCGATCACCGAGAAGTAGCTGTCCGGGGTGACCCAGGTGTTCCCCGGCGCGGCCAGCGCGAGGGCGCCGCCCGAGCCGCCCTCGCCGATCAGCAGGGTGGTGACCGGGACCGAGGCCGCCGCCAGCGCGGCGAAGGCGTCCGCGATGGCGGCTCCGGCGCCCGCGTGCTCGGCGGCGGCGTCGTTGGCTGCACCCGGGGTGTCCACCAGGGTGAGCACCGGGATCCCCAGCCGGTCCGCGAGGCGGACGACCCGGGCGGCCGTACGGTAGCCCGCGGGCCGGGTGGCGGTGCCGCACTGGGCGGCGTACGCCACGGGCCGCCCCTCCCGCAGACCGAACCCGCACAGCATGCCCGGGTCCCTGCCGCCGGCCCGGTCCCCGGACAGCGGGAGGCGCAGGCCGAAGTAGGAGTCCAGGTAGGCCTCGGCGTGCGGCCGGCCGGGGTGGCGGGCCTGGAGTACGGCGTCCCAGCCGGTCTCCGGCGGCTCCGCGCCCGCCAGCGCGGCCGGCGGCTCGACGGGCTCGGCCGGCCCCTCGGCGCGGGGCGCGGCCAGGACCCGGAGCCAGCCGGCCAGGGTCCCGGGGAGGTCTGCCGGGGCGACGACGGCGTCCACGTGCCCGGCGGCGTACTGTCCCTCGGCGCAGTACGCCGCCGGGTCCGCGTCCGCCGGACGCACCCGGGACCCGGCGAAGCCGACCTGGGCCCCGGGGAGGGCGAGGACGACGTCGGCCCCGGCGCCGAGGGTGGCCCAGCCGCCGCCGGTGGTCGGGTCGCGCAGCACGGCGATCTGCGGGAGCCCGGCGGCCCGGGTCAGGACGCCCTGGCGGGCCACGCGCTGGAGCTGTGTCAGCGCGAGCATGCCCTCCTGCATCCGGGAGCCGCCGGTGGCGATGAGGGAGACGAGCGGGAGGCGGTGTTCCCGAGCGTGGCTGTAGGCGGCTTCGAGCCGGTCACCGGTGCGCTGGCCCAGGGAGCCGCCGAGGAAGCCGAACTCGAAGGAGATCACGGTGGCTTCCCGGCCGCCGATGCGGGCCGTGCCGGTGACGACGGACTCCTGCTCGCCGGTGCGGGCCGTGGCCCGGGCGCGGGAGTCGTCGTAGCCGGCCCAGGCCAGCGGACCGTCCGGCGGGGACTCCCGCCGGGGGGCGGGGAGTTCGGCGAAGGTGCCGGGATCGGCAACGGAGGCGATGGCCGCGCGGGCCGAGAGGCGGGTCGTCATCACCCGGTCACCCTAGGCCCTGTCGTCGAAGTGGCGCCGGTCAGGCCCGCGGCGTCCGGCGCCGGGCATCGCAAGGCGGAGGGGTGCCCGCGTACTGGACGTACTCGGGTGCCCCGACAACACGGCGAGGTGCGGTGCCGGACGCCGCGGGCCAGGCGCCACTTCGACGACAGGGCCTAGGGGGTGCCGCGCGCGGGAGCAGCGGGAGAACCGGCCGCCGCAGGGGCCCGGTCGGGGCGAAGGCGGCGAGGGCGAGGGCGAGGGGAAGGGGAAGGGGCAGGGGAAGGCAGCGGCCCTACAGAGCCGACTCCCAGGTCGTCGTCGTGCCGCGGGTGCCCGATTCCGTGCGGCCGTCGTCGACCACCGTCAGGCGGGCCCGGCCGGGGTCCGCCTCGATGCCCACCTCGACCGAGGTGACCCCGCTGCGCCGGTGCGCCGCGGCCAGCGCGCCGCGCAGGGCCGCGAGCAGATCGCCCGCCACCGGCTCGGGGATCAGCGCGTCCACCGCGCCCGCGAAGTGCACGGACGGCTGGAACCCCAGCAGGACCCCCGCGCTGCCCGTTTCCCGCAGGACCCGCCCCCGGAAGGTCGTCGGGGCGTCGGACGGCGGCTGCTGGAGGGCGAAGATGGCCGTCCGGACCTCCTGGATCGTGGAGTCCAGCTCGTCGACGGCGCGGCTGAGCTCCTCGCCCACCGGGTCGCCGGACGGCGCGTTCGCGGCGCGCCGCCGGGTGCTCTCCAGCATCATCTCCGTCGCGAACAGCCGCTGCACCACCAGGTCGTGCAGGTCCCGCGCGATCCGGTCGCGGTCCTCGTACACCGCCAGCTGCTCCCGGTCGTGCTGCGCGTCCGCGAGGACGAGGGCGAGCGCGGCCTGCGAGGCGAACTGGGAGGCCAGCAGCCGGTCCACCGCGTCGTACGGGGCGCCGCCGCGGGCGCGCGGAAGGGCCAGCGTGCCGATCAGCCGGCCGCCGCTCTGCAGCGGGAGCATCATGCTGGGCCCGAACCGTTTCCGGACGTGCGTGGTCATCCGCGGATCGGTCGCCGAGTCCTCGATGAACACCGGCTCGCCGCCCAGCAGTTGCTCCAGCACCGGCGAACCGGGGGCGATGGCCGTCCCGACGAGGTCCCCCGGTTCGCCCTGCGTGGAGGCGGCCACGATCTCCATCCCGCCCTGCGGGGTCGGCTGGAGCACCACTCCGGCCTCCGCGTCGGCGAGCAGCCGGGCCCGCTCGGCCACGCACTTCAGCGCGTCCGCCGCGGGCCGGCCGGCCAGCAGGGTCGTGGTGACGGCGGCGGCGCCCTCGATCCAGCGCTCCCGGCGGCGGGCGGTCTCGTACAGCCGGGAGTTGCCGATCGCCATGCCCGCCTGCGAGGCCAGGACGCGCACCAGGGCCAGGTCCTCGTCGGTGAAGGAACCGCCGCCCCGCTTCTCGGTGAGGTAGAGGTTGCCGAAGACCTCGGTGTGCACCCGGATCGGAACCCCCAGGAAGCTGCGCATCGGCGGATGCCCCGGGGGGAAGCCGGCGGCCCGGGGATCCTGGGTGAGGTCGTCGAGCAGGAGGGGGCGCGGGTCGGAGACGAGGACGCCGAGCAGCCCGGAGCGGCCGTCCGGCAGACGGCCGATCGCGACCCGCTCCGCCTCGCCCATCCCGGCCGTGAACAGCTCGGTCAGCCGGACGCGCTCGGGGTCGACGACCCCGAGCGCCACGTAGCGTGCCGCGCACAGCTCGGCCGCCGAGTCCACGATGTGCTGGAGCGTCGAGCGCAGCTCCAGCTCGGAGCCGACGCTGAGCACCGCCTCCAGCAGTACGGGAAGCCCCGACTGCTCCGGATCCGGATCCGGATCCGGATCCTGCTCCGGCTCCGGCTCCTGCTCCGGACGTGTCCGCTCCGGGTGCTCCTGTTGCGGTCCGGGCTCCGGATCCCTCATCCGGACAGCGGGTTGAGAACCATGGGGGCGATCTTCCCTTCGAGCATCGCGCCGAGACCGAGTACGGCGCACACGTCCGGGCGTTCCGCGATGGCGACGGGCATGCCGGTGGCGTCGCGCAGCATCTGGTCCAGGCCCGGCAGCAGCGCGCTGCCGCCCACCATCATGATCCCCCGGTCCGTCAGGTCGGCGACCAGGTCCGGCGGGCAGTCCCGCAGCACCTTGCCGATGCCGTCGAGGACGGCGGTCAGGGGGGTGTGGATGGCGTCCCGTACGGCGGCGGTGTCCACGTGGACCGAGCGGGCCAGTCCGGTGGCCACGTCCCGGCCGTGGATGAGGGTGGAGGCCGGTCCCTCGGCGGTGATGCCGTTGCCGTGCAGGGCCAGCTGGAGCGGCCGGACGGCCTGGCTCGGCAGCATCAGCTCGTGCGCGTGGCGCAGGTGCTGGACCACCGCGTGGTCGATGGCCTCGCCGCCGACGGGGATCCGCTCGGCGGTGACGATCGAGCCGAGGGAGAGGACGGCCACCTGGGTGGCGGCTGCTCCGCACACCATGATCATGGTCGCGGTCGGCTGTTCCACGGGGAGGCCGCAGCCGACGGCCGCGGCGATCAGGGTGTCGACCAGTTCGACACGCCGGGCCCCGAGGCCGACCAGGGTCTCCACCGTCGCCCGCTGGGCCAGCGGATCCGCGTCGTGCGGGGTGCAGGCGGCGGCCCGCAGCCGGGGCTTGCGGCGCAGGGCGCGCCGCAGCTTCTCGCCGAGCAGGTGGCGCAGCATCCGCTGGGCCATCTCGATGTCGACGACCGTGCCGCCGGAGACGGGGCGGACGACCCGGATGTAGTCGGGCGTGCGGCCGGTCATCCGTTCGGCGAAGGTCCCCACGGCGATGAGTGCGCCGGTCCGCGTGTTCACCGCGGCGACGCTGGGCTCGTCGACGACCAGGCCGGCGCCCTTGACGTACACGCGGGTTCTGGCCGCACCCAGGTCGACGGCGACGTGGCAGCGGCGCAACTGCTCAAGACTGACGGTCACGGCAGATCCTCCCGAGAGCGCTGACGCAAGGGACCGGCGGAATGCCGGTCGCTTTTCCTATCATCTCGGACATTTGGCCAACACCGCCCGTTGAGCTGCTCCGGCCGGGGGGTTCTCGCGCCTGCATGGGGGTGGATTTCTGTACCGACAGGCAGCAGCATGCGCGCACTGCACGCGCTACTCACGCGTAACAAGGTAAAGGAGCCCCGATGCTGACGGTCCGCCAGAGACTGCTGGCTCTCCTGACGCTCTGCCTGGCGCTGCTGGCGCCCTTCCCCTCCCATGCCGCCGACCGGGTCACCGGCCCCGCCCCTGACCAGGCATCACCGCGCAGCCCGGTGGTCTTCGTGCACGGCTTCAACGCGGACCCGGGTGTCTGGGGGAGCCTGCGCGAGGACCTCCGGGCCGCCGGGTACGCCGACTCGGAACTCTTCTCCTGGGGTTACGACACCCACCAGTCGGTCAACGAGGTGCTCGCCGGCCGGCTCGGCGCGTACGTCGAGGAGGTCCGCCGGCAGACCGGCGCCGCGAAGGTCGACGTGGTCTCGCACTCCTTCGGCTCGCTCGTGAGCCGCTGGTACGTGAAGTTCGGGGGCGGCGGCGCCGCCGTGGACCACTGGGTCTCGCTGGCGGGCCCCAACCGGGGCACCTCCACCGCCTGGGCCTGTGCCCTGTGGGACCAGGCGTGCCGAGACATGACCCCCGGTTCCTACGTGGTGAAGAACCTGAACGCCGGGGACGAGACCCCGGGCGCGGTGAAGTACGCGACCTTCTGGTCGAACTGCGACGAGGTGGTCAATCCGGACGACAGCGTCCCGCTGGGCGGAGCCGCCAACACGCAGGTCGGCTGCCTGAAGCACAACGACCTGCTCGGCGACGACGGCACCTCGGCGGGGGTGCGCGCCTTCCTCTCCTCCTAGGCCGTCTCCCGGTCGGGCCGGTCCCCGGTGTCCCCGCCGGACACCCGCTGGAGCAGGCCGTACGTGAACTCCGCCACGTACGGCCGACCCCGCGCGGCGAAGGCCAGGCGCCAGCGGGTCGGTGCGGTGCCCTCCATCGGCCGCGCCGGCGGGAAGGCGCGTGCCACCTCGTCCACCGTCGCCCCCCAGGGGAGCAGGTCGTCCGGCGACTCCAGTACGGGCCCCCGCGCCCCCGGGGCCCGCACCAGCCACTCGTTCCACACCGCCCCGTCCGGCGCGGCCAGCACCTCGAAGCGCAGGTCCGGCCAGAGCGGCACCGGCCACAGCAGGGCCTCGCACTCCAGGTCGCCGATCCTGCGGGCCCCGGCGGACTCCGGCGGGCCGAGCACCGAGCGGTAGCGGGCGAGGGCCCCGCGGGACCGGGGCGAGCGGACCATGGCCTGCCAGCGCTTGTTGGCCTCCCGCTGCTCGGCGAGGGAGGCGCCCAGCCGGTGGCGGGCCCGGTCGGCGAGGTCCGGCTGGAAGTCCGCCATCCGCCGGAGCAGGACCAGCTGGAAGGCGTACGGACCGAAGGCTCCCCGGGCGCCGGGAGGCGGGTTCGCTGTCATGGGGCCCACGATTCCACACAGGATCCTTACGTTCCCGGGATCCGGATGTTGCCGCGGACCACGTAGCCTGCGGGCGCCATGAACTACTGCCCCGCCTGCCAGAGGTACCTCAACGGAGCACTCGCGTGCGCCGGCTGCGGAACCCCGGCCCAGTACTTGATGCCGGCCGCCCCGGCCGTGCCGGACGTGCCCGCCACCCCCTACGCGGAGGAGGCCGCCCCCGCGCAGCACTCCACGCCGGCCGACGTGCACGCCGACTCGCTGGTCGTGCTGTCCGGGCCGGGCGAGCGCGTGCCCGGAGCCCGGCGCCGCGCCTCGCACCGCAGGCGCCGCCGGACCGTGCTGACCGTCGGGCTCGGGCTGCTGCTCGCCACCGGCGGCACGCTGGCCGCGGCCCGGATGGTCGCGGACGGAGAGGGCAGCGACCGGGCCGCCAGGGTGGTGCTGACCGACGACGCCCCTCCGCAGCAGCCGGTCCCGGCGCCGGACCTGCCCACGGCCGCAGCGCCGTCGGGCAAGGGGTCGGGCAAGCCCTCCGGATCCGCGAAGCCCGGCACGGGGGCCCCGAAGCCGGACGGGACGGGGACCGCCTCCCCGGGCGCCACGCAGCCGGGGCCGACGTCCTCCGCGCCCGCTCCGGCCACCTCGGGTCCGGCTTCCGGCACGCCCGGCCCGGGGAGCAGTACCGCGGGGCCGACCGGCTCGGGCAAGCCCTCGTCCGGTGCCACCGCGACCCCCACGAAGACGCCGGTGGCGCCTCCGCCGTCGCCCGCCCCGTCACCGTCCCCGACGCCGACGAAGGCGCCGTGCCAGTGGTGGCAGATCTTCGGCTGTTAGCAGGTCGGCCGGGTCAGCCCAGCATCCGCCTGAGCAGGTCCCTCAGCACCGCCCGCTCGGCGGTGGACAGCCCGGCCAGGGGCTCGCGCGCGAAGTCCAGCGACTCGCGCAGCCGGTCCGTGGTCTGCAGCCCCTCCTCGGTGGGGGCGGCCAGCTTCACCCGGCGGTCGGCCGGGTCCGGGCGGCGTTCCACGAGGCCGCGGGACTCCAGCCGGTCGATGATGCCGGTGATGTTGGACGGCTCGCACTTCAGCTTCTGCGCGATGCGGCGCATCGGCAGCGGCTCCAGGGAGAGCAGGCCCAGTACGCGGGCCTGGGCGCCGGTGAGCTGGTGGCGGGCGGCGGCGTGCTCGTACTCCTCGTGGTAGCGGGCCACGACGTCACCGATGAGTTCGACGACCTCGAGGGTCACTGGGTCTGCGCGACGACTGGGCATGGATCCAGCGTACCCATTTACTTGACAACATGAAATATCCAGGCGCATGGTTGTTTCACGTTGTGAAGTACTTTTCGGTGAAGCACCGCCTTTCCCCTCAGGAGCGCCGCATGTCCGAGATCCCCGCCGTCAGCCGTGAGTGGCACCTCGTCCGCCGTCCGCAGGGATGGCCCGTCGCCGAGGACTTCGCCCTGCGCGAGGTCCCCGTCTCCGCCCAGCCCGCGCCCGGCCGGATCCTCGTACGCAACCTGCACATGTCCGTGGACCCGTACATGCGGGGCCGGATGAACGACGTGAAGTCCTACGTCCCGCCCTTCCAGCTGGACAAGCCGATGGACGGCGGGGCGGTCGGCGAGGTCGTGGCCTCCGCCGACGAGCGCTTCGCCGTGGGCGACCACGTCCTGCACGGCCTGGGCTGGCGCGAGTACGCGGAGCTCGACGCGAAGCACGCCACCACGGTGGACGCCTCGCTCGCCCCGCTCCCCGCCTACCTCGGCGTGCTCGGCATGCCGGGCCTGACCGCCTA
Organism: Streptomyces sp. NPDC058646; assembly: GCF_042716875.1. Lineage (NCBI taxonomy): Bacteria > Bacillati > Actinomycetota > Actinomycetes > Kitasatosporales > Streptomycetaceae > Streptomyces > Streptomyces sp. NPDC058646. The sequence goes on along the minus strand of NZ_JBHXRK010000011.1, from coordinate 59,891 downwards.
TGCGGGACTCTTCGAGGTCGCCTCCTTCAAGGAGGGGGACGCGGTCTTCGTCTCCGGCGCGGCCGGTGCGGTCGGCGGCCTCGTCGGCCAGTTCGCCAGGATCAAGGGCGCCTCCCGGGTGATCGGCTCCGCCGGCTCGGACGAGAAGGTGACGCTGCTCACGGAGAAGTACGGCTTCGACGCCGCCTTCAACTACAAGAACGGCCCCGTCGGCGAGCAGCTCAAGGAGGCCGCGCCCGAAGGCATCGACGTCTACTTCGACAACGTCGGCGGGGACCACCTGGAGGCCGCCATCTCCTCCCTGAACGTCAAGGGCCGGGCCACCCTCTGCGGTGCGATCGCCCACTACAACGACACGGAGGCCGCCCCCGGCCCCCGCAACCTCATGCAGGTCATCGGCAAGCGGCTGCGGCTCCAGGGCATCCTGGTCAACGACCACGCCGGACTGCAGCCGCAGTTCGTCCAGGACGTCGCCGGATGGCTGCGTTCCGGTGAGCTGCGGTACGACGAGACGGTCGTCGAGGGCGTCGAGAACGCGACCGGAGCCTTCCTCGGCATGCTGCGCGGCGAGAACACCGGAAAGATGATCGTTTCTTTCACCGGTTAGGCTCACCCCACACCGTTGCGATTTGTGGGCGCGAGTCGCGGCGATTCACCAGGAGGATCTTCTTACATGTCCATCCAGTACTCCGATGTCGCGTACACCGCTGTCGCCACCGCCGAGAACGGCCGTGACGGCCGCGTCGCCACCGACGACGGCCAGCTCGACGTCGTCGTGAACCCGCCGAAGGCGCTCGGTGGCAGCGGCGCCGGCACCAACCCGGAGCAGCTGTTCGCCGCCGGCTACAGCGCCTGCTTCCAGGGCGCCCTGGGTGTCGTCGCCAAGAACGAGAACGCCGACATCACCGGCTCCACCGTCACCGCCGAGGTCGGCATCGGCAAGAACGACGAGGGCTTCGGCCTGATCGTCAAGATCTCCGCCGTGATCCCGAACGTGGACGCCGCCACCGCCAAGGACCTCATCGAGAAGGCCCACCAGGTCTGCCCGTACTCCAAGGCCACCCGCGGCAACATCACCGTCGAGCTCGCCGTCTGATCCGGCCCGCTCATGGAGGCCGCACCCCGGCACCGGGGTGCGGCCTCCGTCGTAAACTGGCCGCATGAGTGATCTTGCGGGGGGCTTCCGGTATCTGCTGGCCGGACAGCGATGGGTTTTCGGGCACGGCCGCTGGCTGGGATTCGGGCTGCTGCCCGGGCTGGTGACGCTCGTCCTGTACGCCGGCGCGCTGATCGGGCTCGGCTCCGGCGCCGACGACCTGACGGCGTGGGCCACCCCCTTCGCCGACGACTGGTCCGCGCCGTGGCTCGGCCTCTTCCGCGGCTTCCTGACCGCCCTGGTCTTCGGCCTCGGACTTTTCGTCGCAGTGATCACCTTCACGGCCGTGACCCTGCTGATCGGCCAGCCGTTCTACGAGTCCCTCTCGGAGGCGGTCGACCGCAGCGAGGGCGGCGAGGTCCCCGAGTCCGGCCTCTCCCTGTGGCGGGAGCTGTGGATCTCGGCGCGGGACAGCGTGCGGGTGCTCGGCCGGGTCCTGCTGTACGGGATCATGCTCTTCGCGCTGGGGTTCATCCCCGTGATCGGCCAGACCGTGGTTCCCGTGCTCGGGATCTGCGTCTCCGGCTACTTCCTGACCCAGGAGCTGACCTCCGTCGCCCTCCAGCGGCGCCGGGTCGACCTGGCCCAGCGGCTGGCGCTGCTGCGGGCCCGGCGGATGCTGGTCCTGGGTTTCGGAGTGCCGCTGGCGCTGGCCTTCCTGGTGCCGCTGGTCGCGGTGTTCCTGATGCCGGGTGCGGTGGCGGGCGCCACGCTGATGGCCCGGGACCTGATGCCGCCCGCCGAACCGGCGCAGCAGACCGGCGACCGGACCGGCCACGGCAGCCACGGGGAACAGGCCCCGTGGGCAGGCCACGCCGGCCCGCAGCCGGCCGCGCCCTCCCCGGCAGCACCGCCCGCCCCCGCACCGGCGAAGGGCTTCGGCCCGCCCCCGCCCGGCTTCTGACCGTGTCGGGTCCCGGGTCCGGGGGCGCGGCACCGGTCAGGCCCGCAGGAGCGTGATGGCGCCGGCCGTGTCCTCGCCGCCGTGGGCGGCCGGGTCACCGGTCAGCCGGCGCTTCATCAGCTCCAGGTACGGGGAGAGCAGCTCCGTGCTCACCCCCTGCTCCTCGGCGGTGCGCAGCAGGGTGCCGGCGGCGGCGACCTGCATGGCCAGGCCGGACACCACCCCCGTGGTGAAGTCCCGGGTGGTCAGCCGCTCGGCGGCGTTGCCGACGAAGAAGCCCATCGCGCCGAGCCACTCGGACAGCAGCGGGGACAGGTCCTTCGGGGCGATGTCCTCCCCCTCGATCAGCGCGTAGGCGTGCGAGATCCCGGCGAAGAGCCCGTACATCGCGCTCAGCAGCGCCACGTCGTGCAGGGCGGCGTAGCCCGCGTCCGCACCGACGAAGCGGGCCCCGGCCGGGACCTCCAGGGTGGCCCGGTGGGTGTCGAACAGGCCCCGCGAGCCGCTGTAGAAGACGTAGCCCCCGGCCTCCGGGACGCCGATCATCGTCGGGGTGGCCATGATCCCGCCGTCGACGAACCGGGCCCCGCGCGCCTCGGCCCAGGCGGCCCGCGCACGGCCCTCGGCCGGCGTGCCGGTGGTCAGGTTCACCAGGTCCTTGCCGGTCAGGTCCACGCCGTCCAGGGCCGCCCCGACCGAGGCGTCGTCCAGCAGGCACAGCACCACGAGCCGGGCGGCGGCCACCGCCCCGGCGGGGGTCGCGGCGGCCACGGCCCCCTCCGCGACCAGGGGCCCGGCCTTGGCCCCGGTGCGGTTCCAGACGGTGAGGGGGTGCCCGGCGGCCAGCCAGGTGCGGGCGAGGGCCGTGCCCATGTCGCCGAGTCCGAGCAGGGCGAGCGGGGCGGGGGCGGCGGAAGAGGCGGTGGCGGACGGGTTCTGCGGAGCGTTGTCGGTCATGGCGTTTAGCCTGGTGGAGGGCGGTGAGGCCCTCAAGTACGCACCTTGGAGTGGGTGGTTACCCCGAGGTGAGCGAGCAGGTGGGAGGGGTGTGCGATGTCCGTGACACGCAGGCCGGGTGCGGACCACTGCGGGATCGCCGCGGCGATGTCCGTGATCGACGGCAAGTGGAAGGTGTCGCTCCTGTGGGAGCTGGAGCAGGCCCCGCGCCGCTTCGGTGAACTGCGCAGGCTGGTCCCCGGGGTCTCGGAGAAGGTGCTCGCCGCGCAGCTGCGCGAGCTGGAGACGGACGGCATCGTGCACCGCGAGGTGTACGACGAGGTCCCCCCGCGCGTCGAGTACTCCCTGACCCCCCTGGGCCAGGACCTGAACCAGGCCCTGGAAGCCCTGGGGGAGTGGGGCGCCAGACACCTCCTGCCCGGCGCCCCTCAGGCCGCGGCGGGCCGGGGCTCCACCCAGAGCGCCTCCGCGACGGCGCACAGTTCACCGGCCGAAGTGGCCAGCGCCGTGCCCACGGTGTACTTGCGCCCCGAGGCCGTCAGCAGCCAGGCGTAGGAGACGAGCCCCTCCCCGACCGGGACGGGCCGCAGCAGCCGGGCGTTCAGCGCGGCCGTGACCGCTCCCGCCCGGCGGCCGTCGAGCAGCCGTCCGGCCGCGTTCCCGGGGCAGTCCAGCGCACCCCACACCAGCTCGGGCGGGAGCAGCCCGTCCGAGCCGCCCAGTTCCGGCCCCGGGGTCCAGGCGGCAGCGACCAGTGCGCTTCCGGGAACCCGGCCGCAGTGCAGACGCAGTCCGGTGGCGGGCGTCCGGTCCAGGCCGCAGCCGAAACAGTCGACCATCCCGTCCGGCGGGGACGCCCGGAAGGCCTCGGCGGCCGCCACGGCCCGGTCCCAGGACGGGGCAGCGGGGGCCTCCGGCCCGGCCGGCGGGGCGGGGCTCGCGGCGGCCAGCAGCAGGTCGCCGTCCGTCAGCTCGCTGCCGCCGCCTGCGGTCGCGGAGATCCGGACCGGTGCGCCCGTCGGGACGGGCCGCCGGAAGTCCACCCGTACGCTCTGCGCGGCGGCCCGGCCGGCCAGCACGCCCGCCACGTAACCGCCGAAGGCCACGCCCGGGTATCCGTGGAGCCGTTCCGGAACCGTGATCGTCTCGTAGTCGCTCATGGCCGCCACCCCATCACACCGAAGCCGTCACCCCGCAGGCCGTACGGTCGTCCGCCCCGGCCGGCAGCGCACCGCAGGGAGCCCGTGTCGCGGCCCCGCCGCAGCCGGTCCACGGTCCCGCCGGGCCGGCGTGGCCGGCGTGGACGACGTACGGACCGTGGTCCGCCGCGGTGCCGGGGTGGACGGCGGCCCGCTCGCCGATGCCGTCACCCGTCCCGTACAGGGAGCCGGCCAGGTACGTGGTCACGTGCGCGCCGTCCGCGCCGTGGACCAGGGTGGCGATGGCCGGGCCCGGACGGCCGGGCGGGCGGCCTGCGCGGCATCGGCGGGAAGGCAGGTGTCAGCTGCGCTGCGGCGGTCTTCGCGCGCCCCGGCCTAAGCGCCGCCCGGACCGCGCAGCAGGGTCAGGAAGGAGCGGAAGGCGGCGGGCATGTCCACCGACTCCGGGGCCAGCAGCCACTGGTACTGGAGGCCGTCCATGACGGCCGTCAGCAGCGGCGCCGCCTGGTCGGGGGTGAGGCCGGACGGCAGGCGGTCGCCGAACTCCGCGCGCAGCAGTGCGGCCGTCTCCGAGCGGACCTGTGCGTAGCGTTCGGTGAAGAACTCCCGTGCCGGGTGGCCCTCGGTGACGCTCTCGCCCAGCAAGGCGGAGAAGGTCTGCACGATGCCCGGCCGCATGGCGTTGTAGTCCACCAGCGAGGCCAGCAGGTCCAGGCGCCAGGAGTCGGCCGAGGCGCGCGAGCCGCCGCCCGTGTCCCAGCGGTCGCGCTCCTCCAGCACCGCGACCAGCAGTGCCTCCTTCGTCGGGAAGTAGTGCAGCAGCCCCTGCTGGGTCAGGCCCACGCGCTCGGCGACCGCGCCCAGGGACGCACCCCGGTAGCCGCGCTCCGCGATCACTTCGAGGGCCGCGCGGACGATCCCGCCGCGCCGCTCCTCGCTCCTCGCCCTGACCATGCCCCGGCACCCCTTTCCGCCTCGCTGTCAGAAGGACCGTACGACACGTCGATATCACGAATGCATCACGAACCCTACCGCTCTACAGGCAACAGGTCCACGATGGGGGCACCGCACCCACCGCACCCACCGCACCCGACGAGGAGGCACGGCCGTGACCGATGCCGATCAGGCCCGCGAACAGATCCGCCAGGACGCCGTCGAGACGGCGCTCGGCAAGCTGGACCTCGACACCAAGGCCCGTCTGCTGGCGGGCCAGGACATGTGGTCCCTGCCCGCCCTCCCCGGGATCGGGCTGAAGTCCCTGGTCATGTCCGACGGCCCCATCGGGGTGCGCGGCGTGCGCTGGACCGCCGACGACCCGTCCGTCGCCCTGCCTTCCCCGACCGCGCTCGCCGCCGCCTGGGACCCCGCACTCGCCCGCCGGGCCGGCCGGCTCCTCGCCCAGGAGGCCCGCCGCAAGGGCGTCCACGTCCTCCTCGCACCCACCGTCAACCTGCACCGGTCCCCGCTCGGCGGCCGCCACTTCGAGTGCTACTCCGAGGACCCGTACCTCACCGGCGCCGTCGGCAGCGGCTACGTGAACGGCGTCCAGGACGGCGGCGTCGGCACGACCGTCAAGCACTTCGTCGGCAACGACGCCGAGACCGACCGGTTCACCGTCGACAACGTCATCGCCCCGCGCCCGCTGCGCGAGCTCTACCTGGCGCCCTTCGAGGCCATCGTCGCGAACGCCCACCCCTGGGGCATCATGACGGCCTACAACCAGGTCAACGGCACGACCATGACCGAGCACCGGTACCTGGTCAACGAAGTCCTGCGCGGCGAATGGGGCTTCGACGGGTACAACGTCTCCGACTGGATGGCCGCCCGCTCCACCACCGGCGACATCCAGGGCGGACTCGACGTGGCCATGCCCGGCCCGACGACCGTCTACGGCCCCGCCCTCGCCGCCGCCGTACGCTCCGGCGAGGTCGCCGAGGCCACCGTCGACGAAGCCGTGCGCAACGTCCTGCGCCTCGCCGCCCGCGTGGGCGCCCTGGAGGGCGCGCCCGCCGCCGTCGCCGAACTCCCCGCCCCCGTCGACGGCCAGGCCCTGGCCCGCGAACTGGCCGTCCGCGGTTTCGTCCTCGTCCGCAACGAGAACGCCGCCCTGCCGCTCGACGCCGCCGCCGGCCGCACGGTCGCCCTGATCGGAGCCGCCGCCCGCGACGCCCGCATCCTCGGCGGCGGCTCCGCCACCGTCTTCCCCGAGCGGATCGTCTCCCCGCTCGACGGCCTCACCGCCGCCCTCCCGCCCGGCTCGCTCACCTTCGCCGTGGGCGCCGACCCCTGCGACGAACCGTCCGCCGCCGACCAGGGCTTCGAGCTGCACGCGGTCTGCCGCGACGCCTCCGGGGCCGTCCTCGGTACGGGCAGCCTGCCGACCGGCCAGGTCCAGTGGATCGGCGACGACCTGCCCGCCGGGGCCTCGTACGAGACCATGGCCAGCATCGAGGTCACCGGCCGCTTCGTGCCGCGCGAGAGCGGCGAGCACGCCTTCGGCACGCGCGGCCTCGGCGCCTTCACCCTCGCCGTCGGCGGCACCACCCTCTGGGACGGCGTCCAGGAGATGGGCAACGAGGCCGACCCCTTCGAGGCCTTCTTCGGCGCCCCCGCCGAACGTGCCCGGGTCACCCTCACCGAGGGCGAGCCCGTCGAGGTGTCGCTGACCTACCAGGTCCCCGACATGACCGCGATGCCGCTCAGGGCGATCATGTTCTCGCTGCTCCACCTCGGCCCGCGGCGCGACGCCGACGAGCTGATCGCCGAGGCCGTGGAGGCCGCCCGCGCATCCGACACCGCCGTCGTGGTCGTCGCGACCACCGAGCGCGTGGAGTCCGAGGGCTTCGACCGCGGCGACCTCCGTCTCCCGGGCCGCCAGGACGACCTGGTGCGGGCCGTCGCCGCCGCCAACCCGAACACGGTCGTCGTCGTCAACGCGGGCTCCCCGGTGGAGCTCCCCTGGCGCGAGGAGGTCGCCGCCGTGCTGCTGACCTGGTTCCCCGGGCAGGAGGGCGGGGCCGCGCTGGCCGACGTACTGCTCGGGGACGCGGAGCCGGGCGGGCGACTGCCCACCACCTGGCCCGCGGAACTGGCCGACGCCCCGGTCACCGAGGTCGTCCCCGCCGAGGGGCGGCTGGAGTACGGGGAGGGGCTGTTCATCGGCTACCGGGCGTACGAGAAGCACGGCGTCGTCCCCGCCTACCCCTTCGGGCACGGCCTCGGCTACACCGACTGGACCTACGACTCCCTGGAAGTCACCGCCGACACGGTGCGGGTCCGCCTCACCAACACCGGTACCCGGCCGGGCCGCGAGGTCGTCCAGGTCTACCTCGCCCCCGCCCCCGCCGGCGGCGCGGGCGCCGAGCGCCCGGCGAGCTGGCTGGCGGCCTTCGCGGGCGTCGCGGCGGGCCCGGGCGAGAGCGTCGAGACCGTGATCGGCCTGCCCGCCCGGGCCTTCGAGATCTGGGACGAGGAGACCGGCGGCTGGCAGCGGATCGGCGGCGCCTACGAGGTCCGCGCGAGCCACTCGCACGGGGACACGCGGCTCAGCGCCACCCTCGAGATCGCGTAACACACCGTAACAACACGAAATGGCCGGAAATCACCCCTGATCCGGCCCCGGAACAGGACCGGGGGCGGGCCCTGACACCCGCCCCCGGTCCGCCCCGGTCCGTCCGCGTCAACGTGGCGGTTCGGCAGCCGTCACCTGACGGTGGGCGAGTTCCGCGAGCCGGGCCTGCCCGTCCTTGCCCGGGTGGAACCAGTCCCAGCGGCTCAACTGTTCCGCCGAGAACGGGTACTGGAAGACCGCTCCGCCGTCGTAGCGGCACAGCGGCTCCTTCCCGCAGACCTCGCGCAGCACCTCGTTGTACTCGACCACCCGTGCCCGCACCTGCTCGCGGCGGGCCGTCGCCCCCGAGGCCGCCGACAGCGGATCGGCGAGCATCGACTGGCAGATGCCCAGCTTCCAGATCTGCCGGACCATCGGGAGGTCCTTGCCCTGCTCCCACAGCCGCTGGAGGTCCGGCACGCTCGAGACGTACACCTGGGACCGGGGGGAGGCGGCCCGCAGATCGGCCAGGGCCTTCTCGAAACCGGCCCGGAAATCCTCCACCGGCGTCATCGACGAAGCCGTGGGCCGGCAGGCGTCGTTCGAGCCCACCATCACCGTGACCAGGTCGGGCTTGTGCGCCGCCGCCGAGGCCAGCTGCCCCGGCAGGTCCGCCATCCGCGAGCCGGTCACCGCGTAGTTCCAGCTCCGTGCGGGCGCCTCGGCGCCCCCCAGCAGCCGGGTGGCCAGGGAGAGGACCTCCGGGTCGTTGCCGGTGGCCCAGGAGACCTCGGGGCAGTCGGCCAGGACCGAACAGGCGTCGAAACCGCGCGTGATGGAGTCACCCACCGCCGCGATCGAGGCGGGCTGCGTGTTCCACCGGGGTGCGGCCTGCGCTCCCCGCTCGCCCGGCGCCTGCTTCCCGTCCGACTGGCACCCCGTCACCGCCCCGGCCAGGAGGGTGATCGCCGCACCCGCCCCCGCGAGGGTCCGACGCGCCGTGCGGCGCGGAGCGGTGGTGCGCATCGGGATGTTCTCCTCCTCGTCGACCCCGCATCGTCCGGGGGCGTCCTGCTGAGTGAAAGCTCTGTGATGACGGGCCCTCGGAGCGACCGTACGTCACACCATGACCCCTGACTCACGGTAGCTTTTTCCCGTGGCGTTTCGGCCGCACGTCCCGTAGCGCAATGTCAAATAATTTCCGTTACATTACATCACGTCACATACTGTCCGTTTTCTGGAGTTTATTCCCGACCTCGTCCCACACTGGAGGTCCCGGTGACGACACGTGGAGTTCTGTACGTGCATTCCGCACCGCGCGCGCTCTGCCCGCACGTGGAATGGGCTGTGGCGGGCGTGCTCGGGGTGCGGGTGAACCTCGACTGGATCAGACAGCCCGCATCCCCGGGCACCTGGAGAGCCGAGTTCTCCTGGCAGGCCGAAGCGGGCACCGCTTCGAAACTCGCCTCCGCGCTGCGCGGCTGGCACCTCCTGCGCTTCGAGGTGACCGCGGAGCCCTGCCCGACCTCCGAGGGCGAGCGCTACAGCTCCACCCCCGAGCTGGGCATCTTCCACGCCGTCACCGGCATGCACGGCGACATCCTGATCCCGGAGGACCGGCTGCGCGCCGCGCTCGCCCGGTCGGCGCGCGGCGAGACCGACCTGGAGGCCGAGATCGCCAAACTGCTCGGCAAGCCCTGGGACGACGAACTGGAGCCCTTCCGCTACGCGGGCGAGGGCGCCCCGGTCCGCTGGCTCCACCAGGTGGTCTGAGGCCGCGCCACGCAGAAGGCCCACCCGGGGGACCCGGGTGGGCCTTCTGCGTACCTGCGGCGGTGTCCGGGACGCCGGACACCGCCGGGCGTACTAGACGGTGCGGAACGCCAGCGTCACGTTGTGGCCGCCGAAGCCGAAGGAGTTGTTGATCGCGGAGATCGGGCCGTCGGCCGGCAGCTTGCGCGGCTCGTCGCGCACGATGTCCGCGTCGATGTCGTCGTCGAGGTCGTCGACGTTGATCGTCGGCGGAGCGAGCCGGTGGTACAGCGCGAGCACGGTCGCCACGGTCTCGATACCGCCCGCGCCGCCCAGCAGGTGACCGGTCATCGACTTGGTCGCGGAGATCGCGATGTGGTCCAGGTCGTCGCCCAGGACCTTGCGCAGGGCCTTCAGCTCGGCCGTGTCGCCCTGCGGGGTCGAGGTGGCGTGCGCGTTCAGGTGGACCAGCTCGGCCGGGTCCAGACCCGTGTTGTCGAGCAGGTTCTGCACCGCGGCCGCGACACCCCGGCCGGTCGGCTCCGGCTGCGCGATGTGGTGGCTGTCCGCGGACAGGCCCTGGCCCAGCACCTCGCAGTAGACCCGGGCGCCGCGTGCGGCGGCGTGCTCCGCGGACTCCAGGACGACGACGCCCGCGCCCTCGCCGAGGACGAAGCCGTCACGGCCCTTGTCGTACGGGCGGGAAGCCTGCTCGGGGTTCTCGTTGTTCTTGGACATCGCCATCATGTTGGCGAAGGCGGCGATCGGCAGCGGGTGGATGGCCGCCTCGGTGCCGCCGGCGACGACCACGTCGGCGCGGCCGGTACGGATCATCTCGACGGCGTAGCCGATGGCCTCGGCGCCGGACGCGCACGCACTGACCGGGGTGTGCACGCCCGCCCGGGCGTTCACCTCCAGGCCGACGTTGGCCGAGGGGCCGTTCGGCATGAGCATGGGAACGGTGTGCGGGGAGACCCGGCGCACACCCTTTTCCTTCAGTACGTCGTACTGGTCGAGCAGGGTCGTCACGCCGCCGATGCCGGAGGCGATCACGGTGCCCAGCCGCTCGGGCTCCACGGAGGCGCCCTCCGCGCTCTCTTCGCCGGCCGGGGCGGTGTAGCCGGCGTCGGCCCAGGCCTCACGGGCGGCGATGACGGCGAACTGCGCCGAGCGGTCCAGCTTGCGGGCCAGGGGGCGGGGCAGGACCTCACTCGGGTCCACGGCGACCGGGGCGGCGATGCGGACCGGGAGTTCGGCGAAGCGCTCGCCCTCCAGGGGCTTTACGCCGGAACGGCCGGCGAGCAGACCTTCCCAGGTCGAAGCGCTGTCGCCACCCAGCGGAGTGGTTGCGCCGATACCGGTGACGACCACGGTGCGATTGGTCGGGCTCACAGGAATTCTTTCTCCACGTCTCAGGGGGTGCTGAATTGTCACGGCGCCACCGCCAGGTGGCGACAAACGCTCGTCAGGCTCAGGCCTGGTGCTTCAGGATGTAGTCGGCAGCGTCGCCGACCGTCTTGAGGTTCTTGACGTCCTCGTCCGGGATCTTGACGTCGAAGCGCTCTTCGGCGGCGACGACGACCTCGACCATGGACAGGGAGTCGACGTCCAGGTCGTCGGTGAAGGACTTCTCGATCGCGACGTCCTCGGTGGGGATGCCGGCGATCTCGTTGACGATCTCCGCGAGACCCGCGACGATTTCTTCCTGCGTGGCGGCCATGTGGCGCTCCTTCTCTAGCTGACTGGATAAACGGGCCGGGATGTGGATCCCGGCCCTAGGGGAGGGTAACGACCGTCGCGGCGTAGACGAGCCCCGCCCCGAAGCCGATGACGAGCGCGGTGTCGCCGCTCTTCGCCGCTCCGGTCGCCAGGAGCCGCTCCATCGCGAGCGGGATCGAGGCGGCCGAGGTGTTGCCGGTGGTTTCCACGTCACGGGCGACCGTCACGTGGTCCGGCAGCTTCAGAGTCTTCACCATCGAGTCGATGATCCGCATGTTTGCCTGGTGCGGAATGAAGACGTCCAGGTCGTCGGCGGTGATCCCGGCGGCGTCGAGCGCCTGCTGGGCCACCTTGGCCATCTCGAAGACGGCCCAGCGGAAGACCGCCTGGCCCTCCTGGGTGATGGCCGGGAACTTCTCGCCGCCGTCCTTGCCGAGGTACTCGTCCCACGGCACGGTCTGCTTGATGGTGTCGGACTTGTCGCCCTCCGAACCCCACACCGTGGGGCCGATGGCCGGCTCGTCCGAGGGGCCGACGACCACGGCACCGGCGCCGTCGCCGAACAGGAAGGCCGTCGCGCGGTCCTCCAGGTCGGTGAGGTCCGAGAGCCGCTCCACGCCGATCACGAGGACGTAGTCGGCGGAACCTTCCACCACCAGGCCCTTGGCCAGCGTCAGTCCGTAACCGAATCCGGCGCAGCCGGCGGAGATGTCGAAGGCGGCGGGCTTGCCCGCGCCGATCCGGTGCGCGATCTCCGTCGCGACGGCGGGGGTCTGCTTGAAGTGCGAGACCGTCGAGACGATCACCGCACCGATCTTCTCCGGGGCGACCCCGGCGTCGGCCAGCGCCTTGCCGGAGGCCTCCACCGACATCGCGGCGACCGTCTCCTGGTCCGAGGCCCAGTGCCGGGTGGCGATGCCGGAGCGGGAGCGGATCCACTCGTCGGAGGAGTCGATCGTCTCGAGGATGACCTCGTTGGGCACCACACGGGTCGGACGGTAACCGCCGACACCGAGGATGCGGGCGTACGGGGAGCCCTTGGCCGGCTTGATCTTGGACATGCTGTGTGGGCTCCTTCTCTCAGGCCGCGTGCTCGGCGACGAGCGCCGCGGCCTTGTCGAGATCGTCCGGGGTCTTCAGGGCGACGCTCGGCACGCCCTTCAGGGCCCGCTTGGCGAGCCCCGTCAGGGTGCCGCCGGGGCTGAGCTCGATGATCCCGGTGACGCCCAGGTCCCGGAACGTCTCCATGCACAGGTCCCAGCGGACCGGGTTCGCGACCTGGCCGACCAGCCGGGCGACGACGTCGGCGCCCGTGGTCACGACCTGGCCGTCCTTGTTCGAGACGTACTTCAGCGCCGGGTCCGCCGGGGCGAGGGCCTCGGCGGCCTTCTCCAGCGTCGCGACCGCGGGGGCCATGTGGTGCGTGTGGAACGCGCCCGCCACCTGGAGGGCGACGACCTTCAGGGCGCCTTCGGGCTTGTCGGCGACCAGCGAGGCGATCTGCTCCGCGGTGCCGGCGGCCACGATCTGGCCCGCGCCGTTGATGTTGGCCGGAGTCAGACCCAGCTTCTCCAGGTGCGCGACCACCACGTCGGGGTCGCCACCGAGGACCGCGGCCATGCCCGTCTCGGTGACGGCGGCCGCCTCGGCCATGCCCAGCCCGCGGGTGCGGACGAACGACAGGGCGTCGGCGTCGGACAGCACCCCCGCGTAGGCGGCGGCGGTGATCTCACCGACGCTGTGGCCCGCGACGGCACCGAAGGCCGTGCGGTCACCGAGCGCGGCGGCCGACAGCAGACCGGCCGCGACCAGCAGCGGCTGGGCCACGGCGGTGTCGCGGATCTCGTCGGCGTCTGCGTGCGTGCCGTAGTGGGCAAGGTCGAGCCCGATGGCGTCGGACCAGGCGGCGACGCGGTCAGCGGCGCCGGGGAGGTCGAGCCAGGGAGTCAGGAAGCCAGGCGTCTGGGCGCCTTGGCCGGGAGCGACGAGTACGAGCACCCTCACACTCTCTCTTGTGGGTGGTCCCTGCCGCCCGTGGGGACAGGGACCAAGAACGGCCGGGGTAATTGTTGATGTCCGACAAAAGTCTAGGACTGTGGATCTCCGTCGGCCAGACGCCCGAGGATCAGGGCGATCCGCAGGGTGAAGGCCGAACGGACGTCGGAGGGTGACCAGCCGGTGACGTCGGTCACACGTCGGAGCCGGTAGCGCACCGTGTTGGGGTGCACGAAGAGCATCCGGGCGGCGCCTTCGAGGCTGCTCGCCTGCTCCAGATACACGCTCAAGGTCTCGAGCAGGGCCGAGCCCGCTTCCTCGAGTGGTCTGTAGATCTCCTCTACCAACTGCTCTCTGGCCGACGGATCCGAGGCGATCGCGCGCTCGGGCAGGAGATCGTCGGCCAGGACCGGCCGCGGGGCGTCCTGCCAGGCCGTGCACGCCTTCAGTCCGGCCGCCGCCGCCTGCGCCGACTTCGTCGCGTTCAGCAGGTCGGGCACCACGGGACCGGCCACCACCGGACCCGCCGCGAACGGCCCGATCAGGGACTTGGCCACCTGCATCGGGTTGTCGCTGCCGCCCGCGATGACGATCAGGCGGTCCCCGAGCACCCCGGTGAGGACCTGCAGCTTGTGGTGGCGCGCGGCCCGCCGGATCGCCTCGACCGTCAGTTCGCTGTCGCCCTCCGGCGCGGTGCCGAGGACCACGCACACGTGCTCCGGCGAGTTCCAGCCCAGCGCCGCCGCCCGTGACAGCGCGCCCTCGTCGGCCTCCCCGGACAGCACCGCGTTGACGACGAGGGACTCCAGCCGGGCGTCCCACGCCCCGCGCGCCTCGGCGGCCTGCGCGTACACCTGGGCGGTCGCGAAGGCGATCTCGCGGGCGTACACCAGCAGCGCCTCGCGCAGTATCTGCTCGTCGCCCGGGGCCGCCACCTCGTCGATCGCGGTCTCCATGACCTCGATGGTGGTGCGGACCATCTCCACGGTCTGGCGCAGCGTGATCGCCCGGGTCAGCTCCCGCGGAGCCGTGCCGAACACGTCGGTGGAGATCGCCTGCGGGGTCTCGGGGTGCCGGAACCACTCCGTGAACGCGGCGATGCCCGCCTGCGCCACCAGGCCGATCCAGGACCGGTTCTCCGGGGGCATCGCCCGGTACCACGGCAGGGTCTCGTCCATCCGCGCGATCGCGTTCGCGGCGAGCCGGCCGGAGGACTTCTCCAGCCTGCGCAGCGTCGCGGTGTGCGGATGGGCGGGAGCGGGGTGCGCGGAGTGGATCGCGGGGGAATGCTCACGTTCGGGTTGGGGCACGTGACAAGACTGCCTTATCGGGACGGCTGTGCGGAGTCCGGTCTCACCACCGGGGCTACCGTGGCCTCCATGATTGATGTACGCCGCGGCGCCGACCGGTACGAGGGCGGGGATCCGGCGGCCGGGATCTCCACCCGGCACGCCTTCTCCTTCGGCTCGTCCTACGACCCCGACAACCTGCGCTTCGGCCCGGTCCTGGCCTGCAACGAGGAGACCCTCGCCCCGGGCGCCGGCTTCGACGAGCACCCGCACAGCCACACCGAGCTCGTCACCTGGGTCGTGGAGGGCGAGCTCACCCACAAGGACAGCACCGGGGAGACCGGCCTGGTCCGGCCCGGGGACGTGCAGCACCTCGCCGCCGGATCCGGTGCCCGGCACGTGGAGCGCAACGACGGCACCGCGCGGCTGCGCTTCGTGCAGACGTGGCTCGCGCCGCTCGTCCCGGGCGGGGAGCCCTCGTACGAGGTGGTCCGCGGCCTGCGCGACGGCACGCCCTACGAGGTCCCCGCGGCCGGGGCCGTCCTGCACGTGCGGCGGCCCGGTGCGGGCGAGCGGATCCCCGTACCGGCCGCGGAGCGGGTCTACCTGCACGTGGTGCGGGGAGACCTGCGGCTGGACGGCGAGGAGCTGGGACCCGGGGACTCGGTGCGGATCACCGGCGAGAAGGACCTGGAGATCACCGCGGGGTCCCCGGGCGAGGTGCTGATCTGGGAACTGCCGGGCGGCTAGCGGGCCAGTTCGGCGAGGACCGCGTCGGTGAAGGGGGGCCAGGCCTCGACGGCCCACGGGCCGAAGGCGCGGTCCGTCAGCGCCACGCACGCGGCGCGGGCGTCCGGGTCCACCCACAGGAAGGTGCCGGACTGGCCGAAGTGGCCGTAGGTGCGCGGGGAGGAGGAGCGGCCCGTCCAGTGCGGGGACTTGCCGTCGCGGATCTCCAGCCCGAGCCCCCAGTCGTTGGGGGACTGGTGCCCGTAGCCGGGCAGGACGCCCTTGAGGCCGGGGTGCACGACGGAGACGGCCCCGGCCACCGTGCGGACGTCGAGGAGCCGGGGCGCCTGGAGTTCGGCGGCGAACCGCACGAGGTCCGAGACGGTGGAGACGCCGTCCTTGGCGGGCGAGCCCTCCAGGGTGGAGGAGGTCATGCCGAGCGGCTCGAAGACGGCCTGGTGCAGGTATTCCGCGAAGGGGATCCCGGTCGCCTTGGCGATGTGGTCGCCCAGCACCTCGAAGCCGGCGTTCGAGTACAGCCGCCGCTCCCCGGGCGGGGCGGTCACCCGGTGCTCGTCGAAGGCCAGGCCGCTGGTGTGCGCGAGCAGGTGACGGACCGTCGACCCCTCGGGCCCGGCCGGTTCGTCCAGCTCGATCGCGCCTTCCTCGTAGGCGACGAGGGCGGCGTACGCGGTGAGCGGCTTGGTGACCGAGGCCAGCGGGAAGCGCTGGCCGACGGGTCCGTGGGAGCCTGCCAGGCTCCCGTCGGCGCGCACGACGGCCGCCGCGGCGGCGGGCACCGGCCAGGTATCGATGATCCGCAGGCTTTCCATGCTGTCGACGGCCTCCAAGCTCTCCATGCGGCCGAGCCTACTTGCTTGGAGTGCACTCCAGGGTTTTAGCGTGGGGCCATGAGCCAGAGCCTGACGCAGACGCGGTACACGATCAGCGAGGTCGAGGCCCGGACCGGTCTGAGCCAGCACACCCTGCGCTGGTACGAGCGGATCGGCCTGATGCCGCACGTGGACCGCTCCCACTCGGGGCAGCGGCGCTTCAGCGACAAGGACCTCGACTGGCTGGCCTTCGTGGGCAAGCTGCGCGCCACCGGGATGTCGGTGGCGGACATGGTCCGCTACGCCGAGCTGGTGCGCGCCGGTGATCACACCACCGGGGAACGCCGGGCGCTCCTGGAGCGGACCCGGTGCGACGTGCGGGCGCGGCTGACGGAACTGACGGACGCACTCGCCGTACTGGACTTCAAGATCGGTATGTACGCGGGGAACACGGGGACGGGGAAGACACGGACATGATGAACGCAGGCACCGGCATGGAGCAGGTGGAACTCGGCAAGGGCGGCCCCCTGGTCGGCATCCAGGGCCTCGGCTGCATGGGCATGAGCGAGTTCTACGGGGACACCGACGAACCGGCGGCCCGGGCGACCCTGGAGGCGGCGCTGGAGGCGGGGGTCACCCTCTTCGACACCGCGGACATCTACGGGCGCGGGCGGAACGAGGAGTTCCTCGCGCCGTTCGCCGCCGCGCACCGGGACCGGATCACGCTGGCGACGAAGTTCGCCGTCGAGCGCACCGACGACCCGCGGTACCGGGCGGTGCGCAACGACCGGGCCTACGTACGGCAGGCCGTGGAGGCCAGCCTGCGGCGGCTGGGGACCGAGGTGATCGACCTCTACTACATGCACCGGCGCGATCCGGCCGTGCCGTTCGCCGAGTCGGTGGGCGCCATGGCGGAGCTGGTGCGGGAGGGGAAGGTGCGCCACCTGGGGCTGAGTGAGGTCACGGGCGCGGAGCTGCGCGAGGCGTACGCGGTGCATCCGATCGCCGCGCTCCAGTCGGAGTGGTCGCTGTTCAGCCGGGACGTGGAGCGCAGTGCGGTGGGGGCGGCGGCGGAGCTGGGGGTGGCCGTGGTGGCCTACTCCCCGCTGGGGCGCGGCTTCCTGACGGGGGCCTTCGCCGATGCGGGCAAGGACCTGTCGGAGGGCGACTTCCGCGCCCACCAGCCCCGCTTCACCGGGGACAACGCCAGGGCCAACGCGGCGCTGCTGGCCCCCGTGCGGCAGATCGCCGGAGCGCACGGCGCGAGCCCGGCGCAGATCGCGCTGGCCTGGGTGCACCAGCGGGCCGCGGTGCACGGGCAGGCGGTGGTCCCGATCCCGGGGACCCGCAGGCCCGAACGGGTCGCGGAGAACACCGCGGCGGCGCGGATCACCCTGACGCGGGAGGAGCTGGCGCTGCTGGAGCCGATCGCGGCCCGGGTCGCGGGGGACCGCTACCCGGACATGAGCACCACCTCGGAGGCGCGCGAGGCCTGAGCCCGCCCGGCCCGCGGCGGGGCCGCGCTCAGTGGGAGTCCGCGGTGAACCGGGCCCGCAGGGCCGCGTACTCGGAGTCCGTCAGCAGCCCCGCGCCGTGCAGTTCGTCCAGGTGCCGCAGGCGGTCGCCGCCGCCGCGGGGGCGGGGTACCGAGGTGACCGGGGTGGGGCCGCGCAGGGCGGCGAGGACGGCCGCGGCGAACGGCAGCGACTCGTGCACGGCTCCGTAGCCCACCCGGAAGACCGCCGTGGCGAGGTCGTGGTCCGGGCGCAGGTCGGCGCCGCTCTGCCCGGGTTCGCGCGGCAGCAGCCGCAGGTGGCCGCCGGGGCCCTCCGGGGAGAACCATTCGAGGCCGGCGAGGGCGGACAGGGGGTAGCGCTGGTCGCCGGCCCTCCACTTGGTGCCGGTGGCGCCGGTGCGTGACCAGTGGAAGGTGACCGCGCGGCCGTCGAAGCTCACCCGGGCGTCGTACGCCTTCAGCCGGACCGGCGGCTGCGGGGCCTCGACCAGGAAGCGCGGGGCCGGCTCGGCGGCGTCCGGCGCCAGGCGGGAGCGCAGGTCCTCCGCGAAGGCGGCGGCCTGCCCGGCCCGGTCGCCCGGGAGCACCAGGCGGTACGGGTCGCACGCCTCCCGCAGCTGCCCGGCGGCGGCCTCCATCAGCGGATCGGCACCCGGCCGGGGCGTGGCGCGCAGCACCACGGTGTCCCGCTTCCCCGGGGTCAGCTCCACCCCGCACACCGCTTCCAGGGGGATCCGGCGCGATTCCAGGGCATGCCAGAGTCTTGGCGTCCGTATCCCCCGTGCGAAGCGGATGAGCACCGAGTCCGACGTGAGGTCGAACTCCCAGACGGCATGGTTTCCGGCCAGTACGTCACCCATGCGGCACATCGTAAACGGCAGTGGCCCCCTGCGTCCCCCGGCTGCGGAGCCCGATTTCCAGGGCTCTACGCGCGTGGGTCCCCTTCTGTCCCGGAGATTTCACGGCGGCAGGCGCCATCCGGGTCCGCGCAGACCACGGAACCGAATGCGCCGGTTCCGATTTTGGCGAAGTTGTCCACCGAGCCGGTACCTGGCGCGAAATAGCCGGTGTGGCTCTTGGCGCCGGCGGAGGAGAGCAGCCGGGCGCCGAAGTCCGGCGACACCGGATCCGCCCCGTGGCCGAGCCCCCCGACCTCCAGGTGCGGTACGTCCTCGATCCAGTCCCCCTCGTCGCGCATGGCCCACACCCGGGCGGAGGTGCCCAGGTCGGACACGTTCTCCGCGCGCATGCCGGGGCTGCCCGCCACCGCCACGTCCGTGACCCGGTCCGGCAGTTCGTGCGCGGCCACCCCGCACACCACCGAGCCGTAGCTGTGGCAGAACAGCGCCACGCTCGAATCCCCGGGCAGGGACACGGCCAGGGACCTCAGCCGGACGGCGCCGTCGACGGCCAGCCGTCCGGTGGCCGCGTCCATGCCGACCCCGGTGGGCGCCGTGTAGTCGGCCCAGGCGATCACCGCGGTCCTGGCCTCCGGAGCGGCCGCGCGCTGGGCCTCGTACAGGGACTCGGCCATGCCGACGGGTGCGGTGAAGCGCCGCTGCGTGCGTTCGAAGGTGATGAGGTCGGTGTCCACGCCGGGGACGATCACCGAGACCCGGCGGGCCCGGTCGAGGTCGCCGAAGACCTCGGCGACGCGGCCGCCGGCGGTCGGGTCGAAGGCGAGGATCTGCCGGCCGGGCTCGGCGAGCGACGCGAAGCGGTGGGCGCGGCGCCCCGCCGCCGCGCGGTCGGCCGGGGTCAGCCCGACGTCGTGGCTGCGCGCCGCCTCGATCCGGCCGGCCTGCTCCAGACCGCGCAGGTTGGCCCGGTAGCGCGTCGGGACGGGCGCCCCGTCCAGATTGCCCACGACCAGGGGGTAGCCGTCGGCCAGCCGGGCCCGCTGGGCGCCGTCGAGCCCGGCGAAGAAGCGGGCCACGGTACGCACGGGGGAGTCGGCGGGCGGTACCGGCCGGCCGTTGATCCGGGCGGAGGCCCAGGCCGCGAGCGCGGCGGCCCGCAGGGGGGTCCCGGACTCGGGGCGGTGCACCGCGGTCCAGCCGGTGGTCGCCAGCATGACGAAGACCACCGCGAGCGCGAGCAGGGTGCGCAGGGCGGCGGGGTGCGGGGCGGTTCGGGAGGCGGCGGGGAGGGCGGGGCCGGGCAGTTTCACTGGGACCAGCGTAGGAGACCCCACCGCCTGACGGCACGCCGGGTGACACGCTTCACGGGGCCGGCCGGCCCCGTCGGCGAGGCGGTCAGGACGGCCGGAGCCGGTCCGCCGGAGCGCAGGCGGGGGGCTGCGCGGCGGCCGGCGGACGGCTCCAGCCGGCCGCCAGCGCCGGGCCGATCTGGTCGAGGTACGCCTCGGTCATCCGCCGGATGGCGGCCACGCTGGTGTCCTCGCCCTGTCCCCAGAGCCGCCCGGTGACCCTCATCACCCCGGAGAAGGCGGCGACCGCCACCCGCGGCCTCGGGTCGGTGTCCACGTCGAGTCCCTCCCGGGCCGCGATCAGCCGGGAGATCCGCTCCTCCAGCTCGGCCGAGCGGCGCAGGTGCACGGCCAGCAGCGCCGGGGTCGACTCGATGAGCCGGTAACTGCGCATGTAGAGGTCCACGGGGACCGCCTCGGAGATGGCCTCCTCGACGGTGTCCCAGGCGGCCAGCACGGCGTTGCGCATCGCTTCGAGCGGGCCCTCGGCGGCCGGCCGGGAGCCGAGTTCGGCGTAGAAGTGGGACTCGACCAGGTCCTGGACCGCGAAGGCGACCTCCTCCTTGCTGGCGAAGTAGCGGAAGAAGGTGCGCTGGGAGACCTCCACGGCGTCGGTGATCTCGTCGACGGTGGTCCGTTCGTACCCCTGGGAGACGAACAGGAGCAGGGCGGCCCGCAGCAGGGCGTCCCGGGTACGGCGCTTCTTGCGTTCGCGCAGTCCGGCCACCCGGCCCGCCATCGGCCGCTCGTCGGTCATCACGCTGGGGTCCTTCCCTGTCCGCGCCGGCGTCCGCGTCCTGGCGGGGTGCGTCCGGGTCCGCGCCCCCGTCCGGACGCCGATCTGACGCCGGGTGAGCGGTCAGGGTACCTGTGACCGACGTAACAGTGGCCGTCCCGCTCACCCGTCTGTGAAGTGTCAGTCGCTGTCACTAGCCTGTCCGCATGACTGGTCAGATCACCGTCGGCGATCAGGTACCCGCCAAGGAACCGGCTCCGGCACCCGTCCGGTCCGGACTGCGCGGTCACCCCTGGCTGACCCTCTTCGCCGTCGCGATCGGCGTCATGATGGTCACCCTGGACGGCACGATCGTCGCCGTCGCCAATCCCGAGATATCCAGGGAACTCGGCGCCTCCCTGGCCGAGGTGCAGTGGATCACCAACGGCTACCTGCTCGCCCTCGCGGTGTCCCTGATCACCGCGGGCAAGCTCGGTGACCGCTTCGGCCACCGGCAGACCTTCCTCGCCGGCATCGCGGGCTTCGCCGTGTCCTCCGCAGCCATCGGCCTCTCCGCCGGCGTCGAGCTCGTCATCGGCTTCCGCGTGGCGCAGGGCCTCTTCGGCGCGCTGCTGATGCCCGCCGCCCTCGGCCTGCTGCGCGCCACCTTCCCCGCCGAGAAGCTCAACATGGCCATCGGCATCTGGGGCATGGTCATCGGCGCCTCCACCGCCGCCGGCCCCATCGTCGGCGGCCTGCTCGTCGAGCACGTCAGCTGGCAGTCCGTCTTCTTCATCAACGTGCCCGTCGGCATCGTCGCCCTGCTCTTCGGCCTGGTCATCCTGGTCGACCACCGGGCCGAGAACGCCCCGCGCTCCTTCGACGTCCTCGGCATCCTGCTCCTGTCCGGCGGGATGTTCTCGCTGATCTGGGCACTGATCAAGGCCGCGGAGTGGGGCTGGGGCGACTCCAGGACGCTCCTCTTCCTGGCCGCCGCCGTGCTCTGTTTCGGGTTCTTCACCTTCTGGGAGAGCAGGGTCACGGAACCGCTGATCCCGCTCGGCATGTTCCGCTCGCTCCCGCTGTCCGCGGGCACCGTACTGATGGTGCTGATGGCCTTCGCCTTCATGGGCGGCCTGTTCTTCGTCACCTTCTACCTGCAGAACGTCCACGGCATGAGCCCCGTCGACAGCGGCCTGCACCTGCTGCCGCTGACCGGCATGATGATCATCGGCTCGCCGCTGGCCGGCGCCGCCATCACCAAGGCCGGGCCGCGGATCCCGCTGGTCGCCGGCATGGTGGCCACCGCCGCGGCCTGCTTCGGAATGGCGCAGCTCACCCCCGGCACCGGCACTCCCGCCATGTCCTTCTGGTTCGCCCTCCTCGGCCTCGGTCTCGCGCCGGTCATGGTCGGCGCCACCGAGGTGATCGTCGGCAACGCCCCGCTGGAGCTCTCCGGTGTGGCCGGCGGGCTCCAGCAGGCCGCCATGCAGGTCGGCGGCAGCCTCGGCACCGCAGTCCTCGGCTCCGTCATGGCCTCCACGGTCAGCAGCTCGTTCGGGGACAGGTGGGCGGCGGCCCAGCTGCCCCCGCTCGCCCCCGAGCAGCAGGAGCTCGCCGAGATGGGCGTCCAGGTGGGCCTCGCCCCGGTGACTTCGAAGACCCCCGAACCGGTCGCCGAGGTGATCACCGGGGTCGCGCACGACACCTTCGTGTCCGGCATGAGCACCGGCTTCACCGTCGCGGGCGCGGTCGCGGTCCTCGCCGCCGTCGTGGCCTGCTTCACCAAGCGCGGGGAGAACGCGGCCGCGGGCGCAGGCACGGCCCACGTCTGAGCCGAAGCCCCGCACGGGCGTCAACCCCGTACGCACCACAGCCCCGCCGGACGGTTCCGGCGGGGCTGTCGCCTATCAGGGTGGACCCGGCCCAGACCCCTTCCGCCCGCCCGTCCTCGCAGGTCAGCGTGGTGTCGTCGGCGCTCCGGAACCGTCCGGGGCGCCCTTCGTCCACAAGGAGTTGACCCGTCATGCGTACGTGTCGCACGACCCGCGCCGACAGCACCCGCGCCGGCACCCCCGTCAGCAGCACCCGCGTCAGCACCGTCCTGGCCGCCGCCGCGCTGGCACTCACCGCCCTCATCCCCGGTACCGCCACCCACGCCCACGCCGCGGGCCCGCCGACCCTCGGCACCTGCGCCACCGGGCAGCTGTGCCTGTGGGCGAAACCGGAGTTCAAGGGCGCCCGGCAGACCCACGAACTGAGCACCCTGGACATCAACAGCTGCACCGCGCTCCCCGCCGGCACCAGCGCCCAGTCCCTCACCAACCGCACCGGCCGCCCGGTGACCACCTACCAGTCGGCGGAGTGCGCCGAGACCGGCGAGTTCCAGACCTACCCGGGCGACGGGGTGTGGCTGCCCCAGTCGCCCTACCAGGTACGGGCGTTCAAGGTGTGGGAGCGGTAGCCCCGCGCGGCGCCGGGGCGCCCGGCCGGCCGGCCGGCCCGCCGCCCAGCCGGGCGACCTCGACGCGCAGCGCCCGTACCTCCGCCTGGAGCTCCTGGAGGGCGGCCAGCTGGAGCCGCTCCGCCTGGTCGTCACGCTCGAAGCGGGAGATGAACCAGGCCGCGATGTTCGCGGTGACCACACCCAGCAGGGCGATCCCGGACAGCATCAGGCCGACGGCCAGCACCCGGCCCAGGCCGGTGGTCGGGGAGTGGTCGCCGTACCCGACCGTCGTCATCGTCGTGAAGGACCACCACACGGCGTCGCCCAGGTTCTTGATGTTCCCGCCGGGGGCGTCCCGCTCCACGCTCAGCACCGCCAGCGAGCCGAACATCAGCAGCCCCACCACGGCCCCGGCGACGTACGTCGTCAGCCGGACCTGGGGCGCCATCCGGGCCCGCCGGCCCACCAGCAGCAAGGTGGCGACCAGCCGCAGCAGCCGCAGCGGCTGGACGAGCGGCAGCACCACCGCCGCCAGGTCCAGCCAGTGCGTGCGCACGAAGTGCCGGCGGTCCGCGGTGAGGCCCAGCCGGACCAGGTAGTCGCCGGCGAAGACGCCCCACACCGCCCACTCCACGTAGCTGCAGGCGCGGTGCACGCCCGCACCCGCGTCCGGGGCGACGATGGGCACGGCGTACGCGACGGCGAAGGCCACGGCGAACAGGAGCAGCGGGGCCTGGCTCCGCCGCTCCCACCGCAACTGGCGGGAGGGTTCCTTCATGCGGAGCATCGTAAGGAACCCCCGGAAGCGAGGAGACCCCCGGCCTCGGCCAGGGGTCACCTCATGCCACGGGGCAGCCGGCGTCAGGCGTCGCCGCCCGCCGCGCCCGGATCCGCCGCGGCCACGTCGAGGAGCTGGTACCGGTCGATGGCCTGCTTGAGCACCGACCGGTCGATCTTCCCCTCCTTGGCGAGCTCGGTGAGCGTCGCCAGGACCACCGACTGGGCGTCGATGTGGAAGAAGCGCCGGGCCGCACCACGCGTGTCCGCGAAGCCGAAGCCGTCCGCACCCAGCGAGGTGTACGCGCCGGGCACCCACCGCGAGATCTGGTCCGGCACCGCACGCATCCAGTCGGACACCGCCACGAACGGACCCTCCGCCCCGGACAGCTTGCGCGTCACGTACGGGACGCGCTGCTCCTCCTCCGGGTGGAGCAGGTTGTGCTCCTCCACCTCGACGGCCTCGCGCCGCAGCTCGTTCCAGGAGGTCGCCGACCAGACGTCCGCCCGGACGTTCCACTCCGCGGCCAGGATCCGCTGCGCCTCCAGCGCCCACGGCACCGCCACGCCCGAGGCCAGGAGCTGCGCCCCGATGGCGCCCGAGGCGCCCGCGGACACCTTGTGGATGCCCTGGAGGATGCCGTCCACGTCCACGTCGGCCGGCTCGGCCGGGTGCTGGATCGGCTCGTTGTAGACGGTCAGGTAGTAGAAGACGTCCTCCGCCTCCGGGCCGTACATCCGGCGCAGACCGTCCCGGACGATGTGCGCGATCTCGTAGCCGTAGGCCGGGTCGTACGCGACGCAGCCCGGGTTCGTCGACGCCAGCAGCTGGGAGTGACCGTCGGCGTGCTGGAGACCCTCACCCGTGAGGGTGGTCCGTCCGGCGGTCGCGCCGAGGACGAAACCGCGCGCGAGCTGGTCGGCCATCTGCCAGAACTGGTCACCGGTGCGCTGGAAACCGAACATCGAGTAGAAGACGTACACCGGGATCAGCGGCTCGCCGTGCGTGGCGTACGCCGAACCCGCGGCGATCAGCGAGGCCGTGCAGCCCGCCTCCGAGATGCCGTCGTGCAGCATCTGGCCGGTCGGCGACTCCTTGTACGCGAGCAGCAGGTCGCGGTCGACCGCCTCGTACT
Organism: Streptomyces sp. NPDC058646; assembly: GCF_042716875.1. Lineage (NCBI taxonomy): Bacteria > Bacillati > Actinomycetota > Actinomycetes > Kitasatosporales > Streptomycetaceae > Streptomyces > Streptomyces sp. NPDC058646. Next base: position 35,048 of record NZ_JBHXRK010000011.1, on the reverse strand, counting down.
GCTGGCCGAGCGGGTTGTAGATCTTGGCGCTCGGGAAGAAGGCGTCCATGCCGAAGGTGCGGTACTCGTCGGGCGCGATCAGCACGAAGCGCTTGCCGATCTCCTTGTCCCGCATGAGGTCCTTCAGGATGCGGACGAAGGCCATCGTGGTGGCGATCGACTGCTGCCCCGAACCCTTCTTCGCCGCCGCGTAGGCGGCGTCGCCCGGCAGCTGCAGCGGCTTGGCGCGCACCACGCGCGTCGGCACGTAGCCGCCGTGGGCGCTGCGCTGGTCGTGCATGTACTGGATCTCGGGGGAGTTGCGGCCCGGGTGGTAGTACGGCGGCGCGCCGTTCTCCAGCTGGGAGTCGGTGATCGGGATGTGCAGGCGGTCACGGAAGCGCTTGAGGTCGTCGACCGTCAGCTTCTTCATCTGGTGCGTCGCGTTGCGGCCCTCGAAGTTCGGGCCGAGCGTCCAGCCCTTGACCGTCTGCGCCAGGATCACCGTCGGCTGGCCCTTGTGGGCCTTGGCCGCCGCGTACGCCGCGTACACCTTCTTGTGGTCGTGACCGCCGCGGCCCAGGTGCTGGATCTGGTAGTCGGTCATGTTCTCGACCATCGCGCGCAGCCGGTGGTCGCCGCCGAAGAAGTGCTCGCGGATGTACGCGCCCGACTCGGTGGCGTACGTCTGGAACTGCCCGTCCGGGGTGGTGTTCATCTTGTTGACCAGGATGCCGTCGCGGTCCTGGGCCAGCAGCGGGTCCCAGGAACGGTCCCAGATCAGCTTGATCACGTTCCAGCCGGCGCCGCGGAACTGCGACTCCAGCTCCTGGATGATCTTGCCGTTGCCGCGGACCGGGCCGTCGAGGCGCTGGAGGTTGCAGTTGACCACGAAGGTCAGGTTGTCCAGGCCCTCACGGGCGGCGATCGACAGCTGGCCGAGGGACTCCGGCTCGTCCATCTCGCCGTCGCCGAGGTACGCCCAGACGTGGGACCTGGAGGTGTCCGCGATCCCGCGCGCCTCCATGTACCGGTTCATCCGGGCCTGGTAGATCGCACCGAGCGGGCCGAGGCCCATCGAGACGGTCGGGAACTCCCAGAAGTCCGGCATCAGCCGCGGGTGCGGGTAGCTGGAGAGCCCGTACGGAGCCTTCGACTTCTCCTGCCGGAACGCGTCGAGCTGCTGCTCGGAGAGCCGGTCCAGGAGGTAGGCGCGGGCGTAGATGCCTGGGGAGGCGTGGCCCTGGAAGAAGATCTGGTCGCCGCCGTCGCCCTCGTCCTTGCCCCGGAAGAAGTGGTTGAAGCCCACGTCGTAGAGGGAGGCCGAGGACGCGAACGTGGCGATGTGGCCGCCGACGCCGATGCCGGGGCGCTGCGCGCGCGAGACCATGACGGCCGCGTTCCACCGGGTGGCGTTGAGGACCTTGCGCTCGATCTCCTCGTTGCCGGGGAAGAAGGGCTCGTCCTTCGTGGCGATCGTGTTGACGTAGTCCGTGCTGCGCATCTCGGGCACGGCCACGCGCTTCTCGCGGGCCCGCTCGATCAGCCGCAGCATCAGGTAGCGGGCGCGTTCACGTCCCCGCTCGTCGACGGCGGCGTCCAGGGAGTCGAGCCACTCCTGCGTCTCCTCCGGATCGAAGTCCGGGACCTGACTCGGCAGGCCGCCAATGATGATCGGATTGCGATCGGATGCGGAAGCCACGCTGTTCCTTCGCTGTCGGGGGGAGTCGTGTTGAAGCCGTATCGGGGGGCGCCGCCTCCCATGGTCTTACGCTCGGCTTCAATCGTCACCTTTACCACTGGGTAATCCCTGGAGTCGGAGGAAGGCTCCGGAGGGATGACGACCAGGAAGAACGTTCAAACCGCAACTTTACCCCCAAGTCGGGCAACCATTTCGTAAGGCCGTTCGTCCCTCAAACAGGTAGGAAGTCCTCAAGCCGTGCCGAATGAGCTGGAATGCTGTGGGATGAATCACCAGGGACGTGGACGGGGAGGCTGAAAGTTGCGGCGAGACGGCCGCAATCGTCACCGTTTCGACGGTCTCGGCGGCCGGGTACTTGCGCGATCCGCCGCGCCCGTGTGGACTACGTCCAATGCTGCGCGTACGCGCGCCGCCCAAGACATTCACCGAACATGAGCAGGAGGCACCCCGTGAGCGCGACCGCGGACCACGCGGAGAACCTGGCCGCCCGGCTGGGTTTCCAGTCCGAACAGGTGGTCCAGGAGATCGGCTACGACGACGACGTCGATCAGGAATTCCGTGATGTCGTTGATGAGCTCGTCGGCGACCTCGTCGACGAGGACTACGACGACGTCGCCGACGCCGTGCTGCTGTGGTTCCGGGAGGACGACGGCGATCTGGCGGACGCACTGGTCGATGCCACCGAGCTGATCGAGGACGGCGCACTGATCCTGCTGCTGACCCCCAAGACGGGCCGCCCCGGCTACGTCGAGGCCAGCGACATCAAGGAAGCCGCGGAGACCGCCGGTCTCTCGCTGGCCAAGGGCGCCCCCGTCGGCAAGGAGTGGGCCGCCACCAAGCTGGTGACGCCCAAGACAGCCGTCAAGTCCAAGCGCTGAGCCGCGCCCCGCAGCCGAGCGGACCCGTAGAACGCACCCCGTCGACCCCGGTCGGCGGGGTGTACGCGTCTAGGGTGGTCCCACCCGAACAGCCCAACGCAGTGATGCAGGAAACGAAGGGAAGCGAGAGATGGCGATCGAGGTCGGCAGCAAGGCCCCGGACTTCGAGCTGAAGGACAACCACGGTGCCACCGTGCGGCTCTCCGACTTCCGGGGGGAGAAGGCCGTCGTGCTGCTCTTCTACCCGTTCGCCTTCACCGGCGTCTGCACGGGCGAGTTGTGCGAGCTGCGCGACCAGCTGCCGCGCTTCCAGAACGCCGACGTCCAGCTCCTCGCGGTCTCCAACGACTCCGTGCCGACCCTGCGCGTCTTCGGCGAGCAGGAGGGCCTGGAGTACCCGCTGCTGTCGGACTTCTGGCCGCACGGGGAGACCTCGCGCGCCTACGGCGTCTTCGACGAGGACAAGGGCTGCGCGGTCCGCGGCACCTTCATCATCGACAAGGACGGCGTGGTGCGGTGGACTGTCGTCAACGGACTGCCCGACGCACGTGACCTGAACGAGTACATCAAGGCCCTCGACAGCCTCTGAGGGGCCCCCGCACGGTTCCGTGCGAAAACCGCCAGCAGGGCGGGAACCCGTCACTAGGATCGGAACGTTGATCCGGTAGCAACCGCACGACGGGGCTCCGCCCCACACATGAACCCAATGGAGGACCCGTGGGAGTCAGCCTCAGCAAGGGCGGCAACGTCTCGCTGACCAAGGCCGCGCCTAACCTGACGGCGGTCATCGTCGGTCTCGGCTGGGACGCTCGCACCACCACCGGTGTCGACTTCGACCTCGATGCCAGCGCGATCCTGACCAACGACCAGGGCAAGGTCGCCAGCGACGCGAACTTCGTGTTCTTCAACAACCTGAAGAGCCCCGACGGCTCCGTCGAGCACACCGGCGACAACACCACCGGTGAGGGCGAGGGCGACGACGAGGCGATCAAGGTGAACCTCGCCGGCGTCCCGGCCGATGTCGCCAAGATCGTCTTCCCGGTCTCGATCTACGAGGCCGAGAGCCGCCAGCAGAGCTTCGGCCAGGTCCGCAACGCGTACATCCGCGTCGTGAACCAGGCCGACAACACCGAGCTCGCCCGCTACGACCTCTCCGAGGACGCCTCGACGGAGACCGCCATGGTCTTCGGCGAGCTCTACCGCAACGGCGCGGAGTGGAAGTTCCGCGCCATCGGCCAGGGCTACGCCTCCGGCCTGCGCGGCATCGCGCAGGACTTCGGCGTCAACGTCTGAGCCGAGAGCAGTTCACCCGTCCGGCGCCGTGCACTGTGTGTACGGCGCCGGACCCGCTTCACCCGCCGCACCTGCTCCGCCTGTTCCATCCGTTCCAGCTGTTCCCGCCGTTCCCGTCACACCGTCGTCCGGGGAGGACCACATCATGGGCGTCACACTCGCCAAGGGGGGCAATGTCTCCCTGTCCAAGGCCGCACCGAACCTCACCCGGGTTCTGATCGGCCTCGGATGGGACGCGCGCTCGACCACGGGAGCCGACTTCGACCTCGACGCCAGCGCGCTGCTGTGCAACAGCGGCCGCGTGCTCGGGGACGAGTACTTCGTCTTCTACAACAACCTGAAGAGCCCCGAGGGCTCCGTGGAGCACACGGGGGACAACCTCACGGGCGAGGGTGACGGCGACGACGAGTCGATCGTCATCGACCTCACCAAGGTGCCCGAGCGCGTGGACAAGATCGTCTTCCCGGTCTCGATCCACGAGGCGGACAGCCGCCGCCAGAGCTTCGGCCAGGTCAGCAACGCCTTCATCCGCGTGGTGAACCAGGCGGACGGCCAGGAACTGGCCCGCTACGACCTCTCCGAAGACGCCTCCAGCGAGACCGCGATGATCTTCGGCGAGGTCTACCGCTACGGGGGCGAATGGAAGTTCCGGGCGGTGGGGCAGGGGTACGCGTCGGGCCTCCGGGGCATCGCTCTAGACTTCGGGGTCAACGTTTCGTAAAGCGGTACAAGACGATGGGGTGCCAGTGGTTCTCAAAACCTTCGGCTGGTCGTTCGCAGTCACTGCGCTCGGTCTGGTCGCAGCGGTGTTCTACGGGGGGTGGGCCGCCTTCGGGATCGTGGCGATCCTGTCGGTCCTCGAGATCTCGCTGTCTTTCGACAACGCGGTGGTCAACGCCGGGATCCTGAAGAAGATGAATGCCTTCTGGCAGAAGATCTTCCTTACCATCGGCATCCTTGTCGCGGTGTTCGGCATGCGACTGGTCTTCCCTGTCGTGATCGTCGCCATCAGTGCCAAGATCGGGCCCATCGAGGCGGTGGACCTGGCACTCTCCGACAAGGACATGTACCAGCAGCTCGTCACGGACGCCCACCCGTCCATCGCCGCCTTCGGCGGCATGTTCCTCCTGATGATCTTCCTCGACTTCATCTTCGAGGACCGTGACATCAAGTGGCTCGCCTGGCTCGAGCGTCCGCTCGCGAAGCTCGGCAAGATCGACATGCTGTCCGCGTGCGTCGCGCTGATCATTCTGGCCGTCACCTCGATGACCTTCGCCGCCAACGCCCACCAGCACGGCGGCATGCACGTGGACAAGGCGCAGACCGTCCTGATCTCCGGTGTCCTCGGCCTGATCACCTACATGGTCGTGGGCGGCCTCTCCGGCTACTTCGAGAACAAGCTCGAGGAAGAGGAGGAGGCCGAGCACGAGGCCGAGGAGGAGTCGAAGCGGACGGGCAAGCCCGTCTCGGCCGTCGCCATGGCCGGCAAGGCCGCGTTCTTCATGTTCCTCTACCTCGAAGTCCTCGACGCCTCGTTCTCCTTCGACGGGGTCATCGGCGCCTTCGCCATCACCAACGACATCGTGCTCATGGCCCTGGGCCTCGGCATCGGTGCCATGTACGTCCGGTCGCTGACGGTCTACCTGGTCCGCCAGGGCACCCTCGACGACTACGTCTACCTGGAGCACGGCGCGCACTACGCCATCGGCGCGCTCGCCGTGATCCTGCTCGTCACCATCCAGTACGAGATCAACGAGTTCATCACCGGCCTCGTGGGCGTCGTCCTGATCGGCTGGTCCTTCTGGTCCTCGGTGCGCCGCAACAAGCGCCTGGAAGCGGAGGGTGCCGCCGCCGAGGCATGACCGCGGCGGTAATGCGGAACGCTCCATCTGCGGGGCGGCCGACGGGGTCCACGGACCCGGCGGGCCGCCCCGCTTCCGTACGTACGCATCAGGGGGGTAGGGGATGGGCTTCTTCGACGGCATCCTGGGCAGCCGTGCCGTGCAGTTCCAGTCGGGCAGCGCCTCGTCGAACGCGATCGAGCTGACCAAACGACATCCGACGGTGTCGCTCACCAAACAGGGGGCGGTCCACGGCAATCTGCGCGTGAACCTGTCCTGGCGGATGCGCACCTCGGACATCAGCGGCCGCTCCGGCCAGAGCGGCCAGCTCTTCCGGCACCCGTTCAAGCTGTTCAAGCCCGAGATGGTGCAGGCGCACACCCAGGGCATGGTCAACGTCGACCTCGACATGGGCTGCCTGTACGAGCTGACCGACGGCAGCCGGGGCGCCGTGCAGCCGCTGGGGAACCTGCTGGGGGACCTGAACGACCCGCCGTACGTCAAGCTCAGCGGGGACGACCGGTTCGGCTCGGCGTCCGGGGAGACCCTGTACGTCAATCTCGACCACGCGGACGAGATCAGGCGGCTGCTGGTCTTCGTCTACATCTACGACCAGACCCCGGCCTTCGACCGGACGCACGCCATGGTGACCCTCTACCCGGTCACCGGGCCGCGGATCGAGATCCCGCTGGACGAGCGGCAGCCGCAGGCCCGCTCCTGCGCCGTGGTCTCCCTGGAGAAGGTCAAGGGCGAGCTCGTCGTGCGGCGCGAGGTGAAGTTCGTGTACGGGTTCCAGGCCGAGCTGGACCGGCTGTACGGCTGGGGACTCCAGTGGGGGCGGGGCTACAAGAGCACCAAGGCCTGAGGGGGGCCGCCGCCCGGCCGGCGGTGGTGCGGGCGGTGCGGGCGGGCGGCCGGGGCTCAGCGGCGGATGAACTGGGGGCCCTGCACGGGCAGCCGGAAGGACGGGTCGCCGCCTGGGCCGGGCACCGGGGCCGGGGAGACCGGCTGCGGGTAGCCGTACGCGGGCTGTTCGGCCGGCGGGGCCTGGGTGGGCGGCGCCGGGTTCCGGGGGACCGGCGGGGCCATTGCGGCCGTCTGCTCGGCGGTGGGCCCGGCCGCCGGGCTCGTGCCCTGTGCGCCGTCGCCGTCCGGGGCGTTCTCGTCGACGGAGATCCCGTGGTCGGTCGCCAGCCCGACCAGACCGTTGGAGTAGCCCTCGCCCAGCGCGCGGAACTTCCACCCCTCGCCCCGGCGGTACATCTCCCCGCAGATCAGCGCCGTCTCCGCGCCGGTCTCGGGCCGTACGTCGAAGTAGGCCAGCGGTTCGCAGGCGCCGGTCGCGGTGGCGTCGTAGAGCAGGATCCGCAGGTCGCGCACCCGCTCGAAGGGGACGTCCTCGGCGGAGGCGACCACGAGGATCCGGTCCACCGCCCGGGGCACGGCGCGCAGGTCGGCCTGGACGGCGTCGGTGATCCCGTCGCCGAGCTGCTTCTTGCCCAGGCGCCACACGGCCCCCGAGGGGTGGCGGGGCTGGTTGTAGAAGACGAAGTCCTCGTCGGACCCCACGCGGCCGTCCGGGCCCACCAGGAGCGCGGAGGCGTCCACGTCCGGTACGTCGGGGCCGTCGGTCCAGCGCAGCACCGCCCGGACCGCCACGGCGGTCACCGGGATGTTCGAGCCCTTCTGCATCGCGTGCGTCATGCCCGTCATCCTGCCCTCCCGGGGTGGAGCGGGACAATGCGGCCCCCCGTAGGGCCTTGTATCGAATGCGCAGACCTGGGCATGGTGCAAGAGGGTTACCTGAACTTCATGTGCTCGAGGAACTCTTGACTCACGTTCGTACGTACTATTACCGGCCATGCCAGTTGGGCCGCCGAGGCAGTACGGGGGAAGCACATGCGTCACTTCGGGCACATATCGCCCACGGTCCGTAAGGACCTCTTCCACCAGGAACCGGCCGAGTTCACGGCCGCCTCGCCCGCCCGGGTCCTCGCAGCCGCGCTGGGCGCCACGCTCTACAGCCCCGCCACCCGCCCCCGGCTCGCCGCGGACATCCGCAAGCAGGCGGGCCGCGGAGTCGTCTCCATGGTCCTCTGCCTGGAGGATTCCATCAGTGACGGCGACGTGGCCGGAGCCGAGGAGAACCTCGTCCGGCAGTTCGCCGAGCTCGACGCGGACCCCGCGGAGCTCCCCCTGCTCTTCATCCGGGTCCGCACGCCCGAGCAGATACCCGACCTGGTGCGCCGCCTCAAGGGCTCCGCGGGACGACTGGCCGGATTCGTACTCCCCAAGTTCACGGAGAGTCGCGGTACCGCCTTCCTCGACGCCGTGGCCCAGGCGGAGGCCGCCGCCGGGACGGCCCGCCTGTATGCCATGCCGGTCCTGGAGACCCCCGAGCTGCTCCACCTCGAAACCCGCGTCGAAGCCCTTGCGGGCATCTCCCGCACCGTCAACGCCCACCGGGAGCGGGTCCTGGCCCTGCGGCTCGGCGTGACCGACTTCTGCTCCGCCTACGGCCTGCGGCGCACCCCCGACATGACCGCCTACGACGTCCAGATCGTGGCCGGCGTGATCGCGGACGTCGTCAACGTCCTCAGCCGCGCCGACGGCACCGGCTTCACCATCACCGGCCCGGTGTGGGAGTACTTCCGCAGCCAGCAGCGCCTCTTCAAGCCCCAGCTGCGCCGCAGCCCCTTCCTGGAGGAGGGCGTGGAGGAACTGCGCACCGCGCTGATCGAGCACGACCTCGACGGACTCCTGCGCGAGATCGAACTCGACCGGGCCAACGGACTGATCGGAAAAACCTGCATCCACCCCGCGCACGTCACCCCCGTGCACGCCCTGTCGGTGGTCTCCCACGAGGAGTTCAGCGACGCCCAGGACATCCTGCGCCCCGAGAGCGGCGGTGGCGGGGTGATGCGTTCCGTTTATACGAACAAAATGAACGAGGTGAAGCCCCACCGGGCCTGGGCCGAGCGCACCATGCTGCGCGCCGAGGTCTTCGGTGTGGCGAAGGAGGAGGTCGGCTTCGTCGACCTCCTGACGGCCGGGCTGCAGGTCTGAGCGGGCCGTTGACGAAACAGACGAGGAAAGGCAAGACGATCGAAGCAGTGTGGTCGGGAACCTGGGTCGCGGACCGGCTGGGCGTGCGCCTGGAGGAGGCCGCCGAGCCGGGCTCACCGCCCCTCGCGGACCTGCTCGGGCTGGCCCTGCGGCGCAACCCCAAGCGGGCGCACCTGCTCGTCTCGCAGGTGCTGGGCAAGCACGTCCCGCAGTCCCCGCGGACCGTGTACGCGGCCGGGTACGGGCTCGGCGAACGCGTCCGCGCGCTCCTCGGCGACGAGGCCGCCGCCCGCGCGGTGGTCCTCGGCTACGCCGAGACCGCCACCGGGCTCGGCCACTGCGTGGCCGACGGCCTGGGCCACGCCCCCTACCTGCACTCCACCCGCCGGCCCGTGCCGGGCCTGCGGCCCGCGGGCGGCTTCGAGGAGGCGCACTCCCACGCCACCTCGCACCTGCTGCTGCCGGAGGACCCCGCGCTCCTCGCGGGCAGCGGGCCGCTGGTCCTCGTCGACGACGAGTTCTCCACCGGCAGCACCGTCCTGAACACCATCCGCGACCTGCACGGCCGCCACCCCCGTGCGCACTACGTGGTCGTCGCCCTCGTCGACATGCGCTCCGGGGCCGACCGCGACCGGCTCACCGCCTTCGCCGCCGAGATCGGCGCACGGGTCGACCTGGTCGCCCTGGCCTCCGGCACCGTCCACCTTCCCGAGGGTGTCCTGGCCAAGGGTCAGGCCCTGGTCGAGGCGCACGAACCAGCCGCCGGGGACGGCCCCGGCACGGCAGGCCGGGCTTCCGGAGGCGGGCAGGGGCGGCCCGAGAGCCGCCCGGCGCCCGAGTCGCGGGACGGGGCCCCGGCGGACGGCCCGGCGCCGGTCACCCGCGTCGCCCTGGACTGGCCCGCCGGGCTCCCCGACGGCGCCCGGCACGGCTTCGCCCCCGCCCACCGGGCCACCCTGGAGGCGGCCCTGCCCGCGATGGCCGCCCGGCTCGCGGACGCGCTCGGAGCCGGACCCGGACGGGTCCTCGTACTCGGCAACGAAGAGCTGATGTACGCGCCGCTGCGCCTCGCGAAGGCCCTGGAGGAGTCCGGGGCGGCCCGCGAGGTCCGCTTCTCCACCACGACCCGCTCGCCGGTGCTCGCCGTCGACGACCCCGGCTACGCCATCCGCAGCCGCCTCGTCTTCCCCGCCCACGACGCGCCGGCCGACGGCCCCGGTGACCGGTACGCCTACAACGTCGCGGGCGCCGGGTTCGACACCGTCGTCGCCGTCGTCGACTCGGCCGGCGACACCCCCGAGCTGCACGCCGGACTGCTCGCGGCCCTCGCCCCGCACACCGGCCGGGTCCTGCTGGCCGTCGTCCCTTCCTACGTACCCGGCGCCCCCGGCGTACCCGACCGGCGGGAGCCGATCATGACCGAGCCCCTGCGCGGCCCCGCCTTCTCCTCGTACGCCCCCGAGGACGTCGGCTGGCTGCTCCAGGACTTCTCCGACGTCGAGCTGGAGGCCCCCACCGAGGAACGCGAGGAGGCCATCCAGGCGGGCGGCGCCCACTACGCCGAATCGCTCCCCGTCGAGTACCAGCCGTCCCCGCAGTACCAGGAGCTCTACCGCAGCGCCCTGTCCGCCTCCGCCGCCCGCATCGCCAGGGCCGTCGGCACGGTCACCGAGACCGTCCTGGCCGAACGGTCCCCGTCGCCCGTCCTGGTCTCGCTGGCCCGCGCCGGAACCCCCGTCGGCGTGCTCATGCGCCGCTGGGCCCACGCACGGCACGGCCTCGACCTCCCGCACTACGCCGTCTCCATCGTGCGCGGCCGCGGCATCGACGCCAACGCCCTGCGCTGGCTGGCCGCCCACCACGACCCGGCCGACATCGTCTTCGTCGACGGCTGGACCGGAAAGGGCGCCATCACCCGCGAGCTGAAGGCCGCGCTCGGCGAGTTCCCCGGTTTCGACCCGGAGATCGTCGTGCTCGCCGACCCCGGCTCCTGCGTATCGACCTACGGCACCCGCGAAGACTTCCTCATCCCTTCGGCCTGCCTCAACTCCACCGTCTCCGGACTCATCTCGCGTACGGTTCTCAGGTCCGACCTCGTCGGACCCGCCGACTTCCACGGCGCGAAGTTCTACCGCGAGCTGGCCGGGGCCGACGTCTCCGCCGACTTCGTCGCCACCGTCGCCGCCCACTTCGACGACGTGGCCGAAGCGGTCGACGACGAGGTCAAGGAACTGCTGGCGGCCGACCGCACCCCCACCTGGGAGGGCTGGGCGGCGGTGGAGCGCATCAGCGAGGAGTACGGCATCCACGACGTCAACCTGGTCAAGCCCGGCGTCGGCGAGACCACCCGGGTCCTGCTGCGCCGGGTCCCGTGGAAGATCCTCGCCCAGCGGGGCGCCGGGGCCGACCTGGACCACGTACGCCTGCTCGCCGACCAGCGCGGGGTCCCCGTGGAAGAGGTCGACGGACTGCCGTACACCTGCGTCGGACTCATCCACCCGCGATACACGCGCGGCGCCACCGGCGCCGACGGAAAGGCTGTGGCCTCGAAGTGACCGTCCTGATAGCCAGTGACCTCGACCGCACGCTCATCTACTCGGCGGCCGCCCTCGGCCTGACCATGCCCGACCCGGTGGCCCCGCGGCTGCTGTGCGTCGAGGTCCACGAGAGCAAGCCGCTGTCCTACATGACCGAGACGGCGGCCGGCCTGCTGGCGGAACTGACGGCCGACCCGTCGGTGGTCTTCGTCCCGACGACGACACGGACCCGCAAGCAGTACCAGCGCATCCGCTTCCCCGGACGCCCCGCCCGGTACGCGATCTGCGCCAACGGCGGCCAGCTGCTGGTCGACGGCGTCCCGGACCGGGACTGGCGGCGGCAGGTCGCCGCCCGCCTCGCCGAGGAGTGCGCCCCGCTGGAGGAGGTCCACGCCCACCTGCTGGCGACGGCCGATCCGGCCTGGCTGCGCAAGGCCCGCCTCGCCGAGGACCTCTTCGCCTACCTGGTGGTCGAACGCGTCCTCGTCCCCGACGAATGGCTCAAGGCCTTCGCGAGCTGGTGCGAGGCCCGCGGCTGGGCCGTCTCCCTCCAGGGCCGCAAGATCTACGCGGTCCCGCGCCCCCTCACCAAGAGCGCGGCCATGCACGAGGTGGCCCGCCGCACGGGCGCCACCACGAGCCTCGCCGCCGGCGACTCCCTCCTCGACGCCGACCTGCTGCTCGCGGCCGACGCCGGATGGCGCCCCGGCCACGGCGAGCTGGCCGACGCGCAGTGGACGGCCCCCACGGTCACCGCCCTGCGGACGGCGGGTGTCCTCGCGGGCGAGGAAATCGTCCGGGCATTCACCACGGAAGCCGCGAGGCTCGGCACACTGGGCGCATGACCAAGGGCAACAGCACCAAGATCACCGACGAGCTGTACCAGTACATGCTCGACCACAACCCCCCGCTGGACGTTGTCCAGCGGCGGCTGGTCGCGACGACCTACGAGAAGTTCCCGGACGTCGCCGGCATGCAGTCCGCGGAGGAGCAGGGCCCGCTGCTGGCCTTCCTGGTCCGGCTGACCGGGGCACGCCACATCGTCGAGGTCGGCACCTTCACCGGCTTCTCCACCCTGTCCATGGCCCAGGCCCTACCGGCCGACGGCCGCCTCATCGCCTGCGACGTGTCCGAGGAGTGGACGGCGTACGGGCGCGAGGCCTGGGAGGCCGCCGGCGTCGCGGACCGCATCGACCTGCGCATCGCCCCGGCCCTGCAGACCCTCCGCGCCATGCCCGCCGAACCGCACGTCGACCTGGCCTACCTGGACGCCGACAAGGAGAGCCAGATCGCCTACTGGGAAGAGCTCGTGCCCAGGCTGCGCCCCGGCGGCCTGATCGTCACGGACAACACCCTGTACCACGGCACGGTCCTCGACGAGTCGGCCACCGGCTCGGCGGCGGGGGTCCGCGCCTTCAACGAACACGTCGCGGCGGACCCCCGCATGGACTCCGTCCTGCTGGCGATCTCGGACGGCCTCACCCTGTCGCGCAAGCGCTAGCGCCGGCGGAGGTGCCGGCGGCCGCCGGCACGGCGGGCGAACCGGTGCCGACGGCCCGCGGTTCAGCCGCAGCCGCCCCCGCCGCAGCAGCCGCCCCCGCCACCGCCGCCCATGGCGGGCGCGGCGGGCGCGCTGCTGCTCCCGCCGACGGCGACCGCCGACAGCAGCTTCACGGTGTCGGCGTGGCCCGCGGGGCAGTCGGCGGGCGCGGAGGACTCGGCCATCGGACGGCTGACCTCAAAGGTGTCGTCGCAGGTCCGGCAGCGGTATTCGTATCGAGGCATGCGGCCAAGACTAGAACGTTCTCCCGGCCGTGCGGGCGCGTTGCTCCCGAGCCGCCCGGTCCGGGTGCCGGGCACGCCAGTACGGATTGTCGTGCGGCAGGGCACTGCCCACCCGCCCGTACATGCCGAACCACATCAGCATCACGCCGACGACGAAACTGAACAGCACGTTCTGGATCCTGAACGCCAGGAAGTTCAGGCTGGTGTCCAGCAGGGCAAGATTCACGAACCCGCTCGCGATGAACAGCAGACCCAGCACGATGTTCAGGGTCGAGGCGAAGGTCCCGCCCACGACCATCCCGTAGCAGAGCAGCAGACCGACCCCGATCGACAGGACGCTCAGCGCCCCGTTCGTGTTCAGCGTCAGGACCGTGTCCCCGCCGGTGTCGAAGAACCCGATCCGGTCGATCAGGCCCAGGATGCCGAAGAGGACCAGCAGCAGCCCGGTCAGGCCGGCGCCGACCCGGTAGACCACGCTCAGCTTGTGATCGGCGGGCAGGTGCTCGTCGAGCCGGGCGTTGACAGGACGCATGAGGCGTCGCACCAGCCCGTGGGAGGCCTGCGGTGCATGGGTCGCATAGGGCTCGTGGGCCACGTACGGCGCGTAGTGCTCATGGGGCTCATGGCATCCGTAGAGCGCATGAGGTGCGTAGGACTCCCGCCGCACAGGGACAGGGGGTGCCTGGCGGGCGCGGGACGCACGAGACCTGTGGGAGGAGCGAGACCAGTGGAAAGTGTGGGCAGCCATACCGCCCTCCTCTGCTCCGTTCAAGGCACCTTGCAGACATCCTGCAGGCACCTCCCGGGCGCCTTTTGCCGTTCAGGCACCTTCCAGCATCCGCCGCCCCCGCATCCGGGACAAGTCGGTCAGCCCGTCCCGTCAGCGGAGCCGTCGGCGGGGCCGGTCCGCGGTGCCGTCCGCGGTGCGGGTCAGCGTGCCGTCAGCCGTGCCGGTCCGCGGGGCGTCCGCGGTGCCGCCCGGGGTGCCGGTCTGCGCTGCCGCCCGGGGTGCCGGTCCGCGGTGCCCTCCCGGTGCTGTTCGGCTCAGGCGTGCCCGAGCTGGTCCCGGATCTCGGAGACCACCCGGTTCACCGCGCCCCGTACGTCCTCCATCTCCTGGAGGAAGGCCCAGTAGTCCGGGTGCCGCCCCTCCAGCGCGGCCAGGGCCCGGCCCACCCGCGCCACCGCCGCGTCCAGCGGACCCGCGTGCCGGGGGTCGGGCACGCTGCGGCCCGCCATCGCCAGCCGCTGCGCATCCCGGATCGCGAACCTGGTCCGGTCCACCTCCGCCTGCGGATCCCGCGCCACCGCCTCCAGCCGCGTCAGCCGGTCCTGCGCCGCCGACACCGCCTCGTCCGTGGCGCCCAGCGAAGCCCGGACCGCCTCGATCAGCGCCCCCACGTCGGCCCAGCGCTGCTCCTCCCGCGCCCGGGCCGCCTCCCGCAGCTGCTCCTCGGCCCGCGCGACATCCCGTACAGCCCCGTCCGGAACCTGCTGGAGGTCCTGCCAGCAGGCCGCACTGAACCGCCGGCGCAGCTCGCTCAGGACCGGATCCACCCGCTCCGCCCGGTTGCGCAGCGCCTGTGCCCGCGTCCGCAGGCTCACCAGCCGCCGGTCGATCTCCGCGGCACGCTCCGGCAGCCGCGCGACCTCCGCCCGTATCGCCTCCGCGTCCCGCAGGATCCGGTCGGCCCGCTGCACCGTCGCCTGCACGCCGTGGAGCGCGGCCCCCTGATTGAGCAGCGTCAGCTCGGGCCCCAGCGCGGCCAGCCGCGCGGCCAGGTCATCGGCCCGCATCCCCTGCGCCCGCGCCGCGTCCAGCGCGTCACTCGCGGCCAGCAGCGCAGCCCTGGCCCGCTCCCGCGCCGGAGCCACCCGCGCGAGCTGCGTCTCCGCCTTGTCCAGCAGCGGCTGCAACCCCTGCGCGAACCGGTCCAGCTCCGCCTTGACCCGTACCAGTTCGTCCCGCGCCCGGGTCAGCTCCTGCATGGCCCGCGCCGCGACCGAGGCCTCCAGCTCGGGCCGGTCCAGATCGTGCGCGTCCACCGCCTCGATGTACACGTGACTGACCTCGTCGATGCGCTGCCCGAGCGCGGCGAACCGCTCGCCCGCCTGCCGCCCGGCGGGCGAGCCGTCGGCGGCCGCGATGGTCTCGACCGAGATCCGCAGATCCCGCTGCGCGGTGTCCAGCTCGTAGAACGCGGCGGCGGCGGCATCCTTCGCCGCCTGCGCGTCGGCCCGCCGACTCTCGTCCCGCCCACCGAACCACCGCCGGGATGCCGTCGTCACAATCCCTCTCCCGTACCCCGTCGTCCGCCCATGCCCCGCTCCCATTCTCCCCCACAGGTACGGGTTTGCGTGGGGGGTAGGCCCGCCATGTAGGCTGTCCACTCATCCACGGGTGTGTAGCTCAGGGGTAGAGCGCTGCTCTTACAAAGCAGATGTCGGCGGTTCGAAACCGTCCACGCCCACCAGCACGAAGGCCCCCCGCCGATCATGGCGGGGGCCTTTTGCATGCTGCGGGGTGGGCATCGGGGGGCTCAGGTGGCGGTCGCCGGCCGGGGTGCTCGTGCCGGGGGCTCGGTGCCGCCCATGTCCAGGCGGAACGGCGGGTACTTGTCCGTCATCAGGAATGCGTAGACGACCACCCGCAGCCCCCAGCGCATCAGGCCCATCAGAAGGTCGAACAGGCCGCGCGGGTAATTCCCCGTGGACGCCAGGATCACCACCGCGACGAGCGAGAGCAGGCCGATGAGCCCGGAGGAGAACGGGCTCCAGTCCTCCACGTACCGGAAGGTGCTCCAGCCGCTGGTGACCAGCATCGTGATCACCAGGAACTGCGGGACGACCAGCAGCCACTTGACCAGGACCAGCCCGCGGGAAAGCCGCTCGGGATAGGCGAGGTCGATGCGGACCGGGTAGTCGGGCACGTCCTTGAGCGTGAACGGAGGGTACGCGTCGGTCGCGAGCACCGCCGACGAGTAGTAGTTGACCCGTGTGCTCCATCGGATGACGCCGACGTTGAAGTCGAAGAGCGGCCGGGGATAGCGGCCCGTGACGAGGATGCAGAAGAACGCGCCGACGCTCAGCAGGAGGAACCCGATCTGCAGGAAGAACAGGACGATGTAGTGCGGGATGGCGAGTATCCACTTCACCAGCCACATCCATCGGGTGAGCCGCGGATCCGGGGCCGCTTCGACGGACAGGGGGTGGGAGGGGGTCGCGAGCATTGCTGTCACGTCCTTTCGGAAGGTGTTCGAGCCGTGCCTCCATTAGGGGTGGGAACACGCACCGGGACATGTCCCTGGATTCCGTGCCAGGGGAACACGTGACTTGACGGATGGCGACGGCGATGACCGGCGGATCCCCGGAGCAACCGATTCCGTCGCTGTTCCGGCGGCTCGCGCACGTACCGCTCCGGCCGGCCCCGGCCGTCTACGGGTCCTCCCGGAGCCGATGCGCCGTCGCCACAGCCGCCGGTCGGGGAACGGCCCGCCCCGGGCGGTGATTTCGACGCCCTGGAGGGCTGCGCCGCGGCGCGGGCGGGCGGGAGCCGGCGTGGCTCCATGGACGAACCTCGGGTCACGGTGCGGGTCTCCGCGGGCGAGGCCGTGATCCGGGCCGATGCCGAAGGGCTGCGGGCGCTCGCCGAGCGGATCCTCAGCCTCACCGGACCGGGCCTCGAACGGGACGACTCGCTCCAGCCGCCCCGGCCGCCTTCAGGCGACAGGCCCCCGGCCGGTGGGGCCGGGGGCCTGGTGTGGCCTGGTGTGCAAGGGGGCAGGTCAGGCGTTGGGGCGCTTGCCGTGGTTGGCCTTCTTCTTCTTGCGGGCGCGCCGCTTGTTGCCTCGCTTGGCCATGGTGCACCTCTCCCTCGTACGGGAACTGCCGTGCCCTCGCCAGTCTAGGTTCGGTGCCGGGAGCCCGCATCAGCGGTCTTGGCCGCGCCGCCCGGCCGTGGGATCGTCGGCGCATGGGCGAGTGGCTCGCGTGGGGTGGGGCGGTCGTGGCCGTGGTCGCGGCCCTGGTGCTGCTGGAGCGGGCCTCCGGGGCCGGCTTCGAGCGGAAGCGGGCGCAGGAACGGGCCCGGCTGCAGGCCCAGGTCGGCACACAACCCGAACCCGAACCCGCATCCGACATCGGCGGACCGCACCCGACCTTCCGCGACGTCGGCGGGATCCCGCACACCCCGGCCCGAACCGGCGACCGCAGGGACGACTTCACCCCCCTCCTCGTCGAGTACTACGCCTACGGACTGACCCAGGCACGGAGCAGCTTCGCGACCAGCCAGCGCTTCGCCGGGGTCGGCGCCGCGATCCTGCTCTTCGGGGTGGGGCTGGCCGTGTGGAAGGCCGAGACCAGCGGAGACCTGTACCTGGGCGTCACCACCAGCTCCGTGGGACTGGTGGTGGCCCTGGTCGGGCAGCTCTTCCACCGCAGGGCCGATACCGCGCTGCGGCACATGGCCGACCAGACCGCCTCGCTCCGCGACGACCGGCGGGCCGCCGAGACAACGCAGCAGGCCATCGCCCTCCTGGAGGAGGTCTCGGACCCCGTGCTGAGGTCCCGCCTCCAGGCCGGGCTGATCCTGAAACTGTCCGGGGCCGAGCTGCCCCCGTGACGGGACCGGCGCGGGATAGTGGGGGTATGTGCCGTTCCATCAAGACCCTGCGCCCGCCCGCCATCCCCGAGAAGGCCACCGAGGAGGAGATCCGCGCCGCCGCCCTGCAGTACGTGCGCAAGGTGTCCGGCTTCCGGGTCCCCGCCGCGCACAACCGCGAGGTGTTCGAGGAGGCCGTGGACGCGGTCGCCGAGGCCACCCGGCTGCTGCTCGAAGGAGTGCACGTACGCGGGCAGACCGCCGCCGTGTGACGGGCCCGGCCGAGCGGGCACGCCGTCACGTGGCGGCGGTCGGTGGCGCCGGTCGCCCGTCGAGCGGTTCGGCTGTCGTGCCGTGGCCGCGGCGAGGGCGGGCCGTCGCTACCGGTGGGCGGGTGTGCCGTCAGGCCGCCGTGTGGGCGCGGCGGCGCAGCAGCCACACCCCGGCGCCGAGCGCACCCGCGACCAGGACGCCGCCCGCCGCGATCTGCCCCGGGCTCATCGAGCCGATGCTGCCGCCCGTACCGCCACGCGCCGCGCCCGGGGTGACCTGCAGCGAGACGGTGACGCGCTGGCCGCCCGCACCGCCGCACTCGAAGGTGACGCGGTGGGTGCCCGGGTTGGCGTCGCGGTAGACGGTGGCGCTGCCGAAGAGGTTGGTGGCCTCCAGGTTGCCGGGGATCAGCTGGACGTCGCCGAAAGCGGTCGACGTAGCTCTCCCGGTCTTGGTGCCGCAGCCCGCGACATTGAGGCCCACCCGCCCGCCAGGCGCCACGGTGCTGGGCGAGACGGAGGCGGTGGGCGCGGCGTGGGCGACGGTGGCGACGACAGGAGTGGCGGCGGTGGCGACGAGGGCCGCGGCCGCGGCCTTCATCAGGCGGCGGGACACTGCGCGGGGCGTTGCATGCGTCTTGGCGGGCATGGAGAGAACTCCTCGGGCTCCTCGAAACGGCGCGGCCAGGGCACGGATGTGACGCGGATTCGGTTGCGCACCGTGCTAGGGAGGCTAGGAGCCGGGCCCGGCGGCGGCGATCGGGGTCGGGTGAACGGGTGAGGCACTGCTCCGCCCGGGGGACCCGCCCGCCCGGAAGCGGCACGGGGCGGCGTACGGGCGCCTGCGGCTGCCACGCGGCGTACGGGGCTCGGGGCGGTCCGGCGCGGCGTACGGGACCTGCGGCGGTCCGGCGCGGCGGCGGGACCGTCCGGTCAGGCCGTCGGGGTGGCGGCGGCCGGGGCCGGGCGGCGTACGAGGAAGGCGGCCAGGGCGCCCGCCGCGAACAGCGCGACGAGGGACAGCGCGGTGCCGAGCCACTGCGTCCCGAGCCACTGGGTGCCGAAGTAGCCCAGGGCCACGCTGTAGCCCGCCCAGGCCATGCCGGCCAGGACCGACCAGGGCAGGAACTCCGTCACCTTGCGGTGCGTCTTGCCCGCGCCCAGGGAGACCACGGAGCGGCCTGCCGGAGCGAAGCGGGCGATCACCACGAGGGCGCCGCCACCCCGGGCCAGGGCCGTGCCGAGGCGCTCGTGGGCCCGGGTCAGCCGCCGGGACCGGGCGATGGCCCGGTCCAGCCGGGCCCCGCCCCGGCGGCCCAGCCGGTACGCGGCCATGTCACCCAGCACCGAGGCGGTGGTGGCGATCACGAGCAGCGCGAGGATGTCCGGCACCTGCGTGGTCACCGGCACCGGTCCGGCCGCCCCGGCGGCCGCCGCCGCGGCCGCTGCCGTGATCACCAGAACCCCGCTCGGCAGCACCGGCAGGAAGACGTCGAGCACGACGGACAACGCCACGAGGGCGTAGATCCATGGGCTCGTGGTCAGCGACCCCAGCGTCTCAAACACAGCGGGACTCCCCAGTCCGGTTGACGTTCTGCGGCACGAAGCGCCGCGACGTCGCGGGGGAGCGGCAGGAGCGGCTTGACAGCCACACAGCGTACGCCCGGCGTTCGCACACCGGACGCCCGGGGCCGTTCCGCAGGCATGGTCCGTCAGGTAGGAACGTCCGCGGGAACGACCCAGCACCTTTCAGCGGCCGCACGCGCCTCAGTCGGCCGTTCCCCGCCCCCCCCTTGCCCACCCCCCCGCTCCCGCCCCCTTCCGTAGCTGGACCGGCGCCGACTGGCGACGCGCCCGTGCCGCGCCCAGGCTTCGGCCGCGCCCGACCCGTGCCGCGCCCGGGCGCGGGCTCACTCCGGTGCGGTGAGGTCCCGGTCCAGGACGGCCACCAGCCGGGCCCGCTTCCGCTCCTTGTGTGCCTGGTCCAGCCGGAGCCGGGCCGTGCGCCCCGCCAGCGCCAGGGTCATCAGCTGGTTGCCGAACCACGGCCCGCCCGTACGCCGCCAGCTCACCGGCGGCCGGCCCGTCCGGCCGTGCCGGGAGAAACCGCGCCCCAGCCACCGCCCCGTACGCGACCACCCCAGCCGGAAGCCCCACTTCACAGCGGTATGGATGGAGTTGTGCACCGGCGAGCACGTCAGCTGGAACACCCGGGCCGTGCTCGGTATTCGGGGCTCGGCGACATACGCGTGATGCACGTCCCCCGACAGCACGCACACCGTCGCCGGAGCCCGAGGCCCCGTCCCCACCTCCTCGATCAGATCCGTGAGCGCCGCGAACGAGGCCGGGAACGCCGCCCAGTGCTCCAGGTCGCTGCGCCGGCGCAGCTTCTCCCCGATCCGCGCCCAGCGCGGCCCGCGCTCGCCACGGCACAGCGCCGCGTTCCACGTCTCCGCGTCGTGGATCAGTGGAGGCATCAGCCACGGCAGCGAGGAACCGATCAGCAGGTGGTCGTAATTCCCGTGCCCCGCCAGCGCGTTCTCCCGGAGCCACGCCTGCTCCGCCGGGTCGAGCATCGCCCGCCCGTCCTCCTCCAGGACCCGCGCCGCCCGCGTGTCCACCATCAGCAGCCGGTTCCGGCCGAAGTCACGCCGGTAGCTCCAGCGCACCGTGCTGGGATCGGCATCCGCCCGCGCCGCGAAGGCCCGCAGCAGATCCGTACCGTCCGGGGTTTCGCGCACCGCCCCGTACAGCTCGTCGGACTCCAGTTCGGCGGGCGAGAAATTGCCCAGGTGCTGGTACACCCAGTACGACATCAGCCCGCTGAGCACCCGCTCCCGCCACCACGGCGTCGCCCGCATCTCCGCCAGCCATGCCGCGCTGGTGTTCCAGTCGTCGATGAGGTCGTGGTCGTCGAATATGTGCAGGCTCGGCACCGTCGACAGCAGCCAGCGGATCTCCGGGTCCAGCCAGGACTCGTAGTACAGCCGCGTGTACTCCTCGTAGTCCGCGACCTGCGCCCCCGGCGCTTCCCGCAGGTCCCGCCGGGCCGCCAGCCACCGCCGCGTCTCCTGCGACAGCGCATCCGCGTACACCTGGTCACCGAGCAGCAGCAGGACGTCCGGCCGCACCGCCTCCGGCTCGGCGGCCAACTGCGCCGCGAGGGTGTCGAGGGCGTCCGGGCCGTGCGGCCCGTGCCGGCCCGGGGGCGGTACGGCCTGGCGGCAGGAGCCGAAGGTGACGCGCAGCCCGGCCGCGGGCCGCCCAGGACCCGACAAGGCCGGCGAGGTGATCGTGCTCGGCGGGAAGCCGCTGTCGGGCAGCGGCCACACCCGGGCGCCGTCGAGCAGCACCTCGTACGCCGTCGTGGTGCCCGGGGTCAGGCCGGTCACCGGTACCAGGGCGTAGTGGTGGCCCTCGATCTGGAAGGTGCGCGTACTGCCGCCCGCCCCGTCCGCGCAGCGCACCTCGGCCGTGCACGGGCGGTCCGCCTCGACCCATATCGTGGCCGAACCGCCCGTGTCCCAGTCGACGTAGCGCAGCAGTGGCCCCAGCCGCAGTCCGGCCATTGCGACTCCCCCTCGTTCGTGTCCCCTGCGATCACGGTACGACGGAGAGAGGGAGCCGCGCCTCCCCCTGGCGGGGGAGAGATCAGCAGGCGTTCAGGATGCCGCTCAGGGCCGTCTTCTCGCCGGAGTCCATGCTCAGGCCCCAGTGCTGCTTCACGTCGACCCACATCCGCGCGTACGTACAGCGGTAGGCGGTCCGCGACGGCAGCCACTTGCCGGGGTCGAGGTCGCCCTTGGCCTGGTTGACGTTGTCGGTGACCGCGATGAGCTGCGGGCGGCTGAGGTCGTTGGCGAACTGCTGGCGCTTGCTCGTGGTCCAGGAATTGGCGCCGGAACGCCAGGCCTCCGCGAGCGGGACCATGTGGTCGATGTCGATGTCGGAGGCGGCGGTCCAGGTGGCGCCGTCGTAGGGGGAGTACCAGCTGCCGCTGACCGCGGCGCAGGCGGAGTCCTGGACGACGTTCACGCCGTCCCGCTTGAGGACGGTCTCGCGGGTGTTGCAGCTGCCGGAGACGGTGCTCCAGTGCGGGAAGAGGTCGCGGCTGTAGCCGCTGGTGGACCCCTCCGCCTTCGGCGTGACGGTGGCGAGGTAGGAGCGGGCGGCGGCGGCGCTGATGGGGGTGGGCGGGGCGGCCGCAGCGGTGGGGGCGTTGACGAGGGAAGTGAGGGACGCGACCGCGACTGCTGACGCGAGCACGCCAATGCGACGCGCGTAGACGGTGGATATGAGTGCCATGAAGGGCTCCCTGGGTGCGGGGGTGTGGCCGTGCGGCCCCGGCGGGACGCGGCCATGCTGACGGCGCCAGGTGTCACGGGGATGGGCGCCGGATGACAGCTTGGCGACATGGGCACGTCACATCAAGTCAGTCAACCTGGCCGGTTTTAACGGAAGTTGAGCCTCCGCTTTGGGGTGGGGCGCCTCTGCCGGTGTCTGCGAGGGGTCGTCGCCGGGCGGCGGCTGCCCCCGGGCACCCCGCGAGGGCACCCCTGCCCGCGCCGTTCCGGACCTCCGGCGGCGGGCGGTCAACGGGCCCGGCCGGGACCAACGGCCCATTCCGGACGGCCGGCGGCGTCGGATACCCTTGGCGGAGCAGAAGGGGAGTAGCTCTTCGCCGGACCGTCGACATACTGCTGGGTCACCCCAGCCGGCGCCCGGAGGCAGGCCGCGGACAGCGGTCGGCCAGCGAGACCTTCGGCCGCAGTGTCCTGTCTCAGGTGTGGGCGCGCGCATGCGCGCGTACGCCAGCCAGGGCGCCGCCGAGCCGAAGCGACCCCTGACACTCCCCAGGTCTCTCGGTACCGATGGCGCCCTGCCCGACCGATTGAGGTTCCACCCCGTGTTCAGCTTCAGCGTCACGGCGATCGCCTTCGGCGTCGTCTTCCTCGCCGAGCTCCCCGACAAGACGGCCCTCGCCGGGCTGATGCTCGGCACCCGCTACCGCGCCTCCTACGTCTTCGCCGGGGTCGCGGCGGCCTTCGCCGTGCACGTCGCACTCGCCATCGCCGCCGGCAGCGTGCTCACCCTGCTCCCGCACCGGCTCGTCCAGGCCGTCGTCGGCATCCTCTTCCTCGCGGGCGCGGCCATGCTGCTCCTGAAGAAGAACGACGAGGACGAGGAGGTCAAGGCGCCGGCCGACCAGTCCTTCTGGAAGGTCTCCGGGGCCGGCTTCATGCTGATCCTGGTCGCCGAGTTCGGTGACCTGACGCAGATCATGACCGCCAACCTTGCCGCGCGGTACGACGACCCCGTCTCCGTCGGCCTCGGTGCGGTGCTCGCCCTGTGGGCGGTCGCGGGCATCGGCATCCTGGGCGGCCGCACCCTGATGAAGTACGTGCCGCTGCGGCTGATCACCAAGATCGCGGCCGCGGTGATGGCGGCACTGGCCGTCTTCTCGCTGTACGAGGCGATCGCGGGCTGAGCCGGGGCCGCCCCCGGCCCGCCGGGTGAGCGCCGCCGCCGTCCCCGGCCCCGCGGCGGCCGGGGGTGGTGGGGGTCCCGGCCGGGGCGGGGCTACCGGACGCCGGAGGCCGTGATCCCGGACCCGCCCCGCGTCGCCCTCCCCTCCGGCTCCCGGGCGAGGGGGCGGACGATGCGGGAGGGCGGGCTCGACGCGTAGCCGGGGCCGGGCGGGCTCCGGTCGTACGGGCGCGACGCGATGTGTAGCCGTGGCTGGACGCGCGCCGGCCGTACGGGCGCGGTACGACGCGCAGCCGTGGCTGGAGGTGCTCCGGCCGTACGAGCGGCTCGGGGCGTGCGGCGGTGTCGCTCCGCGCGAGAACCCCGACGTCGCGCGCCGGGAATCCCGGGGCCCAGGCGGACGGGAGGCGGTTCCGCTCCTGCGGGGGAGAAGGCGAGTGCCGGGGCTGGTGTTGCCCCGGCCGTCCGGCGGGTGCGCGGGCGGCCAGGGGCGTGGCCCCGTACGTCGCCCCCCCGTACTGCCGTCAGCGCTGAGGGTGCAGCGTGACCTGTATCGAGCCGTCGGGCGCCTCGGTGACCCGCAGGGCCGTCAGGTCGGGGACGTGAGCCGTCGGCGCGTGGGCGGCGGCACGCGGGCCGACGCCGATCACGCGCATGCCCGCGGCCAGACCGGCGGCGATGCCGGCGGCCGAGTCCTCGAACACGATGCAGTCGGCCGGGTCCGTACCCAGTGCGGTGGCGCCCTTGAGGAAGCCCTCGGGGTGGGGCTTGCTGGCCTGGACCGACTCGGCCGTGACCCGCACCTCGGGCATCGGCAGGCCGGCGGCGGTCATCCGGGCCGCGGCGAGGGCGGCGTCGGCGGAGGTCACCAGGGCGTGCGGCAGCCCGCCGATCGAGGCCATGAACTCCGGGGCGCCGACGACCGGCACCACCCCGTCGGTGTCGGCGGTCTCGCGGGCGAGCATCACCGCGTTCTCGGCGTGGTTGACCTCCATCGGCCGGTCCGGCAGCAGGACGGCCATGGTGGCGTAGCCCTGCCGGCCGTGGACCACCTTGAGCGCTTCCTGCGGGTCCAGCCCGTGGGAGACGGCCCACTCGCGCCAGCAGCGTTCGACCACCGCGTCGGAGTTGACGATGGTGCCGTCCATGTCCAGGAGCAGGACCTTGGCAGTCAGGACGACGGGTGCGGTGGTGGTGCTGGCCGGCATCGGCGGGGCTCCAGACGGGGCGGGAAAAGAGAACAAGTGGTTCCGTCCACCGGTCAGGGATTGAGGACGGAACCACTTTGTTCCCACAGAATACAAAACGTGGGGCGATTCGCGCCAATCGCCGGCCTGTGACCCTGGTCCCTCCATGCCCGGCCGTCGATCCCGCGCTCGGCTGGCCCTCCGGCACCCGGCTCTCCCTGTCGGGGCTGCGCTCGGCTATCCCTCCAGCGCCCGGCGGGTCGTAGGGCCGTAGACGCCCCATTCGTCGTCGATGTCGTTGTCGTACTGGAAGGTCGACACCGCGTTCTCCACGCGCCAGTCGAACCGGCCGTTGAACCTGCCCTCATACAGCCCCCGCGCCGCCAGTAGCCGCTGGAGCTTCTCCACCTCCGCGCCCGAGTCCCCGTACCGCAGGGTCGGGCCCTGCGCCGGCTTCGGCGACGCGGAGCCGGCGGAGCGGCTCGCGCTCGGCGACGGGCTCGGCGACGGCGGCGCGGACGAACGGGACGGACTCGGCGAGGTGGACGGCGACGCGGAGGGCGACGGTGAAGCCGAGGGGGAGGCGCTCGGCGAGGCGGACGGCGAGACGGAGGCCGAAGGGGACGGGCTGCCCGCGGCCGTGGACGGCGGCGCCGACGGCCCCGACGGCCCCGACGGAGCCGCGCTCGCCACGGGAGCAGCCGAAGGCTTCGCATCCAGCAGGGCCACCTCGCCACCGGACGAGCCCGGCAACCCCCACAGCGCCAGAGCCGTCCCCCCGAGCCCGAGCACCGCCACCACACCCGCCAGCAGCGGCAACAGACCCCGGAAGGCCCGACCGGTCCGCTTCCTGGGGCCCTCGCCCCCGCCCCCGCCCCGTTCCCTTCGTCCTGCGCCGGCCGGGCTGCCGGGTCCCGCGGCAGCGTCCGCCAACGGCCCGAGCCGGGCCGTCTCCGCCGGGTGCTGTCCGTATGCCGGGCCGTCCGGCCACGGCTGGGCCACCGGCGGTACGGATGTCCCGTACGCCGGGGTGTGGCCCTGGGCAGGATCAGGGGCCACCACGCCCAGCATCGGCGGCGGCGACGGGTCGTCGGACCCGACCGGACCGGGCAGCGTCACGTACGGGCGGATGCGCAAGGGGTCGAAACCCGCACCCGGCGCACACCCGCAGGCGGCACCGGCGGCACCGCAATCTGGACAGTGCTCACGGTTCACTGGAATCCCTTCCCTGGCGGCTGCCTGCGATTATGCAGACCCGCCCAGGCCCTCCCAACCCTCCGAGAGGCCATAACCGGACACACCGCTCAGGATGGAGATGTTGGTCGGCCTGAGGAGGACTCGATGGCTCACGATGTGACCAAGGAGGCCGCGGACCCCGGCCCCGGTCCGCAGCAGCCCGGACCTGCCGCCGAGCACGCCTCCCACGAGGTGATCGTCTCCATCGGCGCCCTGCTGCTGGGCCTGCTGATCGCCGCACTCGACCAGACCATCGTCTCCACCGCCCTGCCGACCATCGTCAGCGAACTCGGCGGAATGGCCCACCTCTCCTGGGTCGTCACCGCCTACATGCTCGCCGCCACCGCCGCCACCCCCCTGTGGGGCAAGCTCGGCGACCAGTACGGACGCAAGAAGCTCTTCCAGTACGCCATCGTCCTCTTCCTCGTCGGATCCGCCCTCTGCGGCCTCGCCCAGGACATGCCCCAGCTCATCGGCTTCCGCGCCCTGCAAGGCCTGGGCGGCGGCGGGCTGATCGTGCTGTCCATGGCGATCGTCGGCGACATCGTCCCGCCGCGCGAACGCGGCAAGTACCAGGGACTCTTCGGCGGCGTCTTCGGCGCGACCAGCGTGCTCGGCCCACTGCTGGGCGGACTGTTCGTCGACCACCTGTCCTGGCGGTGGGTCTTCTACATCAACCTCCCCATCGGGCTCGTCGCACTCGCCGTCATCGCGGGCGCGCTCCGCATCCCGGCGCGCTCCTCGAAGCACACCATCGACTACCTCGGCACCCTCCTCATCGCCTGCGTCGCCACCTGCCTCGTCCTCGTCGCCTCCCTCGGCGGCACCACCTGGGCCTGGGGCTCGGCCCAGATCATCGGCCTCGCCGTCCTCGGCGCCCTCCTGCTCGCCGCCTTCCTGCGCGTGGAGCGGAAGGCCGCCGAACCCGTCCTGCCGCTGAAACTGTTCCGGATCCGCACCTTCACCCTCTGCTCGGTGATCAGCTTCATCGTCGGCTTCGCCATGTTCGGCGCGATGGTCTACCTGCCGACCTTCCTGCAGGTCGTCCAGGGCGTCTCACCGACCATGTCCGGCGTCCACATGCTGCCGATGGTGATCGGCATGCTGATCTCCTCCACCGCCTCCGGGCAGATCGTCAGCCGCACCGGCCGGTGGAAGGTCTTCCCCCTCGCCGGCACCGCCGTCACCGCCCTCGGCCTGCTCCTCCTGCACCAGCTGCACCGCACCAGCTCCACCTTGGAGATGAGCGTCTACTTCTTCGTCTTCGGCGCCGGACTCGGCCTGGTCATGCAGGTACTCGTCCTCGTGGTGCAGAACTCCGTCAGCTACGCCGACCTCGGCGTCGCCACCTCCGGTGCCACCTTCTTCCGATCCATCGGCGCCTCCTTCGGCGTCGCCCTCTTCGGCACGGCCTTCACCAACCAGCTCGACGAAAAACTGACCACCGCCCTCACCGGCGCCGCGCTGCCACCCGGCGTGGACATCGCGCAGCTGGAGGCCGACCCGCGCGCCATCGCCTCGCTCCCCGACGGACTCCAGCCCCCCGCACTCGACGCCTACGCCACCGCCATCACCGACGTCTTCCTCTACGCGGTGCCCATCGTCCTCGTCGCCTTCGCCATCGCCTGGTTCCTCAAGGAGGACAAGCTCCGCGCCTCGGTCACCGCCCCCGACGTGACCGAGACCCTCGCCTCCAACCCCGTCGAGCGCTCCTCGCACGACGAGGTCGCCCGCGCACTGTCCGTCCTCGGTACCCGCGAGGGCCGCCGCCACGTCTACGAGAAGATCACCGAAAAGGCCGGCTACGACCTGCTGCCCGCCGCCAGCTGGCTGCTGCTGCGGATCAACAAGTACGGCTCCGCCGAGCCCGCGGTGCTCGCCGAACGCACGGTCGTACCCCTGAAGGCCATCACCGACGCCGCCCGGCAGACCGAGGAGCGCGGCCTCGCCGTCCGCGACGGACTGGCCCTGGTGCTCACCGACAAGGGGCGGGCGGCCGCCTCCGCGCTCTCCGCGGCCCGGCAGGAGTCCCTCGCCGAGCTGCTCGGCGACTGGTGGGGCCCCGACCGCCCCACCGACCTGGCCGAACTGGTCGCCGAGATCAACGCCGAGCTGTGCGGGTCCGACGAGGAGGAGCCCTACGAGGCCCCGCCGCGGCGTGACCATGCCCTCCACTGATCACGCCCTCCACTGATCACGCCTTCCGCTGGTCACGCCCTCCACCGACCGCGCACGGGACTGACCACGCCCGCGACTGCCCCCACCTGTCCCGTCACACGAGACGTTTCTCGAACCAGTGCTCCGCATACGGTCCGGAGTTGTAGGCGGGTACCTCCCGGTACCCCTGGCGCGCGTACAAGGCACGGGCCTCCACGAGATCCGACCGGGTGTCCAGCCTGACCCGCTCGGCGCCCATCGCCCGGCCCGCCTCCTCCAGGACGTCGAGCAGCGCCGCCCCGCCTCCGGTGCCGCGCGCCCGCTGGTCCACGTACACCCTGGTGAGCTCGGCGGTCGTCCGGTCGAGGAGGCGTATCCCGCCGCACGCCAGGGGCACACCGTCGATGCGGCCTACGACGAACAGGCCCGCCGGCGGGACCAGGCCCTCGTCCGGGAAGTCCAGCAGGCCCTGGTCCGTCTCGGCCTCGGTGACCGTCCGTTTCCAGTACCGGCCGGCGACATGGGCGTAATACGCCCGGCGCAGAGTGGTGGCGTCCGGGGTGTCGAAGGGCTCCGGGGTCACCGTCCACGACGCCGTCGCGGGGCCGTCCGTACGGGTGCCAGGTGGTGCCGTGGTGATCGCTTTGATGTCCATGACGTCAGTGTGGAGGCCGTGCCGGATCCGTGGCGTGGAATATCCACAGGGGCGGGCCGATGATAGGAAAAAGGACAAACCGCCCACAGGGAGAGTGTGAACCGTCATGTCGGAGCATCCGGACTGTGCCCTGATCCGCCGCGGCTACGAGGCCTTCGGCAAAGGCGACATGGAGACGCTGAGCACGCTGATGACGGCCGACGTCATCCACCACGTGCCCGGCAGCAGCCCGTTGTCCGGGCACCACAAGGGGCGCGAGGCCGTCCTCGACCTCTACCGGCGGCTCGGCGAGGAGACCCACGGCACCTTCCAGGTCGATCTCCACACCGTCCTCGCCGACGGGCGCGGCCACGTGATGACCTTCCACACCTCCCGGGGCGACCGGGGTGACCGGGGCATCGAGATCCGCGGAGGACTCTTCTTCACCATCGTCGGCCACAAGATCACCGACATCGACGAGTGCGTCGAGGACATCGACGAGATGGACGCCTTCTGGAGCTGAGACCGTCCCCGGAGACAGACAGACAGACAGACAGAACAGACAGACAGAACAGACGGACAGGCAGGCAGCAGACCGGCAGGCGCGGGAGGCCCGGGGCGACGCCCCGGGCCTCCCGCGCTCACGTGTGCGCGCCTTCCGGAATCAGGCCTGCTTCGGCGCCGCCTGCTGCACGACCTCGAACGACCACACCGACGAAGCCGACGCCGCCGGCTTGGGACGCTCACCGGCGCCACCGCCCGCACCACCTGCACCGCCCGCACCGCCACCGCCCTGGTGCGCAGCCTTCATCGGGCCCTCCATCCACGCCTGGAAGTCCTCCTCGGAACGCCACCGCGTGTAGACGAGGTACTGGTCCGTGCCCTCCACCGGCCGCAGCAGCTCGAACCATTCGAAGCCGTCCGAACCCTCCACGGCCCCCGCCCGCGAGGCGAAGCGCTGCTCCAGCACCTCCCGCTGCTCGGCGGGGACGGTCAGCGCGTTGATCTTCACGATGCTCATGCGGGCCATCCTAGGTATCCCGCGGGGGATATCGTCGTCCCCAGGTAATCAAGTGGTGCATGAAACGCGGCAGCCAGGCGAAGTCAGGGTTGCGGTCAACACGGCGGGAGGCCGGCGAGGCGTGGCTAACGCGGCGGAGCACAGTGGTGCTAACGGACATGCCGGGGTCATAGGCGGTAGCGGCAGGCTGGGGGCGGCACGCCTCCTCCTGTGGGCACTGGCGGGAGCCTTGGCCGTCAGGCAGGCCGCCGCGGTGCTGCGCGTGCCGCCGGGTGAATGGCTCAGCGGCTTCCACCTCCCCGGCAGCCTGCCGGGGTCGCTCTACGACGCCGGCCAGTTCACCGGCACCCCCTTCGCGGGGCTGGTCCTCAAACCGCTGACCGGCTTCGCGGCCCCCTCGCTGGAGGTGGCCTGGACGTGCGTGACCCTGCTGTTCGTCGCCGCCATCGGGCTGGTCGCCGCACGGGCCCTGCCCGACCCCGTCCCGCGGCGCACCGCCCTGCTGGCCGCGCCCGTGCTGGTCGCCCTGATGATGGTCTCGCTGCCCGTCCGCGAGGCCGCCTCCCCGGGGCAGACCGCCGTCCTGCCGGTCCTGCTGGTGCTCCTGGCCGTGTTCCGGGTGCCGTCCGACCGCCCCGCCGGCTTCCTGATCGGCCTCGCCGCCGCACTCCAGCCCGCCCTGCTGCTCTTCGCCCCGCTGCTGTGGCTGTCCGGACGCCGGCCGGCCGCCGGGGCCGCCGCCGCGACCTTCGCCGGTGCCACCGCCCTGTCCTGGGCGGCCATGCCGCGCGACTCCTGGACGTACTGGGCCGAGCACCTGGCCGGAGCCGGGCTCGGCGGCGCGCCCGGCGGCCTCGCCAACCAGTCCGTGCACGGGGCGCTGCTGCGCCTCGGCCTGACCGGGCCCTTCGAGATCCTGCTCTACGTCGCCCTCGCGGCCGGGATCGCCTGGATCGGCCTGCGCCGCGCCGTCCGCTACGCCCGCGACGGCCAACTGCTGCTCGCCGTCGCCGTCACCGGCTGCGTCGCCGTCGCCGTCTCCCCGGCGGGCTGGCGCCACCAGCTGCTGTGGGTCCTGCTCGCCGTCGCGGGCAAGGTCGGCAAGCGGGCCGCCGACCGGCCCGTGTGGCCGGTGGCCGTGGTCCTCGCCATGACCCTGCCGAGTGCGGTGCTGCTCCCCAACCTGGCCGCGCTGGCCCCCGTACGCGACAACGTCCTGCTGCTCGCCGCGCTCGCGGCCGCCTGCGCCGTGCCGTTCCTGCCGCGCTCCTCGCCGTACTGGCGCGAACCCGTGCCGACCGCGTACGGGCGCCCGGCCGAGGCCCGTTGGGCGCGGGTGCCGCTGCTGCCGTTCTGGCGGCGCGTGCTGTCCCGCCCCAACCTGCTGCTGGAACTGCTGCTGATACGGGTCGGGTACTCGCTCTACTCGCACATCCGGGCCGCCCCGCCCACCAGCCGCAGCCTCGCCGAGGGCAACGGCAGCCAGATCCTCGGGATCGAGCGGGCGCTGGGCATGGACATCGAGCACGCCGTGAACCACGCCGTCGTGAACACGCCCTGGCTGGAGGCGTTCTTCAACTTCTACTACACCTCCTTCCACTTCGTGGTCCCGCTGACGATCCTCGCCGTCCTGTACTGGCGCCGCCCCGGGGACTACCGCTGGGCGCGGGCCTCGCTCGGCCTGGCCACCGTCCTTGCCCTCATAGGTTTCTGGCTCTACCCGCTCGCGCCGCCGCGGCTGATGCCCGGCCTGGGCTTCATCGACACCGTGCACGGACCGCAGGACCTGGCCAATCCCTCGTACGGGGCCATGACCGCGATCTCCAACCAGTACGCGGCGATGCCCTCGCTGCACTTCGGCTGGTCGCTGTGGTGCGGCATCGTCATCGTCGTCCTCGCGCCGAAGGGCTGGCAGAAGCTCCTCGGGGCGCTGCACCCGCTGATCACGGTGTGCGCGATCGTCGCCACCGCCAATCACTGGGTGCTGGACGCGGTGGGCGGGGCGGTCGTGGTGACCGCCGGGTTCGGGCTCGTGTACGCGCTGTCCGGGCCGCGCAAGCTGCGGGTCACCTTGCCGGGGCAGCGGGCGCACGGTGAGGGCCAGGGCCAGGGCCAGGGCCAGGGTGAGGGTGCGGATGCTGCGCTGGGGGTGCGGGCGGCGGTGCGGAGCCGTTAGGGCCGGTGTGGCCGGCTGAACGGGCCGAAGGGGCGCCGGGGCGCAGTGGCCCCGGCGCCCCTTCGGTTGGATCGTCGCTGTCTGTCAGGATCGCCCGGTTTCGGCACGGCCGCCACCGGGGCGGGGCGGGCCGTACGGCGGGGCTCCGCGGGCCGGGCTGGAGACGGCTCGGCGGGGCTGGAAATGGCACGGGGGGATTGGCTCGGGCGGGCTGGGATCGGCTTGGCGGGCAGGGTTTGGCCGGTGGGGTGGAGAGGGTGGCAGGGGCCGGGCGTGGGGTGGGGCCCCTGCCGGGTTGGTGGGGGTCAGGGGTGGGTGACCCTGAGTTCCTTGATGCCGTTGAGCCAGGCCGCGCGGAGACGGCGCGGGGCCTCGCCGGTCAGGCGGAGGTCGGGCAGGGAGTCGGCCAGGGCGTTGAAGATCAGGTCGATCTCCATGATCGCCAGGGATTTGCCGAGGCAGAAGTGGGGGCCGCCGCCGCCGAAGCCCAGGTGCGGGTTCGGGTCGCGGGTGATGTCGAAGGCGCCGGGGTTCTCGAAGACCTCGGGGTCGTGGTTGGCGGAGGAGTAGAACAGCCCCACGCGGTCGCCCGCCTTGATCTTCTGCCCGCCCAGTTCGGTGTCCTGGGTGGCGGTGCGCTGGAAGGACACCACGGGCGTGGCCCAGCGGACGATCTCCTCGGCGGCCGTGGAGGGCCGGTCCCGCTTGTACAGCTCCCACTGCTCGGGGTGCGTGAGGAAGGCGTGCATGCCGTGGCTGATCGCGTTGCGGGTCGTCTCGTTGCCCGCGACGGCCAGCAGCAGGACGAAGAAGCCGAACTCGTCGGAGCCGAGGTTGCCCTCGCCCTCGGCCGCCACCAGCTGCGTCACGATGTCCTTGGCCGGACACTGCTTGCGCTCGGCGGACAGGTTCATCGCGTAGCCGATGAGCTCCATCGCCGCGTCGGCGCCGACCTCCTCGGTGATCGCGTACTCCGGGTCGTCGTAGGCGATCATCTTGTTCGACCAGTCGAAGATCCGGGACCGGTCCTCCTGAGGGACGCCGATCAGTTCGGCGATGGCCTGGAGGGGGAGTTCGCAGGCCACCTGCGTGACGAAGTCGAAGCTGCCGTCGCCGGAGACCGCCACGGCCTCCTCGACGATCTTCCGTGCGCGGTCGCGCAGGGCAGCGTCCAGGCCGCGGATGGCCCGGGGGGTGAAGCCGCGCTGCACGATCTGGCGTACGCGCGTGTGTTCCGGCGGATCCATGTTCAGCATGATCAGGCGCTGGGCATCAATGGCATCACGCTGGATGTGTTCGTTGAAGCGGATGATCGCGGTGTTGGTGGTGGAGGAGAAGAGCTCCGGGTGCGTGGAGACGTACTTGACGTCCGCGTGCCGGGTCACGACCCAGTAGCCCTCGTCGTCGAAGCCGGTGATCCCCCGCCGCTGGGGGCACCACCACACCGGTGAGGTCTGCCGCAGCTGAGCGAACTCCGGGAGCGGGACCCGGCTTTGGAGCAGGTCGGGGTCGGTGGCGTCGAAGCCTTCGGGCAGCGCGGGGCAGGACATCGGGGCAACTCCAAAGTCTGACGGACCATCAGAAGTTGGCTTGAAGGTAGTAACGAGTTCTAGAAGTGACAAGGGCCGGGGCGTCAACTGTTGCGTGTGGAATCCGTGCAGGCCGCGTGCAAGACCCTTGCGTGACGGGGGTCCGGGTCATAAGACTGCGGGGAGAACTAGAACGCGTACTAGTTCAGGGCGGGGCGCCGGGACGGCCCGCCGCGCTGTCGCTGTGCAGGAGAGGACGAGCTCATGGCCGCGGAACCCGTCATCGTCGAAGCCGTACGCACTCCCATCGGCAAGCGCGGGGGTGCGCTCGCCAACCTCCATCCCGCCTACCTGCTCG
The DNA here is from genome assembly GCF_042716875.1 of Streptomyces sp. NPDC058646. Classification (NCBI taxonomy): domain Bacteria; kingdom Bacillati; phylum Actinomycetota; class Actinomycetes; order Kitasatosporales; family Streptomycetaceae; genus Streptomyces; species Streptomyces sp. NPDC058646. The sequence goes on along the minus strand of NZ_JBHXRK010000011.1, from coordinate 1,310 downwards.
GCGAGACCTACCGCGAACTCCTCGCCCGGACCGGGATCCAGCCCGACTGCGTCGAACAGATCGTCGGCGGCACCGTCACCCACGCGGGCGAGCAGTCGATGAACCCGGCCCGCAACGCCTGGCTCGCCATGGGGCTCCCGTACGAGACCGCCGCAACGACGGTGGACTGCCAGTGCGGCAGTTCGCAGCAGGCCAACCACATGGTCGCCAACATGATCTCCGGCGGCGTCATGGACATCGGCATCGCCTGCGGCGTCGAGGCCATGAGCCGGGTACCGCTGGGTTCCGGATCCAAGCACGGCCCGGGCAAGCCCTTCCCGGACGAGTGGAACGTCGACCTCCCGAACCAGTTCGAAGCCGCCGAGCGCATCGCCCGTCACCGAGGCCTGTCCCGCGAGGACGTGGACCGGTTCGGCCTGCTCTCCCAGGAACGGGCTGCGGCCGCCTGGGCCGAGGAGCGGTTCAAGCGCGAGACCTTCGCCGTCCAGGTGCCGACCACCGAGGAGGAACAGGCCGCCGGACAGGGCATGTGGCGCCTGGTCGACCGGGACGAGGGGCTGCGCGACACGTCCATGGAGGCACTGGCCCGGCTCAAGCCGGTCATGCCGACGGCCGTGCACACCGCCGGGAACTCCTCGCAGATATCCGACGGGGCCGCCGCCGTCATGTGGGCCTCGCGCAAGATGGCGCGCGCCCTCAAACTCAGGCCGCGCGCCCGCATCGTCGCCCAGACCCTGGTCGGAGCCGACCCCCACTACCACCTGGACGGGCCGATCGACGCGACCCGGGCCGTGCTCGGCAAGGCCGGGATGTCGCTCAAGGACATCGACCTCGTCGAGATCAACGAAGCCTTCGCCTCCGTCGTCCTCAGCTGGGCCAAGGTCTTCGACCAGGACCTGGAGAAGGTCAACGTCAACGGCGGCGGCATCGCGCTCGGCCACCCCGTCGGCGCCACCGGCGCCCGGCTGATCACCACCGCGCTGCACGAGCTGGAACGCCGCGACAAGGAATTCGCCCTGATCACCATGTGCGCGGGCGGCGCACTGGCGACCGGGACGATCATCCAGCGCCTGTGACCCCGTAGGGGCGGCGCACACCGAACCCAGTGGGATGGGAAACAGAAGGCCCCGGCGGCCGGACCTGGGGAGGCCGGCCACCGGGGCTTTCGCATGTCTGTATTCCGCTGCGCCCGCTGATGCGTTCGCTTCCGCCGGCGGTTTAGTACCAGTGGTTGTTCTGCCAGAAGTTCCAGGCGCCGACGGGGCTGCCGTAGCGCTCGTTCATGTAGTCCAGGCCCCACTTGATCTGGG
>NZ_JBHXRK010000010.1:146100-253892 GCF_042716875.1 Streptomyces sp. NPDC058646 | reverse complement strand
TCTTTCCGTGGCGGGGCGGGCGGTCAAGGGGGGCCGAAGGCCATCGCGAAGCGACGCGACGAAGGAGCGCCCTTGAGGGCCCGCCCCGCCACGGAAAGACGATAGGACTGGCGGGAACCCCCCAAACCCTCCCTGATCCCGCCAAGCAGTAACAGGCCACCCGAAGCCCAACCCCCCCCACCCCCCAGGGCCACTCGGGGGAGTTCGGGCGGCTGGCCGACTCGGGTGGGGGATTTGTCATACCGGGGGTGGCAGCATCGGTGGCTCGGAGGTGACCCCATGTCACGTCGGCCGCTTCGTGCCGCCTGCATCGCCGCAGTGCTCGTACCCGTGCTCGTCACGGCCGGGCCGCTCCCCGGTGCCCACGCCGAACCCGCCGGGCCCGGTGAGTCCGTCGGGGCGCTCCTCACCCGCCTGCAGGGGCTGTACCAGAAGGCCGAGGAGGCGACCGAGGCGTACAACGCCACCGAGGTCGCGCTGGGGGCCCGGCAGGGTGAGGAGCGGCGGCTGGCCGCCGAGCTGGGGAAGGCCCGTACCGTCCTCGCCTCCGAGAAGGCCGCCGCGGGGCGACTGGCCCGGGAGCAGTACCAGGCGTCCCGGGGCCTGTCCCCGTACGCCCGGATGCTGCTCACCGGGGACCCCCGGGTCGCGCTCGACCAGCGGCGGCTCGTCGCCCGCGAGGGCGCGCGGCGGGCCGCCGTACTGGCGCGGCTCGCGCGGGGTGAGCGGGAGGCGGGGGCGCTGGCGACCCGGGCCCGCAAGGCGCTGGACGCGGAGCAGACGCTGGCCGCGCAGCGCAAGCGGCACAAGGAGGAAGTGGCCTCGCAGCTGCGGGAGGTGGAGCGGACGCTGGCTGCGCTGAGTCCCGCCCAGCTCACACAGCTGGGCGCGCGGGAGGCCGCGGACACCGCCGAGGCCCAGCGGAAGCTGATGGACTCCGGTCGGCTGGGAAGTCCCGGGGCGGCGGCGGCCCGTACGCCCACGGCCGCCGGGAGCGTGGCGCTGACGTACGCGGCGGCCCAGATCGGCAAGCCGTATGTCTGGGGCACGGAAGGGCCGGGCTCCTTCGACTGCTCCGGGCTCACTTCGCGGGCCTGGGCGCACGCGGGGCGGAGCATTCCGCGGACGAGCCAGGAACAGTGGGCGCAGCTGCCGAAGGTGCCCCTCGACCAGCTGCGCCCCGGTGACCTGGTGGTCTACTTCCCCAAGGCCACCCATGTCGGCCTGTACATCGGTGACGGCAAGGTGATCCAGGCGCCGCGTCCGGGAGCGCGGGTCAAGGTGTCGCCCGTCGCGGCCAATCCGCTGCTCGGGGCGGTGCGCCCGGATCCGGCCGGGACCCCCCTCGACCGCTATGTGCCCCCGGCGCTGCCCGAGGGGGCGGCGGCGGGGGACGACGCGGGCTACTCGGCCGAAGCGGCGCCGGAGGGCGGCTCCGGCCGGGCCGCCGAGGAGGACTGATCGGACGGCGTCGCCGAAGCGGCGACCTCCGCCAGGTAATCCGCCGTGTCCTCGGGGTCGTAGAAGTACGTGTCGAAGTCGGCCGGGTTGTCGAAGCCGTTGGCGAATCGGTTCGCCACCGGCTGGAGCTGCCCGGCGGCACCGATCAGGTTCAGCACGTGCTCCGGCGGGACGCCCAGCATCGCGTTGGTCCACTGGGTGACCGGCTTGCCCGTCGTGAACCAGTACTTGTCGAAGGTCGCCTTCATCCACGACTCGTCGAACGGCTTGTCCCCGTGCATCAGGATCGACGACAGGTACGAGGCCGCGCACTTGGCGGCGGAGTTCGAGCCCTGGCCGGTGATCGGGTCGTTGGCGACGACGACGTCGGCGACGCCGAGCACGACGCCGCCGCCGGGGAGGCGGCCGATCGGGTTGCGGACCACCGGCGCGTAGCGGCCGGCCAGGGTGGCGCCCGCGTCCGTCAGCTCCGCCTCGGTCGCCCGGGCGTACTCCCACGGCGTGAACGTCTTCATGAGGTCCAGCGTCAGCGCCAGGTGCTCGGCGGGGTCCTTGACGCCGTCGAACACGTCCAGCGGGCCGCCCGGGATGCCCTCCCAGAACAGGATGTCCGCCCGGCCGGAGGTGGTGAGGGTCGGCATCACGAAGAGCTCGCCGACGCCCGGGACCAGGTTGCAGCGGACCGCTTCGGTGTCCGGGTGCTCCGGGCGCGGGCCGAGGCCGTGCACGTACGCGACCGCGAGTGCGCGCTGCGGGGAGTCGTACGGGGAACGCGCGGCGTCCCGGCCGAACATCGACACCAGCTCGCCCTTGCCGGCGGCGACCAGGGTGAGGTCGTAGGTGCGGGAGAAGTAGTCGAGGTCGGCGACGGAGGCGGCGTGGATGACGAGCTGTCCGCCGCGCTGCGTGAAGGCGTCCAGCCAGCCGGCCATCTTCACCCGCTGGTCGACGGACTGCGCGTACCCCTTGAGGTGGCCGAGCCAGTCGATGGGACGCGTCGCGTCGGGCGCGGCGACGGATACGCCGAGGCCCTGGATCTTCGGGGCCTGGCGCTCCCAGAAGTTGATCTGGAGGTCGCGTTCGTGCTGGAGCGCGGTGTCGAACATGCACTGCGTGGACATGACCCGCCCGGTGCGGATCTCGTCCGCCGTCCGGTTGGACATGAGGGTGACCTCGTACCCCTTCGCCTGGAGGCCGAGGGCGAGCTGGAGACCGGACTGGCCGGCTCCCACGACGAGTATCTTGCGCATCTCACGTTCTCGATTCGGGTCTAGTCGGGGGTGCTGTCGAGGGCGTGGCCCACGAGGGTCAGCAGGGATTCGACCACCGTGGTGCGGCGCCGGGCATCCATGATCACCACGGGTACCGCGGCCGGGATCGTGAGTGCCTCGCGCACGTCCTCGGGTTCGTACGACCGCGATCCCTCGAAGTGGTTGACGGCGACGGCGTACGGGAGCCCGCAGCTCTCGAAGTAGTCGAGCGCGGGGAAGCAGTCGCGCAGGCGGCGGGTGTCCGCCAGGACGATGCCGCCCACGGCCCCGCGCACCAGGTCGTCCCACATGAACCAGAACCGTTCCTGGCCCGGGGTCCCGTACACGTAGAGGACGAGGTCGTCGTCGAGGGTGATGCGGCCGAAGTCCATGGCGACGGTGGTGGTGGTCTTGTCCGGGGTGCAGGAGAGGTCGTCGGTGGGGGCGCCGGCCTGGGTCATCACCGCCTCGGTGCGCAGCGGGGTGATCTCCGAGACGGAGGAGACGAAGGTGGTCTTGCCCACGCCGAAGCCGCCCGCGACCAGGACCTTGACGGCGACGGGGGCGCGGGAGCGGTCGTACTGCCAGGGCTGGACGGGCTCGTCGTCCACGGCCGGCGGGACCGGACGGTCAGAGACGGCGAAGGCCACTGAGCACCCTTTCGAGCAGTGCGCGTTCGGGGCGGCCGGTGCCGTGGCCGGTCCCGTAGACGCGGATCCTTCCCTGGTCGGCCAGGTCGCTGACGAGGACGCGGACCACGCCGAGCGGGAGCTTCAGCAGCGCGGCGATCTCGGCGATCGTGCGCATGCGGCGGCAGACCTCGACGATGGCGGGCATCTCGGGCATGCGGTCGGGCTTCTGCGGCTCGGACGCCTTGGTCTCCAGGGCGGCGACGAAGGTCTCCACCAGCAGAACCTGCGTGAAGCGGGTGCGTCCGCCCGTGAGGGAGTAGGGGCGGACGCGGGCGGGGCGGCGGTCGGCGCCGCGTATCGGCAGCCGGTCGGAGGCCGGACTCCTCACGGGGTGTTCTCCATCGACTGGCGCAGCTCGCTGCGGACTTCGGGGGTCAGGACGTGGCCGGCGCGGCCGACGAACAGGGCCATGTGGTAGGCGACGACGCTCATGTCGCAGTCGGGGGTGGCGTGCACCCCGAGCAGCGAGCCGTCGCTGATGGCCATGACGAAGACGGAGCCGTGCTCCATCGCCACCATGGTCTGCTTGACGGATCCGCCGTCCATGAGGGCCGCGGCGCCGGTGGTGAGGCTGCCGAGGCCGGAAACGATGGTGGCGAGGTCGGCGGAGGCGCCGCGCGGGCCCTTGGGTCGCTGCGGGGCCGGGGCGGGGCCCCCGGGTCCGGCCGGTCCGGTTGGTTCGGACGACAGCAGCAGGAGCCCGTCGGAGGACACGACGGCTACGGAGTTGACGCCGGGCACCTCCTCGACCAGATCGGTCAGCAGCCACTGCAGGTTGCGGGCCTGGGTGCTCAGTCCGTACGTACTGGGCGCGGTCATGTGCGTGCCTCCTGTGCGCTGTCCCCCCGGTCGGTCTGCCCCTGCCCCTGGTCCTGGCCCTGGCCCTGTGCCAGCTCGGCGGCGACGACGCGCCGGCCGTCCTGGGCGCCCTGGTAGAACCCGCCGAGGCGGCGCCGCAGTTCTTCGGCGTCCACCTTGCGGGGCGGCTCGGGCCGTGCGGCGGGCGGTCCGTCGTCACCGGCCGTGCGCCCGGTGGCCACCGTGCGCGGGGTCCGTTTCGGAAGGCCCTTGTCGGTGACGGTCGGGGCGGGTCCTGCCTCGGCCTCGGCGTGGTCCGCCGTGTGGTGGGGATGGCTGCCCTGGCGGGGGAGCCAGTTGCCCTCGTCGGCGGTGTGGCTGTGCGGGTCCGGCTCCTGCGCCTGCGCCTGCGCCGGCTCCGGCTCCGGCTCCGGCGCCGAGGTGGCCGGGGCCGGGACGGTGAACACCTGCTCGGCGGGCGGCAGCGGGCCGTCCAGCGGGTCGGTGAAGGCCACCGGGTCCGCCTCTGCGACGACCCGGGCCAGCAGCTCCTCGGCCGCGGCGGGCTCGGGCAGCGGCTCGACGGCAGCGGGCTCGGGCAGCGGCTCGACGGCGGCGGGCTCGGCCGGGGCGGGCTCCACGGCAGCGGGCTCGGCCGGGGCGGGCTCCACGGCAGCGGGCTCGGCCGGGGCGGGCTCCACGGCAGCGGGCTCGGCCGGGGCGGGCTCCACGGGCGCGGGCTCGAACCCAGGCAGGGACTCGGGCTCGGACTCGGGCACGGTGGCCGCGTAGGCCTGCGCCGGAGCCTCGTAGCCCTCAGCCGGAACCCCGTAGTCCTCCGCCGGAACCCCGAAGCCTTCCGCCGGAGCCGCGTAGGCCTCCGGGGCGGCATCGGGGACCACCCGGGCGAGCAGTTCCTCGGCGGGCTCGGGCGCGGGGGCCTGCCCGGTGGGCTCCTGCTCCGGCGCGGGGTCCGCCGCGCCGGCTCCGCGCAGGCTGCTGGGCAGGGTGTTCTCGTTCGCCTCGGCGACGACGCCCGGCAGGCGCAGCGCGGGCGCGCCCGGCGTGGTCAGGGTGTGGACCGGGGACACCGGCGGAGTGGTGGGGAGCAGCGAGGCGGGGACGACGACCAGGGCCTCGGTGCCGCCGTGCTGGGGGGCGCGCAGTTCCGCGGTGACGCCGTGCCGGGCCGCGAGCCGCCCGGCCACGTACAGGCCGAGGCCCAGGCCGTGTTCGGATTCGGGTTCCTCGTCGTACGCCTCGGGCGTGGACAGCCGGGAGTTCAGCGCTTCCAGCCGGTCCCCGCTGACGCCGATGCCCGCGTCCACGACGGACAGCACCACCTCGCCGGAGTCGAGGAGCCGGCCGGACACCTTGACCGTGGCGTCCGGCGGCGAGAAGGTCGTCGCGTTCTCCAGCAGTTCGGCGAGCACGTGCGAGATGTCGTCGGCGGCGTGCCCCGCGACCTGCGTGTACGAGGGCAGCTCCGCGAGGTCGACGCGCTCGTAGCGCTCGATCTCGCTGACGGCGGCCCGCATGACGTCGACCAGCGGTACCGGGAGCCCCTGGCCGTGGCCGTGCTCCTGCCCGGCGAGGACCAGCAGGTTCTCGTTGTGGCGGCGCATCACGGTGGCCAGGTGGTCCAGCTTGAACAGGGTCGCGAGCCGGTCCGGGTCCTGCTCCTTGGACTCCAGCTCCTCGATGACCGCGAGCTGGCGCTCGACCAGGCCGAGGGTCCGCAGCGACAGCGAGACCGAGGTCGTCGACATGATGCGGCGGTGTTCCTCCAGGCCCGCCCGGAGCTTCGTCAGCTCCTCGTCCAGCACTTCCCGGCTGGACGTGAGCGCCTCGTTGCGGCCGATGAGCCGGCGGCGGTCGGCGTCGAGCCCGGCGATCCGGGTGTGCAGGGAGACCGTCTGGTCGCGGACGGCGTTCAAATGGCGGACGACTTCGGCGAACTCGTCGTTGCGGCCGGTGAAGCGGACCGGCTCCACCGAGCCCTCCGGCGTCGCCAGCCGCTCGGCGCCGCGGCGCAGGACCGACAGCGGGCGGGTCAGCGAGCGTGCCACGGCGGTCGAGACGCCGACGGTGACCAGGAACAGCACGCCCAGCAGGCCGACCAGGGTCTCCAGGCGGGTCACGTCGTCGTCGCGCAGGCCGGCGAGGGCGGTGGCCCGCTGGCCGGCGAGGGTGGACTCCACCGACCGCATCCGGTCGATGCGGGCGGTGAGCGCGGGGGCGATGGTGGAGCCGTCGGTCCTGCGGTCGGCGGGGGCCAGGGTGGGCCGCTCGGTGAGCCGCTTGAGGTGGTCGTCGGCGGCCTTGACCTCGGGTCCGGTGACGGTCGCGGCGAGGGTCTGGCGCACGTCGGGCCGGGAGACCCGCGCGAAGTCCTCCAGGGCGGCCTGTTCCCGTACGCGGGCCCGCTGCGCGGCGGTGGTCAGTTCGTCCACGACGGCCGAGTTGGGGGGCTGCTCGCCGCGGGGGACGGCCAGCGCGGCGAGCAGCAGTCCACGGGTTGCCGAGGCCTGTTCGACGGCCTGGCCCAGCGGGGCCAGCGGCCGGACGGTGGCCAGGGCGGCCTCGGCGCGCGGCGGGGTCAGTTCGGTGAGCCGGTCGCCGGGGGCGAGGAGTTCGGCGATGACGCCGGCGTAGGCCTGGTGGGCGGCGAGGGCGGCGCCCTTGCCGTCGACGGCCTCGGTGCGCACGGCCTGGACGCGGGCGAGGGCTCGGGCGAGTTCCTCGTCGGCCTCGGCCCGGACCTCGGCGAGCTGCCGGTCGGTCCGGGTCGCACGCTCCTGGACGGCGCCCTTGGCGGCGCCGGGGCGGCCCTTGGCGACGTACTCGATGACGGCGTCGCGCTCGTCGCCGAGGAGGTGCGCGAGGGTGAGGGTCTGCCTGGTCTGTTCCGCGAGGGTGACCAGGCGTTGGGAATCGTTGAGTTCCGTCGAGGCGGTGACGACGGCGGGTGCGCCGGCCGCGAGGACGGTGAGGCCGGCGACGGCGACGCCTACGACCAGCCTGCGGCGCACGCGGACGCGGCGTCCTGCGGGGGCCGGGCCGTCTGTGGCGGTGCCGTTCTTCCGAGACCGCTTCTTCTGCACCGGTGCTCGCAATCCTGTACGTGTGCTCTGGCTCGTCTACTCGTGTGGCCGAGGTAACGGCCGGTCAACAAGTAAACGCTCCCTGCCCCCTCGTACCGCCTCAGACCTTTGCAGTGTGATGGGGAGAGAGCCGCACATCGCCCACCCGGCCACTCGAACGAGTGAACATCACGGAAGAGTTGGCATCCAACTCGGGCACCCCGTGTCAGAGCACCTCCGTGGACGGGCGGTTGAAAGATCGATGCGGGCTTTGGCAGGATGCCCGCCCACATCGTGCGCCCGGCCCCGGCGATGGCGGGCCGGCGGGGCGGCGGAGGGCCGTCCCGCCCCGCCCGCTCCGGTACGAAGTCTCCCGGCTCCCACCGTGCCCACCGGGCAGAATGCGCGCATGCGCATCGACCTCGCCTCCGCCCCCGGTGACCCGGAACGCCCCAATGAGGACTGGCTGTCGGCGGCGCTGCCCGCCTGCGGCGGGGGTGTCCTGGTGGCCCTGGACGGGGTCACCCCGCCGGGGGGCGGGGACGGGTGCGTGCACGGAGTGCCGTGGTTCGTGGCCCGCCTCGGCGGCCGATTGACCGAACTGTCCGGATCGCGGCGGGACATGCGGCTGGACCGGATCCTGGCGGAGGCGGTCGGCTCGACGGCCGAGGCGCACCGCGACACCTGTGACCTTTCTCACACACGGACGCCGCAGGCGACGGTGGTCGTGGTCCGCTGGGACGAGACCGGCGTGGAGCACCTCGTGCTCTCGGATTCGGTGCTGCTGCTCCAGGCGCCCGGGGGCGAGGTGACGCCCGTGCTCGACGACCGGCTGGACCGGGTCCCCCGCGAGGTGCTGCGGTCGGTGGCGGCCACGGACGCCCTGCGCAACGCGGAGGGCGGCTTCTTCACCGCGGCGGCCGATCCCGCGGTGGCGGCCCGGGCGGTGACCGGGCACACCCCGCGCGGGCAGGTCCGGGCGGTGGCGGCGCTCACCGACGGCGCGAGCCGGTGGACGGACATGTTCCGGGAGGGCGACTGGGCCGAGTGCCTGGGGGTGCTGCGCAAGGAGGGCGCGCAGGGGCTGATCACCCGCGTCCGCACGCTCGAGTCCGACCCGTCCCGTCCGCCGGCCCGTCACAAGCGCCACGACGACGCGTCGGCGGCGTACGCGGAGCTGTAGCGGACGGGACCGCCGGGCACGTCCGGGTCCGGGGCGCGCGCCGGGCCGAGGGCTCCGCCCCAGGCGGGGTCCGGACCGAAGGGACGGGCCGAGTCGGGCCGGGCCGAGTCGGTACGGGCCGAGTCGGGCCGGGCCGCGGGGCGTGCCGGGCCGCGGGGTGGGCCAGACCGCGGGCCGAGCCGGCCGGTGGGTCGGTGGGCCCGGAAGGATCCGGCAGGCCCAACGGGGTCCGGGGGCCGGCAGGGCTCCGGGGCCCGGCAAGGCCGGGTGCCCGGAAAGCCAGGTGCCCGGAAAGCCAGGTGGCCCCGGAAGGCCCTGCCGGAGCCGGGGCCGGAAGGCCCTGCCGGAGCCGGGGGCCGGGGCCGGGAGGCCCTCCCGTCCCGGGGGCCGGAGGGGGCGGGCTCAGTCCGTCTCGGCTCCTGCGTTCAGCTGGTTCAGCAGGCGGGCCAGTTCCGCGACCTCTCCGCGGTCCCAGTCGGCGAGCTTGCGCATGTACTGCTCGCGGCGGGCGTCGCGGACCCGCAGGAAGCGCCCCCGGCCCTCCTCCGTGAGGCCGATCAGGAAGGCCCGGCCGTCCGCGGGGTCCGGCTCGCGGGCCACCAGGCCCAGGACCTCCAGGGCGCGCAGCTGGCGGCTCATGGTGGCCTTGCCGACCCCGAAGTACGCGGCGAGTTCCGTGGCCCGCTGGCGGCCGGCGGCCTCCAGACGGGTGAGCAGCCCGTACGCGGCGGGCTCCAGCTCGGGGTGCAGCGCGCGGGCCATCTCCCCGGACGAGGCGCGGGCGCGCCGGAGGAAGACGGACAGCTCCCGCTCCAGGGCAAGGAACTCCTGGTCTTCGCTCCCGTGCACGTCCCGCTCCCATCGGTGGTGTGAGCGGCCAGTATTTCGCAGCGCGCGCGGCGACGGCCCGGGGCCCCGCCGCGGCGGGTTCCCGGGCCGTCCGCCCGGCCGCCGGTGCCGCCGGGCCGTGGCGGCCCGGCGGAGCACCGGTCGAGCGGCGGTCAGGCGGCCGCGGCGACCGGGACCTCCGCCCGTTCCAGGGCGAGTTCCAGGACCTGGCGCACGTCCGTCACCGGGTGCACCTCCAGCCCCGCCAGCACCTCGGCCGGGACGTCGTCCAGGTCGGCCTCGTTGCGCTTCGGGATGATCACCGTGGTCAGTCCGGCCCGGTGCGCGGCGAGCAGCTTCTGCTTGACCCCGCCGATCGGCAGGACCCGCCCGGTGAGCGAGACCTCGCCGGTCATCGCCACGTCGGTGCGCACCTGCCGCCCGGAGAGCAGCGAGGCGAGCGCGGTGGTCATGGTGATGCCCGCGCTCGGGCCGTCCTTGGGGACCGCGCCCGCCGGGAAGTGGATGTGCACGCCCCGGTCCTTGAGGTCGGCGACGGGGAGTTCCAGTTCCGCGCCGTGCGAGCGCAGGAAGCTGAGGGCGATCTGCGCCGACTCCTTCATGACGTCGCCGAGCTGGCCGGTCAGGGTCAGGCCCGCCGCGCCCGTCTCCGGGTCGGCCAGCGAGGCCTCGACGAAGAGCACGTCGCCGCCGGCACCGGTGACGGCGAGGCCGGTGGCCACACCGGGTACGGCGGTGCGCCGCTCGGCCGGGTCCTGGGCGGACTCCGGTACGTGGTGCGGCCGCCCGATCAGGGCGCGCAGATCGTCCGCGCCGATACGGAAGGGCAGCTCGCGTTCGCCCAGTTCGTGCTGTGCGGCCATTTTGCGCAGCAGGCGCGCGAGGGAGCGCTCCAGGGTGCGTACGCCCGCTTCGCGGGTGTATTCCCCGGCCAGCTTGCGCAGGGCGTCCTCCTCCAGGACCACCTCGTCGGTGCCGAGCCCGGCGCGCTCCAGCTGGCGCGGCAGGAGGTGGTCGCGGGCGATGACGACCTTCTCGTCCTCGGTGTAGCCGTCCAGGCGGACCAGCTCCATCCGGTCGGCGAGGGCTTCCGGGATGGCCTCCAGGACGTTGGCCGTGGCCAGGAACACCACATCGCTCAGGTCCAGTTCCACCTCCAGGTAGTGGTCCCGGAAGGTGTGGTTCTGGGCCGGGTCGAGGACCTCCAGCAGGGCGGCGGCCGGGTCGCCGCGGAAGTCGGAGCCGACCTTGTCGATCTCGTCGAGGAGCACCACCGGGTTCATGGACCCGGCCTCCTTGATCGCGCGGACGATACGGCCCGGCAGGGCGCCCACGTAGGTCCGCCGGTGTCCTCGCACCTCGGCCTCGTCCCGTACGCCGCCGAGTGCGACCCGGACGAACTTGCGGCCCATGGCGTGGGCCACCGACTCGCCGAGCGAGGTCTTGCCGACCCCGGGCGGTCCGACGAGGGCGAGGACCGCGCCGCCGCGCCGTCCGCCGATGACGCCCATGCCGCGCTCGGAGCGCCGCTTGCGCACGGCGAGGTACTCGGTGATGCGGTCCTTCACGTCGCTGAGGCCCGCGTGCTCGGCGTCGAGGACGGCCCGCGCGCCCTGGATGTCGTACCGGTCCTCGGTGCGCTCGTTCCAGGGGAGTTCCAGGACGGTGTCGAGCCAGGTCCGGATCCAGGAGCCCTCGGGCGACTGGTCGCTGGACCGCTCCAGCTTCTCGACCTCCTTGAGCGCCGCCTCCCGCACCTTCTCGGGGAGGTCGGCGGCCTCGACGCGGGCCCGGTAGTCGTCGGACTCCTCGCCTTCCTTCTCGCCGTTCAGCTCGCGGAGTTCCTTGCGGACCGCCTCCAGCTGGCGGCGGAGCAGGAACTCGCGCTGCTGCTTGTCGACGCCGTCCTGGACGTCCTTGGCGATGGACTCGGCCACGTCCTGCTCGGCGAGGTGGTTGCGGAGCCACTTGACGGCGAGCCCGAGGCGGGCGACGGCGTCACCGGTCTCCAGCAGCTCGACCTTCTGTTCGACCGTCAGGAAGGGGGAGTACCCGGAGTTGTCGGCGAGGGCGGAGACCCCTTCGATCTGCTGGACCCGGTCGACGACCTGCCAGGCCCCGCGCTTCTTGAGCCAGCTGGTGGCCAGCGCCTTGTACTCCTTGACCTGCTCGGCGACCGCGCCGGGCAGCGGGTCCGGCACGTTCTCTTCCACGGTTTCGCCCTCGACCCAGAGCGCGGTGCCCGGGCCGGTGGTCCCGGCGCCGATGCGGACGCGGCCGCGGCCGCGGATGAGTGCGCCGGGGTCCCCGTCGGAGAGGCGGCCGACCTGCTCGACGGTCCCCAGCACCCCGGTGCCCGTGTACTTGCCGTCGATGCGCGGAACCAGCAGCACCCGGGGCTTCCCGGTCCCGGCCGCCGCCTGGGCGGCCTCGACGGCCCCCCGCACCTCGGCGTCGGACAGGTCGAGGGGGACCACCATTCCGGGCAGCACGACCTCGTCGTCAAGCGGCAGCACGGGCAGGGTGAGCGTTACGGACGTCGAAGCCATGATCTTCCCTCCGGCAGTGAAGTTGAGCTATGCCGACTCAATGCATCTGCGCCCCCTGGTGTTCCCCAACACCCGTTCGCCCCGGGCGAACAGCCCGCGGCGGCCGTGCGCCGGTCAGTCGGCGGCGGAGATGCGCACGTCGCCCGAGGTGGTCTTCGCGGAGAGGGAGGAGGGGGCCGCCGGGTCGGCGGGGAGGGAGACCTCGCGGTCGCCGGAGGTCGTCGAGACCGCGAGGCGGTACGCGGCCGCGGGGACCTCGAGGGTGACGTCGCCGGAGGTGGTCTCGGCGGCGACCGAGGCCGGCGCCCGTGTGAAGTCCAGGCGGGCGTCGCCCGAGCCGGAGCGGACGTCGGCGCTCGGACCGGCCAGGCCGGTCGCGGTGATCTCGCCCGAGGAGGTGCGGATCTTCAGCGGGCCCGCGACCCGGTCGGCCCGGACCGCGCCGGAGCCGGACGTCAGGTCGGCGGCCGCCACCCCGGTCACGGCGATCTTCCCGCTGCTGTTGCCGAGCCGGACGGTGGCGGAGGCGGGGACCTCCAGGCGGTAGTCGATGACGCAGCTGCCGGAGCAGCCGTCGGTGAAGGTCAGGACTCCGGACGAGACCTGCTGGCCGGGGGCGGGCCGGGTGTCGCCGCGGTAGTGGACGGTACGGCGGACGGTGACGCCCGTGCCGGCGCCGGGGACCACCTCGATGGAACCGGAGCGGGCACCCGTCAGCTCCACCTCGGTGACGGCCTCGGTGACGGTGGCGTCGGCGCTCGCCGTCCGCTCCGGGCCGTCGGTGAAGGAGCAGCCTGCCAGGAGCAGTCCGGCGCCGAGGGCGGCGGCTGCCGTGCGCGCGAGGCGATGTGACGGGGCGTGAGGTCTCATGTCTCGATCCTGGGGCAGCGGGCGCCGCGCAGCCGATGGGGCCGGTACCCGGGCCCCGGGTGGGGTTATCCCCCGGTCGCCGGTCCCGCCACCGGTTCCGCCGCGGGGCCTGCTGCCGGGCCCGTGGTCACCGGGAGGTCGGAGGGCATGCCCCATTCGCTCCAGGAGCCGTCGTACACGGCCAGGTCCCGGTACCCGGCGAGGTCCGCGCCGAGGGCCAGCACGCAGGCCGTGACGCCCGAGCCGCAGCTGAAGTACAGCCGCCGCCGGTCCCCGGCCACCGCCCCGAAGGCCTCGCGGAGTTCGGCGGGCGGCCGCATGCGCCCGTCTGGTCCCTGGAGCTCGCCGAACGGCAGGTTGACCGCGCCGGGCATGTGGCCGCCGCGCAGGCCGGGGCGGGGTTCGGGCGCGATGCCGGCGAACCGCCCCCGGGTCCGGGCGTCCAGGACGGCCGCGGCCGGGTCGGCCAGGGCGGCGGTGACGGTGGCGCTGCCGACGAGCAGCCCGGCACGGGGGCGGGCCGTGAACGAGCCGCGCGGGCCCTCGTAGGCCGGGCCGGCGGCCTCGACGGGCAGGCCCGCGGCCGTCCAGGCGGGCAGTCCGCCGTCGAGCACGGCCGCCCGGTCGAAGCCCATGGCGCGCAGCATCCACCAGGCGCGGGCGCTGGAGTAGACGCCGGCCGCGTCGTAGACGACGAGGGTGTCGGTGTCGTCGACGCCGAGGGCCCGCAGCGCCTCGGTGAACGCGGCCGGGCCGGGCATGGTGTGCGGGGCGGGTGCGTCGTGGTCGGACAGGGCGCCGTCGAGGTCGAACGGGCGGGCGCCCGGGATCCGGTGGTCCGCACCGCGGTGGGCGCCGACGGAGGCGTCGAAGAGCACCAGCCCGGGGGCCCCGAGCCGCTCCGCGACCCAGCCGACCCCGACGAGCACCCCGGGCAACGGCCCGGGCCCCGGTCCCCCCGTCCCGCCGCCCGACGGCGCCCGCCCGGGCTCCGGGGACGCAGGGTGCTGGGGCGCGTGCCAGGCCTCCGGGGACGCGGAGGCCGGCGGCGCACCCTCCGGCTCCGGCGGCGCAGGGGGCCCGGGTGCGTGCTCGGAGTTCCAGGGCGCGGGCGGCTCGGACGCCTGCGGCTGGGGGGCGGCGTGGGGAGTTGGGGGCATGCGGCACCTCCGGGCTCGGCCGGCCGCACCCGGGCCGGGTGGGCCCGGGTGCGGTCCGGCTCCAGTGCGACGTGGGTCGCCCCATCCTCGCCCGCGCCCGCCTCGCCCCCGCAGCCACCCCGGTGGTGCGGGCCGAGGGGGCACGGCCCCCGCCCTCGGAGGCGCCTCGCCGGTCGGGGCGGGATCAGCCCGGGTCGTCCGGTGCCGTGCACCGCGACGCGGAACGCCGTCGACCCCCGGTACCCCCCGCGAGCCGCGGAACCCTACGCCCTGTACCGACCCCACCCCCGGGGAAACCCCGGGGCCGCACCCGCCCGGCCGGGCCCGCACGGCGACGCGGGGGCTTCACACCCCGGCGCCCGCACACCCCGGCACCCGCGCCGGCCGCGACACCGACGGGGCCCGCCGGACAGCCCCTAGCCGCACCCGCCCGGCCGGGCGTACACGGTGACGCGTGCGCCGCGTACCCCGGTGGCCGAGCAGAGGTCGAAGCCGGAGGCCAGGGCGGCGCGCTTGGCCGCTTCGGCGGGGTACGGGTCCAGGGGCTGGTCCTCCGGGTCCTGCAGGGCGATCACCCGGTCCGCGCCCGCCAGGGCGGCACGGATCCGCTCCGCGGTCAGCTCCGTGCCCTGGAGGCTGCGCGAAGCCGCCGGGGAACGGGCCAGGGCCACGTCGCGCAGGCCCTCGTACGCCCCGGGCGAGGAGAGCAGCCACTCGCGGCGCCGGGACGGCATGAACAGCACGGCGTCCCCGGGCCGGGCCCGCTCGCGGACGGCCGCGGCCACGGCGAGGACGTCGTCCTTGCGGCTCTGCGGGGTGCGCAGCCAGGCCGACCACCAGCCGAAGGGCACCAGCAGCGCGGCGACGACCAGCCACGGCCACCAGTGCCGTGCCGCGGCCAGGCGGGCCCCGGCGAGCAGGGCGAGCCCGGCCAGGGCGTAGAGCACGTACCGGTCGACGTACCAGGGGTGCAGCAGGGAGACCGCCATCAGCAGGCCGGGCGGGAGCAGGGCCAGGGGCAGGGCGACCCGTACGAGGTCCCGGGGGGCGCCCCGGGCGAGCAGCAGGGCGGCGGCCGCGAGGACCCCGTACGCCGTCCAGTCCTGCCAGCTCGGCCGCCCGAGCCAGCCGAGCTGCTGCTGGGCCTGGCGGGCGCTGACCAGGGCCAGCGGCAGCAGCAGGACGACGACGGCCGCGGCGCTCCACCGCCAGCCGCGCGAGCGCCGGGCGGTGAAGGCGTGGGCGAGCAGGGCCAGGACCGCGAACTCGTGCAGCCAGCAGCCGAGCAGCAGTACCGCGGCGTACGCCGTCCAGCGCTCGCGCAGCATCAGGTAGGTGGCCCACACCACGGCCGCCGCGACCAGGGCGTAGGAGCGGCCTTCCTGGGCGTACATCTGGACGGGCGGCAGTGCGGCGTAGGCGAGTCCGGCGACCAGCGCGGCCCGCTCCCCCGCCAGGCGGTGGGCGACGGCGGCGACCCCGGCGGCCGCGAGGGCGGTGGCGGCGACGGAGGGCAGCCGCAGCGTCCACAGGCCGCCGTCCCAGGCCAGGAACGCCCCGTGCATCAGCAGGTAGTACAGGCCGTGCACGGCGTCGACCTGGCCGAGCAGCTCCCAGAGCTGGCCCAGGGGCCGGTGGGCGACCTGCCAGGTGACGGATTCGTCGCGCCACATGCTGCCTTCGCGCGGCAGGCCCCAGACGCCGAGGGCCGCGGCGAGCAGCGGCGGCAGCACGCGCCAGGGAGCGATGCGGCGGATGGCGGCCTCCAGGTGCTGTCGGTCCCGGTACGGGGACTCCATACTCGGGGTTCGGCCCCGTACCCGTGGAGGTGGGTGTGCGCGCGTTCCGAGCGGTGGCGGCGGTGCTGCTGAGTACGGCGGTCCTGGCGGGGTGCGGGTCGTCCGGGGACGGGGGCGGGGGCGGCGACGACGCGCCCCCGGCGTCGGCCACGGCCCCGGCGGCCGGCTCGGAGCCGGGCTCCGGCGCGAGCACGAGCCCGCCGCCGGCTGCGTCGGCCCCTGCGTCCCCGTCGGTTTCGCCCGCTGCCCCGACGGTCACGGAGCCCCCGGCCGCCTCCGCGACGGCGGGCGGGACCCCGGCGGCCACGGAGACGCTCGTCCGGGTCTCCCGCAGCGGCGGTTTCGCGGGCGACACGCACACCTTGGCCGTCAAGGGCGACGGCTCGTGGAGCCGGCTGGACCGGACGGCGAAACCGGAGGGCGCCGGGAAGCTGTCCCCGGACCGGCTCGGGCAGCTGCGCACCGCGCTCCGGGAGGCGGACTTCGCGGGGCTGCCGAGGCTCTCGACGGGCAGCCCCAAGGTGTACGACGGGTTCGTGTACGCCTTCGTGCACGGCGGCCACGAGGTGGCCGCTGAGCAGGAAGCCCTGCCTCCGGTTCTGGCCAAGATACTGGACGCCCTGCCTCCGTTTACCGCGGGTTAGAGCGCCGCGGGACGGGCCGCCCGGCGCATCCTCCGAGCCCGGCCGGAGCCCGGCCTGTCCGAACCCCGCATAGCCGCAGGCCGGTGCCTCCTCTACGCTGCACCCCATCACGCGGGATCATCACGGGGCGGGACCGGACATGGAACAGACACACACGACCCACAACAGCGCTGCGGCGACCCCCGGCGCCCAGCGGCGTGTGCTCGTCGTCGAGGACGACCGCACCATCGCCGAGGCCATCGCGGCCCGGCTGCGCGCCGAGGGCTTCCAGGTGCAGACGGCTCCGGACGGCCCGGCCGCCGTGGCCGCGGCCGAGAGCTGGCTGCCGGAGCTGCTGGTGCTGGACATCATGCTGCCGGGCTTCGACGGGCTGGAGGTCTGCCGGCGGGTCCAGGCGCAGCGGCCGGTCCCGGTGCTGATGCTCACCGCCCGGGACGACGAGACCGACCTGCTGGTCGGGCTCGGGGTCGGCGCGGACGACTACATGACGAAGCCGTTCTCGATGCGCGAGCTGGCCGCGCGGGTCCACGTGCTCCTGCGGCGCGTCGAGCGGGCCACGCTCGCCGCGCACGCCCCGCGCGGGGCCACCCTGCGCCTGGGCGACCTGGAGATCGACCACGCGCAGCGCCGGGTCCGGGTGCAGGCCGAGGACGTGCACCTGACGCCGACCGAGTTCGACCTGCTGGTGTGCCTGGCGGGGACCCCGCGGGCGGTGCTCTCCCGGGAGCAGCTGCTGGCGGAGGTGTGGGACTGGGCCGACGCCTCCGGGACGCGTACGGTCGACAGCCACATCAAGGCCCTGCGGCGCAAGATCGGCGCGGAGCGGATCCGTACGGTCCACGGCGTCGGGTACGCCCTGGAGACCCCGGCCCAGGCATGAGCGGCCGGCCCGGGCAGCGGTCCGGGGCGGGGCTCCGGCCCTTCTCGCCCTTCTCGATCAAGACCAAGCTGGGCACCCTGGTCGTGGTGTCGGTGTTCATCACCACGGGGCTGCTGCTGGTGGCCCTGCGCACGGACACCGAGCTGCGGTTCATCACGGTCTTCTCGGTGATCGCCTCCATGCTGATCACCCAGTTCGTGGCGCACAGCCTGACGGCGCCGCTGGACGACATGACGACGGTGGCCCGGGCGATCTCCCGGGGGGACTACACCCGCCGGGTCCGCGGGGCGGGGCGCCGGGACGAGCTGGGCGACCTGGCCTCGACGATCAACCTGATGGCGGACGACCTGGAGGCCGTGGACCGGCACCGCAAGGAGCTGGTGGCCAACGTCTCGCACGAGCTGCGCACGCCGATCGCGGCG
This sequence comes from Streptomyces sp. NPDC058646, assembly GCF_042716875.1. Classification (NCBI taxonomy): domain Bacteria; kingdom Bacillati; phylum Actinomycetota; class Actinomycetes; order Kitasatosporales; family Streptomycetaceae; genus Streptomyces; species Streptomyces sp. NPDC058646. The sequence goes on along the minus strand of NZ_JBHXRK010000010.1, from coordinate 236,252 downwards.
CTGCGGGCGGTGCTGGAGAACGTGGTGGACGGGGTCTCGGCCGCCGATCCGGAGACCATGCGGACGATGCTGAAGCAGACGGAGCGCCTGGGCCGGCTCGTGGAGACCCTGCTGGACCTGTCGCGGGTGGACAACGGGGTGGTCCCGCTGCGGACCCGCCGGTTCGAGGTGTGGCCGTACCTGTCGGGGGTGCTGAAGGAGTCGGCCCTGGCGGCGGCCGGGCGGCCGGGGCTGTCCTCCGGCTCGGGCGGGCACACCCGCAACGACGTGCACCTGCACCTGGACGTGTTCCCGCCGGAGCTGTGGGCGTACGCGGACGCGGAGCGCCTGCACCAGGTGGTGGCCAATCTGATCGACAACGCGGTCAAGCACAGTCCCGCGCACGGCCGGGTGACGGTCCGGGCCCGGGCGGGCGAGGAGCCCGGGAGCCTGGCCCTGGAGGTGCGCGACGAGGGGCCCGGCATCCCGGAGTCGGAGCGGCACCTGGTGTTCGAGCGGTTCAACCGGGGCAGCGCACGGGGCGGGGACGGCGGCACCGGGCTGGGCCTGGCGATCGCCCGGTGGGCCGTGGAGCTGCACGGCGGGCACATCGGGGTGGCCGAATCGTCACGGGGCTGCCGCATCCTTGTCACGCTTCCGGGCAGCTCGCAGGCGCCGGGTTGACGTAGGGTTCGAGTGGGAAGGACATGATCTCGGCCACACGTGCCCGGGGTCGTCAGGGGTGCGAAGCCAAGGGGGCCGCAACCTCGGTGCCCCCTACCCGAACCCTGCTGGTTTCCCGCCATTCCAGGTGATGAAACCCGCCGTTCGATGTGACCTACGTGACGGATGTCCCGCCCGGTCTGCATCAGGCGGTCCAGGAGGCGTAGCCTTTATTCCCGCTGTCCATACCTTGTGAAGCGGAAGAGGGCGGTTGCCGCCGTGTCGCCACAGTCCCCCAGTAACCCGAGCACCACGACCGAAGCAGCAGAGGGCGGGAAGAACCCTGCCTCAGGCTTCGGTGCCAACGAATGGCTCGTCGACGAGATCTATCAGCAGTACCTCCAGGACCCGAACTCGGTCGACCGGGCCTGGTGGGACTTCTTCGCCGACTACCAGCCGGGGGGCGCTGCCGCTCCGGTGAAGGCCGAAGAGCCGAAGAAGTCCCCGACGACGACGGACGGCGCCTCCGCACAGGCCGCCACCACCGTCGCCGTAGCCCCGCAGGCCGCCGTCGCCGCCGCCACGGGGGCGGCGAGCGCCGCAGCGTCCGCCCCGGCCTCCGCGCCCGGTGCGGGCAACAGCCCCTCCGGAGCGGCTGTCGCCGCGCCGACCCCTCCGCCTGTGTCAGCTCCTGCCCCTGCTCCTGCCACCCCCTCTGGTGCCCCTGCTGTGACTGTCACCTCCCAGGCCCCGGCCGCCGCCGCACCGGCTGCCGCGCCCGCCTCCCCCGCTCCCGCAGCCAAGCAGGCCGCGCCCGCCACCGAGGCCCCCGCCGGCCCCGAGCTGGTGACGCTCCGCGGCCCGGCTGCCGCCGTAGCCAAGAACATGAACGCCTCCCTCGACGTCCCGACGGCCACGTCCGTCCGCGCCGTCCCGGTGAAGCTCCTGTTCGACAACCGCATCGTCATCAACAACCACCTCAAGCGCGCCCGGGGCGGGAAGATCTCCTTCACGCACCTCATCGGCTACGCGATGGTGCAGGCGATCAAGGCCATGCCGGCCATGAACTACTCCTTCGCGGAGAAGGACGGCAAGCCGACCCTGGTCAAGCCGGAGCACATCAACTTCGGTCTCGCGATCGACCTGGTGAAGCCCAACGGCGACCGCCAGCTCGTCGTCGCCGGCATCAAGAAGGCCGAGACCCTCAACTTCTTCGAGTTCTGGCAGGCCTACGAGGACATCGTCCGCCGCGCCCGCGTCGGCAAGCTGACGATGGACGACTTCACCGGCGTCACCGTCTCGCTGACCAACCCCGGCGGCCTGGGCACCGTGCACTCCGTGCCCCGCCTGATGCCCGGACAGTCGGTCATCATGGGCGTCGGCTCCATGGACTACCCCGCCGAGTTCCAGGGCACCTCGCAGGACACCCTGAACAAGCTGGGCATCTCCAAGGTCATGACCCTGACCTCGACCTACGACCACCGGGTCATCCAGGGCGCGGCCTCCGGCGAGTTCCTGCGGATCGTCGCGAACCTGCTGCTCGGCGAGAGCGGGTTCTACGACGACGTCTTCGAGGCGCTGCGCATCCCGTACGAGCCGGTCCGCTGGAACCGGGACATCGACGCCTCGCACGACGACGACGTCACGAAGGCCGCCCGCGTCTTCGAACTGATCCACTCCTACCGGGTCCGCGGCCACGTCATGGCCGACACCGACCCGCTGGAGTACAAGCAGCGCAAGCACCCCGACCTGGACATCACCGAGCACGGCCTCACCCTGTGGGACCTGGAGCGCGAGTTCGCGGTCGGCGGCTTCTCCGGCAAGTCGATGATGAAGCTCCGCGACATCCTCGGCGTGCTGCGCGACTCGTACTGCCGCACCACCGGCGTCGAGTTCATGCACATCCAGGACCCGAAGCAGCGCCGCTGGATCCAGGACCGCATCGAGCGCCCGCACTCCAAGCCGGAGCGCGAGGAGCAGCTGCGCATCCTGCGCCGGCTGAACGCTGCGGAGGCCTTCGAGACCTTCCTGCAGACGAAGTACGTGGGCCAGAAGCGGTTCTCGCTGGAGGGCGGCGAGTCCGTCATCCCGCTGCTCGACGCCGTCATCGACTCGGCCGCCGAGGCCCGCCTCGAAGAGGTCGTCATCGGCATGGCCCACCGCGGCCGCCTGAACGTGCTCGCGAACATCGTCGGCAAGTCGTACGCGCAGATCTTCCGCGAGTTCGAGGGCAACCTCGACCCGAAGTCGATGCACGGCTCCGGCGACGTCAAGTACCACCTGGGTGCCGAGGGCACCTTCACGGGCCTGGACGGCGAGCAGATCAAGGTCTCGCTCGTCGCGAACCCCTCCCACCTGGAGGCCGTGGACCCGGTCCTGGAGGGTGTCGCCCGCGCCAAGCAGGACGTCATCAACAAGGGCGGCACGGACTTCACGGTCCTCCCGCTGGCCCTGCACGGCGACGCGGCCTTCGCGGGCCAGGGTGTGGTCGCCGAGACCCTGAACATGTCGCAGCTGCGCGGCTACCGCACCGGCGGCACCGTGCACGTGGTCATCAACAACCAGGTCGGCTTCACCGCCGCCCCGGAGTCCTCGCGTTCGTCGATGTACGCGACCGACGTGGCCCGCATGATCGAGGCGCCGATCTTCCACGTGAACGGCGACGACCCGGAGGCCGTGGTCCGCATCGCGCGGCTCGCCTTCGAGTTCCGTCAGGCGTTCAACAAGGACGTGGTCATCGACCTCATCTGCTACCGCCGCCGCGGCCACAACGAGTCCGACAACCCGGCCTTCACGCAGCCGCTGATGTACGACCTGATCGACAAGAAGCGCTCGGTGCGCAAGCTGTACACCGAGTCCCTCATCGGTCGTGGCGACATCACGCTGGAAGAGGCCGAGCAGGCGCTCCAGGACTTCCAGGGCCAGCTGGAGAAGGTCTTCGCGGAGGTCCGCGAGGCCGCCGCGCAGCCCGCCGCCGGCGCTCCGGTGGCGCCCGCGCAGACCGCGCAGGAGTTCCCGGTCACCGTGAACACCGCGGTCTCCCAGGAGGTCGTGAAGCGGATCGCCGAGTCCCAGGTCAACATCCCCGACCACGTCACCGTCCACCCGCGTCTGCTGCCGCAGCTGCAGCGCCGCGCGGCGATGATCGACGAGGGCACGATCGACTGGGGCATGGGCGAGACCCTGGCCTTCGGTTCGCTGCTGATGGAGGGCACCCCGGTCCGGCTGTCCGGCCAGGACTCCCGCCGCGGCACGTTCGGCCAGCGTCACGCGGTCCTCATCGACCGGGAGACCGGCGAGGACTACACCCCGCTGCAGTACCTGTCGGACGACCAGGCCCGCTACAACGTCTACGACTCGCTGCTCTCCGAGTACGCGGCCATGGGCTTCGAGTACGGCTACTCGCTGGCCCGTCCGGACGCGCTGGTCCTCTGGGAGGCCCAGTTCGGTGACTTCGTCAACGGCGCGCAGACCGTCGTCGACGAGTTCATCTCCTCGGCCGAGCAGAAGTGGGGCCAGACCTCCGGCGTCACGCTGCTCCTGCCGCACGGCTACGAGGGCCAGGGCCCGGACCACTCGTCCGCCCGCCCGGAGCGCTTCCTCCAGATGTGCGCGCAGGACAACATGACGGTCGCGATGCCGACCCTTCCGTCGAACTACTTCCACCTCCTGCGCTGGCAGGTCCACAACCCGCACCACAAGCCGCTGATCGTCTTCACCCCGAAGTCGATGCTGCGTCTGAAGGCCGCGGCGTCGAAGGCGGAGGAGTTCACGAACGGTTCGTTCCGTCCGGTCATCGGTGACAGCACGGTCGACCCGAACGCGGTCCGCAAGGTCGTCTTCTGCGCGGGCAAGGTCTACTACGACCTGGAGGCCGAGCGGGAGAAGCGCGGCATCACCGACACCGCGATCATCCGCATCGAGCGGCTGTACCCGCTGGCCGGTGCGGAACTCCAGGCGGAGATCGCCAAGTTCCCGAACGCGGCGAAGTACATCTGGGCGCAGGAGGAGCCGGCGAACCAGGGTGCGTGGCCGTTCATCGCGCTGAACCTGATCGACCACCTCGACCTGGCGGTCGGCGCGGAGGTCCCGGCGGGCGAGCGTCTGCGGCGCATCTCGCGGCCGCACGGCTCGTCCCCGGCGGTGGGCTCGGCCAAGCGCCACCAGGCCGAGCAGCAGCTCCTGCTGAACGAGGTCTTCGAGGCGTAGTCGCTGCGCGGCTCAGCAGTACGGAAGGCCCGGCCTCCCCTCGGGGGGCCGGGCCTTCCGGCCGTTCCGGGCTCCGGGCCTGGGTGTCACGGCTGGGGCTCGAAGTCCCAGTACGGCCTCGTCCGTTGTTTCGCCGAGACGGTGTGGACGTGCTGGGCGCCCAGGGTGCGGGTGAGGCCCTTGATGCCCGCGTCCTCGTGTTCGGCCGCCTCCGCGTCCTCCCGTACCGACCGGAGGTCCGCGGCGAGGGCGATCTGGGCGCTGAGGGTCATCGGGTGGTCGGGCCCGAGGACCCGCTCGGCGGTGCGCAGCGTGTCCCGGCTCAGGGACAGCGCGTCCTGCAGGCGGCCGGTGATGTTGCGGTGACCGGTGGCGTTCAGGGCGCAGCCCAGCGTCCAGGGGTGCCGGCCGCCGAGGGCTCCGCGCATCCCGGTGAGGGCGCGTTCGGCGAGGTCCAGGGCCTCCTGGCGGTCGCCCTGGGCCCGTAGCACCAGGCCGAGGTTCCCGAGCGTGCCGATGCTGTACGGGTGACCGGGGCCGAGCTGCGAGCGGTAGCCGCGGACCACGTCCTCGGAGATCCGGCGGGCCTCGCCGACGTCCCCGTACTCCCTGAGGTAGGTGGCGTAGTCGGAGGCCACCATCAGGGTCCACGGGTAGTCGGCGCCGAAGACCCTCGTGGCCCGCTCCCACACGGTCCGCAGCCGCAGGCCGGCTCCCGGGACGTCTCCGGAGCGGCGCAGGCACTGCCCGAGGTTGTGCTCGGCGCGCAGGGTCTGCGGGTGGCCGGGGCCGAGCACCTGCGTGTTGAGTTTGACGCCCTGTTCCTGGCGGGTCTGGGCCTCCCGGTAGCGGCCCATCAGGCGCAGCCCCATCGCGCAGGCGATGCCGGAGGCGAGGGTGGAGATGTGCAGGGGCCGCAGGACGCGCTCGCGGCGGCGCAGGGTGTCCAGGTCGAGGTCGTAGGCGTCCTGGTAGCGGCCGAGCAGCCGGTAGGTGGCGGCCAGGTTGTTCTGGGCGTCGAGGGTGGTGGAGTCGTCCTCGCCGAGGAGTTCCCGGTAGGTGGCGAGGCAGTGTTCGAAGATCTCGCGGGCCGGTTCGAAGGCGGCGGTGCACAGCAGGACGCCGCCGTAGGCGCTGCGGGCGCGCAGGGTCTGCAGGTCCCGCTCCCCGCGTTCGCGGGTGAGCCGGTCGGCGACGGCCCGGGTGAGGACTCCGGCGCGGGGGAAGAGCCCGAGGTTGCGCAGGGCTCCGCCGTAGGGGTAGCTGAGTTCGCGGACCTTGGGGTGGTCCTCGCCGAGCATGGCCCGCCAGGACCGGTCGGTGTCCTCGCACAGCCGCAGGCAGGTGCGGTACTCCCCGGCGAGGATCAGGTAGCGCAGGCAGTGCAGCAGGAAGTTCTGGATGCGCGGGTTGCTGCTGGTGAGCACCCCGGAGGGGGCCAGGTGGGGGACGAGTTCGGCGTACCGGGGCCACAGGCGGGCGTCGGAGGGGTGGCCGGGGTCGGCGGCGGCGAGGACCTGGCGGACGGCGCGGGCGAGCGGTCCGGCCTCGGCCTCGGAGAGGTTCTCGCGGACGATGCCGTGGACCATGCGGTGCAGCTGGACGGTCTCCAGGCCGCCGCCGCCCTCGTCCACCGGCAGGTCGGAGTACTCCAGGCGGACCACGGAGAACTGGACGAGCTTGTTGAGGGCCGCGTTCCACCGGATCTGGTCGTTGATGAGTCCGGCGAGCCGTTCGGGGACGTTGTCGGCGGGGAACTCGCGCAGCAGCCGCAGCGGTACCGGTCCGGGGGCGAAGAAGACGAACAGCCGGAGCAGGGCCAGGGCGTCGGGGTGGTTCTCCCGGATGTTGTTGAGGAGGACGGCCAGGGCCGTGGGGAAGGGCAGCGGGTAGTCGTCGGAGACGGTGACGGCCTCGCGGGAGTCCAGGCGGCGCTGGAGCAGGGCGAGGTAGTCGCCGACGCTGAGCGGGGAGTCGGCGAGCCAGCCGGCGGTCTGGTCGAGGGCGAGGGGGTAGTCCTCCAGGGCTTCGGCGAGCTGGTCGGCCTCCCGGTCGGTGAGGCGCACCGCCCGCCGCCGGATGAAGGTGACGGATTCGGGCCGGGCGTAGAGCGGGACCTCGACGAGGCTGCTGTGCCGGGCGGCCCATGCACGGTTGCGGGAGGTGATGATGACGTCGCCCGCGCCGGAGGGCAGGAGGTCGGTCAGGTCGTCGGGGTTGTCGCAGCCGTCGAAGACCAACAGCCAGCGGTGGTAGGGGGAGCCGCGGCGCAGTGCTTCGAGGACGGCCCGGATCTGTTCGCCGTAGCTGCCCGCGCCGCGCGGCAGTCCGAGGGCGGGGGCGAGTTCGGCGAGGCGTTCGCGCAGGGTGGGCCGGTCCTCGGCGGGGACCCACCAGACCAGGTCGTACTCGGAGGCGAAGCGGTAGGCGTACTCGGTGGCCACTTGGGTCTTGCCGACGCCGGACATGCCGAGGAGGGTGACGACGCAGGCGCCGGGCGGGGCTTCGGTCAGCGCGGTGCGCAGGGTGGTGATGACGTCGTTGCGGCCGGTGAAGCGCGGGTTGCGGCGCGGGACGCGGCCCCAGATCTCGGGCGGGTCGTTGGGGAAGCGGGGGCCGCGGCGGCCGGTCTCGGTGCCGATCCGGTCGGTGGGCAGCTCCAGCCGGCGCAGCACCCGGTACTCCGCCTCGTACGCGTCCACGCCCCACAGGTCGGTCTTCTCCAGTACGGCGACGGCGCTGGGCAGCGGGGCGTCCGTGAGGCAGACGGCCGCGAAGCGGTCGGGGTGGCTGTCGGTGACGGTGCGCAGGGCGGTGTTCCAGGCCTCCTCGGTGTGGGTGCCGGCGGAGAAGTAGCGTTCGCTGAGGACGAGGAGGACCCGGCTGCCGGAGCGGGCCAGGTCGTCGAGGGCCGGGGCGAGGCCGGGGCTGTTCTGCGGGTCCCAGCGCTGGAGGGCCACGCGGTGTCCGTGCTCTTCCAGGCGGTGGGCGATCCAGACGGCCCAGGGGCGGTTGAATCCCGCGAAGCTGATGACGAAGCGCTGCGCCTGGTGCTGCGGCGGGTGGGGCGGCTGAGCCGCCGGGCTGGAGTCCTGCCGGCTACCGGTCATGCGGCCGTCTCCCTGGATACGGGCGGTGGACGGGGTTGAAAAGGTACCGCAGCAGGTACCCGTACGGACCCGGTCAGACCTGGGTGAACGGAGCGAGTTCGGGGTGGGCCGCGCACCAGGCGAGGCGTTCGCGTTCCACGGCCCGGCGGGCGGTGGCGTGCTGGTCCGCCGGCGGCGGCAGGTCGTCCATGGCCAGCTCGGCGGCGGCCATGGCGTCGGTGAACTCCCGTCCGGCCGTGGTCAGTCGGGGATGGGCCCGCAGGACGGGGAGGACGGCTGCGACCTGGGCGCGGATCCTGGCGTGCTGGGCCCAGGCGCCGCGGGCCCCGTAGAGGGCGGCGCGCTGCCAGTACCCGGCCAGGGCGAGGTGGGCGTACGCGCCGTGCAGGAGGCCGTCGAAGGGGCGCGGGGCGGTGCGCCAGGGGGCCCAGTGCCGGGGCGTGCGGTCGGCGGTGTGCAGGGTCAGGACGTCGGTGAGGGCGCTGAGCTTTCCGTGCTGGACCTCGTGGACGAGGGTCGCGGCCAGCGCGGGCGGGGCCTGTGCGCGGGCCAGTACGGAGCCGGCTGCCGCGGGCAGGGTGGCGCCGTGGGAGCGGGAGGCGCCGGCCAGCGGGACGACGGAGCGCAGCAGTTGGACGGTCTCCTCGGCCCGGACGGTGTCGTACCGCTGGAGGAGGGTGAGCGCGCCCGACCACTGGGTGTCCCAGCGCTTGTGCCCCTTGGGGGTGAGCCGGCGGGCGGGGCGGACGGCGGGGACGGGGTGCGCGGCTCCGGGGGCCCGGTAGGGGTCGAGGTCGTCGAGGGCGGTCCCGCCTCCGGGCAGGGCGTGCAGGGGCAGGGTCGCGGGGTCGTCGGCGTCCCAGGAGCGTTCGGTGAGGGTGAGGGGGCCGGGCCGGTCCGGCCGCAGCAGCCCCAGCGTGGGCAGCAGGAGCCGGCCGTGCTGGGGGCGCAGGGTGAGGCGGAAGGAGACGGCGGCGCGCAGGGCGGCGGCCGCGGCGAGGGCGCCGAGGTGGGCGAGGTCGGGGGCGGGGCCGTACGGGGCGTGCAGCCGGCGCAGGGTCTCCTCGGCCCACACGCCGGTGGCCGGGTAGTGCAGTACGTCGCGCACGGCGCAGGGGTCGCGCCGTTCGGCCTCCTCCAGCAGGGCCCAGTGGTGGGCGGCCTCGCCGGCCGGGCCGCCGGGTGCGGCGTCGAGGACGGCGCGCAGGAGGACGAGGCGCTTGGAGCGGCGTACGTCGCGGACCAGGCGGCTCCCTTCCGCGGATGGTTCGGTGGAGGCGAGGGCGCGCAGGGTCGCGGAGGTGACGGTGAAGGAGGTCAGCGAGGTGGTCACGAGGCGGCCGCCGGGGGGACGGCCGCGGCGCGCTGCACGGCGGCGGCGACGTGGCGGATCAGGGCGGTGAGGTCGGCGCAGTACACGGACGGCTGGCGGAAGCCCTGCCGGGCGCGGTAGCGGTGCGGGTAGTGACCGCCGCCGCAGACCTCCACCAGTTCGCAGGCGCGGCAGCCGGGGGCGAGTGCGTCGCGTCCGAGCTGGCGGGCGGCGAGGCCGGGGTGGTCCAGGAGCTGGTCGAAGCTGTGGGTGTCCAGGGTCATGCCGGTGGCGGCGGCGCCTTCGTACGCGGATTTCAGGGAGTCGGCCTGTTCGATGGAGCCGTCGGTCTCGATCACGGCGGTGGTGGCGGGCGCGAGCCCGAGGGTCTCGGTGGCGGCGGGCAGACCGAGCAGCAGGGCGATGATCTCCTCGAAGATCCGGATCCGGGTGCGCCGCACCCCGTCGTGCCACCAGCGTTCGAAGACGGCGACGAGCCAGTCGGCGTACGGGGCGGGGCGGCCGGGTCCGTGGCCGGGCGGCGGGCAGCTCCAGTTGGCGAGCGGGAGGAGCAGGCCGAGGCTGGGCGGGGCGAAGGCGAGCAGGGACTCGTACGTCTCCACCGGGTCCTGGCGGAGGTCGATGACGCAGAGCACCCCGGCGTAGCTGTCCGGGTGCCGTGCCAGCAGGCGCAGTCCGCGGGCGGCCGCACCGAAGCCGGGCCGCCCGGCGCGGTCCACGCGCCGGGTGTTGTGTGCGGGCAGGCCCCCGTCGAGGCTGACCCCGACCCGGATCCCGGCGGCCCGCAGCGCGGCGAGCCGGCCGCGGGTGAGCAGGGTGCCGTTGGTCTGGACGGTGGCGGTGACCCGGGTGCGGGGTGCGGCCCGGGCCACGGCGGCCCGTACGGCGTCCACGGGTGCGGCGAGCCCCGCCGGGGCGGTGAGCAGCGGCTCGCCGCCGTGCAGGACCAGGTCGATGCGGGCGGGGCGGTGGGTGGCGGCGTGCTCGGCTATCCGCTCGGCGGCGCGGGCGGCGGTGGCCGCGGTCATGGTGGGCGGCTGCCCGCGCCAGCTCTGGTCGGCCATCTCGTAGACGTAGCAGTAACTGCAGGCGAGGTTGCAGCGGCTGCGGGTCTTGAGCACGAACTGGCGTATCGGATGCGGACGGTGCCCGGCGGCCCGCAGGGCCGGCACGTCGAGCCGGGCATAGGGCCAGGGGGCATGCAGGACATGCCGCCGGTACTGCGCGGCACGGCCGGAGGAGCCGGACGCCGCCGCCTCGGGGGCGGGGCCGGAGGAGCCATTGGCCGCCGGGTCGGGCGCGGGGCCGGAGGAGCCGGACGCCGCCGCCTCGGGCGCGGTGCCGGAGGAGCCGGACGCCGCCGCCTCGGGGGCGGGGCCGGAGGGGCCGGACGCCGCCGCCTCGGGGGCGGGGCCGGAGGGGCGGGCGGCCGGGCCGGAAGGCGGCGGGGTGGGGCCTGAGTGGCCGACAGGGCCTACGGGGCTCGTGGGGCCTGAGTGGCCGACGGGGCCTGCGGCAGCGTCCGGGGCTCCTGCGGGTAGACCCCCGTGGCCCGGGCCGGAACCGGAGGGCCCCGGGGCGTGGCCGGAGGAGCCGGGCGCGGGGCGTTGGGGGTCGGACCCGGGCCCCGCGGGACCTGCCCCCGGGCCGCCGGCGGACGCCGGGGTGGGGACGGTGGGGGCGGCGGCCGGGCCGGGGGGTGCTGCGGGTGGGTCCGAGGCGGCGGGCGGGGCGGCGGGGGTCGGTACCGGTCGCCTCATCGCCTCGCACCTCCCTGCCCCAGCTGCCGCCGGGAGGTACCCCGGGGAACGGTCCATCCCTGCCCTCCGGGCGGCCCCCGCTAACGGCGAAAAGTGGTCAATCCGCGTGCGGCCGGGACAGATCAGACCACCCCGGAGTCGAAGGCGTTCAGGATCTCGGCCGGGTGCGTCACGCGCTCGACCATGCCTTCGATCACCTGGGCGAGCACGGGATGGTCGATGCCGCGCAGTGCGGCCAGGTCCAGCCCGGAGAGGTCCGGCAGCCGCCCGGGGCAGTCCGCCCGGGAGGCCGTAGCGGACACGTCCTGACGTTTCGTCACCATACGTCGCCCGTCCCCCTGTTGTCGCACCGTCGACGGTGCCCTGCCCTTTCCCCGTAGCCGGTCCCCGGAAACGGCGGACCGGCCCGGCGGCGCGTTCCTCAGGAGCCCGGCTCCAGGGCCCGTACCCGCGCGCGCAGCGCCTCGTACCGGTCGTCGGCGGGCCCCGCGGCGTGCCGCGTCCACAGCTCCAGCGCGGAGCGGTACGCGTCCAGCGCCGCCCGGGGCCGGGCCAGCCGCTCCAGCACCTCCCCGCGCAGCTCCTGCACCCGGGCGGCCAGCTCGACCGCGGCGTCCCGGTCCTCCTCGCGGTCCTCCTCCCGGTCCGCCTCCAGTGCCGACCGCCAGGCCCGCCGGTAGGAGTCCGCCGCCCGGTCCAGGCGGTCGGCCGCCCGGGTGTGGCCGTGGATCTCCTGCTGGACGTCGCCGTGGTCCCGCCAGGCCCGGGCCTGCTCCAGGGGGCTGCGGCTCTGCCGGACCGCCAGTTCCAGCAGGTGCTCCGCCTCCCGCAGGTCCACCAGGTCGCGCTCGTACGCGTGGCGCAGCCTGAGCCCGGCGGCGAGCCGCGCCAGCCGGTGCGCGGCCCGGGGGTCGGACTGCGGCACGGCCGCCCGGCTGTCGCGCAGGACCCGTACGGCGGCCCCCGTGAAGGGCCGCCCGTCGGTGGCGCCGGCCCGGTCCAGGAGTACGTCGCCCCACTCGGGCAGCAGTTCCCCGAAGGCGTCGGCGTCCCGGGGGATCAGGCGCCGGGCCCGGCCGTACGCCTCGGCGGCGTCCTCCAGCGCCGCCGGGTCCCCGTCCCGTTCGTACCGGGCCCGGCGCACCCGGGCCATGCCGAGGAGTGCCGCCACCCGCAGTTCCGGGTCGCCAGCGGCCTCCTGCAGGGCCGTGGCGAGCTGCTCGGCGGCCTCCTCCAGCCGGCCGGGCAGGTGTTGCAGGGCGGTGGCCAGCTCGACCCGGACCCGGGCCCGCTCCTCGGGCGGGGCGGCCGGGTCCGCGGTCAGCCGGGCCGCGGCCCCAGCGGCCAGCTCCGCGCGCTCGGCCGGGTCCGGGGTGCGGGGCAGGAGGGCCAGCAGGACCCGGCCCAGGGCCAGGTGCAGTTCGGGGCCCGCGGCCGCGCCGGGCGGGTCCCCCGGGTACGGGTCGGGTTCCGGTGCCCGGCGTCCGGGAACGGGGCCGGAGCCCGCGGCAGGGGCGGGGCCCACGAGGGGTTCCAGGGCGGCCCGGGCCTCCCGCAGTGCCCCCGGGTCGTCCCGCAGTTCGCTGAGCCGGATCAGGGTCCGGGCGCGCCGCACCGCGCAGTCCCGGCGCAGCCGGCCGTCCAGTCCGGGGAGGGTGCCCGCCGCCGCGAACTCCCGGTCGGCCGCCGCCAGCAGCTCCGCGTCGGGTGCGGCCGCCAGGGCCCGCTCGTACAGGACCTGGCCGCGTACGAGCCGCGCCGCCGCCGTCCGCAGTCCGGTGACGGCCCGGCCGGCCTCGATGAGCAGCTCCGGATCGCGTTCCGCCGCCCACAGCCGCAGCAGGGCCCGCGCCAGCTCGGTCTCCGCCTCCTCCGGGGGGTCGCCCGGCCCGGCCGGGGCCGCGACCGCGCGGCGCAGCACCGCCACGGCCTCGTGCAGCGCCCGCTCGTCGGCGTCGGCGTCGGCGAGCCGGTCCCGGGCGGTGGCCACCGCCCAGGCCCTGCCGGGCCCCGGGGCCGCGGCCGCGGGTTCCCGTACGGCCGGAGCGTCTCCTTCTGCGGGGCCCGGCGGGCCGGGAAGGCCGGGGACGTCCGGCAGGTAGCGCCGTACGACCTTGGCCGACACCTGCGCGAAGGCCTGCGGGAGCGGCCCGGCGGGTGGCCGCCCGGCGTCGGGCGGGCCGTCCGGGTCCGCCGCCACGGGCGCCCCGGTCAGCTGGGAGACCGCGAGGGCGGGGAAGTTGCGCACGCCCCGCCCGAAGTGCGCCTGGACGTACTCCGAACAGTGCTTCAGCACCAGCGCGGCCTCGTCCCGCCCGAGCGGTCCCAGCAGGACGTCCTGCACGCCGGGGACGAACTCGTACCACTGCCCGGGAGCCGGTCCGCTGCGCCGCAGCAGCCCGCTCAGGAGCACCTCCGCCAGGTCCGACGGTTCGGAGTCCGGCAGCATGGTGCGCTGCACCAGCCGCATCACGGGCAGCGTCAGCGGGGCCGCCGACAGGTACACGGCGAGCTGGACGGCGCGGGGGGCGGCCGAGGCGCGGAAGCGCCGCACCAGCTCGGCCGGGGGCCGTACGGCCGCGGGCGGCGGCGCGGGGGCCGCGGGATGGCCGGCGAGGACCCGGCCCACCTCGGCCGGTACCGGCCCGGCCCCCAGCCCGGCGACGAGGCGGGCCCATGCGCCGAGGGCGGTGGCGCCGGGCGGCAGCACGGGCACGGCCAGTCCGCCGGTGGGCCGTCCGGATCTCGGCGGCCGGTCCGACCGGAATTTCAGCTTCCCACCGCCGCCCTCGATTCGGGTGAGGGTGCCGCGCTCGGTCGGCAGCCAGCTCCGGCCCCACAGCCGCTGCGGCAGCGGCTGTACGACCACGCACGGGGTGCACTGGGCCCAGCGGTGCAGCAGCCGCTGTGCCTGACCCTCCCGCCACAGCGGTCCGGTGCAGTCGGAGACCAGCATGGTCAGCGCGCGTCCGGTCGGGTCGCGCAGCTGTTCGCCGGAGCGCAGGCCGGGGGCGGGGACGGGGCAGCGGCCGAGTGCGGGCGTGCCGTCGGCGAGCCGGTGCAGATAGTGGACCTGGACGTCCCGGAAGGCCCCCAGGTGCTCGCACACGGCGCGCAGTTCCTCGAACATGTCGTGCCAGACGGCCATCGACGGGGAGGCGTCCATGACCAGCCGTGCGGTCGCCTCGCGGCGGGTGTCGGGGCGGAAGACGGGGATGACGAGTCCGAGTGCGCGGGCGCTGGCCTCGGCGGTGGCGTCCTCGTCGAGCACGGTGCGGGCGGGCGGTCCGGGCGGCCGGTGCCGCTGGAGGGCGCGCAGGGCCCGTTGGATGTCGAGGATCCGTGGCAGTGCGGCGGCCCGGGGGACGCGGACGGGTGCCCCCGGTTCCTGCGGCAGCTCCCCCTCGGGCCCTGCGGTGCGGCGCGCTCCGGCCGGATAGAGCCTGACCGGAGCCTCGGCCCCCGCCTCCGTCCCGGTCGGCTCCCGTACGGGCCCCACCGGCAGGCTGACGGGATCCTCAGCCTCCGTACCGGCATCCGGCTCCGTCTCCGTCCCGGGAGCCTGCTCCTCCGCCCCGGGGACGGCCGGCCGGGAGGCTACCGGTCCGGGCCCGTGGATCTTCCCGGCCAGCCACAGGGCGTCGGCGAGCTCCTCGGCGGTCGGGTCGATCCCGCAGGTGCGCAGCAGGGCGGCCAGTTCACGGATGGGCACGTCCCCTCACCTCGGGCGGTCGAGGCGCTGGATGAGCAGGTCCGCGAGGTCCTCCCGGGTGGGCGGGGCGGCGTAGTGGGTGAGGTACACGGCGTTCAGCAGCTGGTCGGCGGCGACGAGTTCGGACTGGGAGCGGCTGAGGAACTCCCGGATCAGGTCGGCGCCGAGCCGGGCGGCCTCCTCCCCCAGGTGCGCCCGGACCATGGTGGCGAGCCGTTTCTCGCCCGGCTGGCCGAGCTTGAGCTGGATGCAGCGCCGCAGCAGGGCGGCCGGGAAGTCCCGCTCCCCGTTGCTGGTCAGGATGATGAAGGGGAAGGCCCGGCAGCGGATCCGGCCGCCCTGGACGGTGGCCTTCGCCCCGTCGTCGGTGAGCACCTGGACCTCGGGCTCGGTGTCGGCGACCCGCTCCAGCTCGGGGAGCGCGAACTCCCCTTCCTCCAGCACGTTCAGCAGGTCGTTCGGCAGGTCCACGTCGCTCTTGTCGAGTTCGTCGATCAGCAGCACGCGCGGCCGCCCGGTCGGGAGCAGGGCGGTGCCCAGCGGTCCGAGCCGGATGTACTTGCCGATGCCGGGCGCCCCGCCGGGGGTCCCGCCGCCGGCCGCGAGCTGGACGTCCTGAAGCCGGGCGAGGGCGTCGTAGCGGTAGAGCC
The DNA here is from genome assembly GCF_042716875.1 of Streptomyces sp. NPDC058646. NCBI lineage: Bacteria > Bacillati > Actinomycetota > Actinomycetes > Kitasatosporales > Streptomycetaceae > Streptomyces > Streptomyces sp. NPDC058646. The sequence goes on along the minus strand of NZ_JBHXRK010000010.1, from coordinate 220,836 downwards.
CGTCCTGGAGCACGGTCCGCGAGACCACGGGCCAGCGCAGCACCCGGCCCAGCTTCAGCTCGTGGGCGACGGCGTGCGCGAGGGTGGACTTGCCGGTCCCGGGGAAGCCCGTCACGAGCAGCGGCCGCCGCAGGTACAGGGCGGCGTTGACGGCGTCCAGCTCCTCGGGCTCCGGCCGGTGCAGCTGAGCGGCCTGCCGGTGGGCCCCGAGCCGCCGGGCGACGGCCCCGTCGGCGGCGCCGGCCGCGCCCGCCGGGGGGCCGGCCCCGTCCACCGGCCCGCCGTCGAAGTCCCGCCACGGCGGCGGGTCCGGCAGGGCGTCGATCCCGTCGTGGGGCTCGCCGACACCCCGGTAGATGAGCCACTCGTCGTTCATGGGTGCTGCTCCCTCCTGCCGGTCACAGGTCGCCCTGGAGCGGCTCGTCCTCGGGCAGGGCCCTCGCCGGGTCGTCCCACACGAGTGCGGCCCCCGCCGCCCAGTAGGCGTCCGGGTCCGCGCCGTACGCCCGCGCCCGCAGGGCCTGGAGCCGCAGCGGCAGCATGTGCGCCCGTCCGGCGTCGGCCAGTTCCTCCCGCAGCCCCCGGTGGAACGGGGCGCAGGAGGCCCCCGGGTCCGGCGGGGGGCGCCGCGACACCACCACCCCGTATCCGGCCTCCCGGACCGCGTGCAGCGAGCCCAGCGTGGGCTCCTGGCCGGCGGCCCGGCAGTGCACGGGCACGGTGTTGTCCGCCAGCCCCGCGAGCCATTGCGCGGAGGGGCTGCGCGGACGGCCCCGTATGCAGTCCGCCCGTTCGTCGAGCAGGGGTCCGGCCTGCACCCGGGCCCACCGGACGGCCGCGTCGGGGGGTGCGCCGCCGACGGGATGGCGCAGCACCACGGGCCGCTGCACGCCCAGCGGCACCCCGCCCGCCACCGCCCACTCGTCCACCGCCAGCCCGAACAGCTCCGGCTCGACGGCGACTTCGAGCAGGGCCGCCGCCTCGTGGGTGTCGCAACGCCGGAAGGCTTCGGCGAGCGGGGCCCGCAGCGCCTCCGGCAGCCGGGACGGGCTGATGCGCACGGCGGAGTCCACGGGGGTGACCCGGCCCGGTCGCGCCGGGCCGGCGAGCACCGAGACCCGCCAGTCGAAGACGTCCTCCCAGCCGTGCGCCCACACCTCCAGGAGCACCGAGGTCCCCGGCAGCGGTCCGCCCGCCGCCCGCGCCGGGCCGTGCACCGACCGGACGGCCGAGGCCCGGCGGCGGCGGTCCCGTTCGGCCAGACCCCGCTCGTGCCGCTCTCCGAGTTCCCGCCGCAGCGGCCGCCACAGGCGCTCGGCGGTGGCGCGGGTCCAGTCCCAGAGTTCCTCGTCCGCGCCGGGCGTGGGCGGCTCGCGGTACTCGGCGACGCTGACGTCCGTCGCGTACCGGAGCATCGCCGCGGCTTCCCCGGCGCCGCCGGGCGGGTCGTACAGGAGGCCGAGTCCGTCGCGCCAGCTGAGCGGGGCCGCCGGATGCGGGTCCGGTTCCTCCCCGCGGGCCGCCTCGACCAGCGCCCGGACGACCTCCGAGGAGCCGGGCGGGGGCAGTTCGGCGAGCAGCCCGCACAGGGTGGTGCGCTCGCCGGGGGTGAGCCGGGCCCGGCCGCCGTACGGGCCGCCCTCCGGCGCGGGGAGTTCGCCGTGCGTGTCGGTCCAGGTCCGGCGGGTGTTGAGGTCGCTGAGGTGCTGGTCGTAGTGGTGCAGGTCGTGGGCCTGCATGACCCGGCGGTAGAGCCCGGTCTGGCCGCGCCCGGCCGTCGGCAGGGTGCGCAGCTGCACGACGGAGACGGCCAGCCCGCCGCCCCCGGTGTTGCGGCGGGCCTTGACCACGCCGACGACCTCGCCGCGGGCCAGGTCCACGACGGGCCCGCCGGACATTCCGGGGTCGATCTCGTCGTCGTCGCCGAGCCGGATGGCCGCGCCGTTGCCGGCGGTGCCGCGCAGCCGGGTGGTGCGGCCGGTGATCTCGGGGGCGCCGAGTTCCTCGGTGCAGCCGAAGTACGCGACCTCGTCGAAGCGGGGCCGGGAGCGGTCGGTGAGCCAGACGCAGGCGTGCGAGACAGGGGCGAGGACCCGGACGAGGGCCAGGTCGGGCAGGTCCCACAGGGCCCGGCGGCCGGGGCGGCGCTCGTCGAGCCGTTCGGGCAGGACGCATTCCACGCGTCCGGTGACCGTCCCGGTGGCCGCCTCGTTCCCGGCGTAGCTGCCGGACTGGAAGGTGATGCCGACCTCGCGCCCGGTCAGCCGCACGGCGGCACCCCCTTCGCCGACCACGTGGGCACACGTGAGGATCCAGCCGGGGGCGACGAAGAAGCCGCTCCCCCAGGTGGGTCCGTACGCGTCGCCACCGGGGGTTTCATACCCGTCCGGAGGGGCGTGGACGCGTACGGTCGCTGCCCGGACGAGGGGTTCGAGGAGCTCGAAGGCGCGCGCCGCGCCGGTCGTGCGCCCCTCCGTCATCCGCGCCCCCGCTCGTGAGACGTCCAGGCTAGCGCCGGCGGCGGCGCGGGCGGGAGGTCACTCCGAGCCGCGGATTATCCTGGCGGGAAACACCCCCATCACGGCACGGAGCCCGACTTGTACTTCACCGATCGCGGCATCGAGGAGCTGGAGAAGCGGCGCGGCGAGGAGGAGGTCACCTTCGAGTGGCTCGCCGAGCAGCTGCGCACGTTCGTCGACCTGAACCCGGACTTCGAGGTCCCGGTGGAACGCCTCGCCACCTGGCTGGCCCGCCTGGACGACGAGGACGACGAGGACGACGCGTAGGCGGACGCGGGAGCGACCGCCTCGCAGCTGTCACTGACAGGTCGGGGGGCGGGCCTCTTCCCTGCGTTCCGGAACGAACCTCCGCATGACAACGGCCCAGCCGCGCGCAGCGGTCGGGCCGTTGTCATGCGCGCTCTGACCAGCAGCGCACGGAGATCGCCAGGATCAGGCGGCCTTGGTCTCCCAGAAGATGCGGTCGACCTCGGCGATGAGGTCGAGGGCCTTCTGGCCGGTCGCCGGGTCGTTCGACGCCTTGGCGGCCGAGAGGGCCTTCAGGGTGTCGTTGACCAGGGTGTGCAGCTGCGGGTACTTCTCGAAGTGCGGAGGCTTGAAGTAGTCGCTCCACAGCACCGAGACGTGGTGCTTGGCCAGCTCGGCGCGCTGCTCCTTGATGGTGATGGCGCGCGCGCGGAAGTCGGCGTCGTCGTTGGCCTGGTACTTCTCCTGGACGGCCTTGACGGACTCGGCCTCGATGCGGGCCTGGGCCGGGTCGTACACGCCGCACGGCAGATCGCAGTGAGCGGAGACCTTCGCCTTGGGGGCGAAGAGGCGGGAAAGCATGGGGTGTGTCCTCCTCGTGATCGTCTTCTCAAGGGGGAGATTACTCGCTGGGGAACCGGATTTCGCGGTCGGCCCCATGGGCTTAGGACAAAAGTCCAGCGTCGCGGTCGGACCGGTGAGCGAATGTACGGGGCGGTACGGCAGCATGCGGAAGGGATGAGGAGGTCACGCATGGTGGAGAACCGCCGCCGACGGTTCGCTTTCGAGGTGCTGGAGGTGACGGGGCCGTCGATGGTCCCGACGCTGCTGCACGGGGACCGGCTGGTGGTCCGGTACGGGGCTGCCGTCCGCCCGGGTGCCGTGGTGGTGCTGCGGCATCCCTTCCAGCAGGACCTGCTGGTCGTCAAGCGGGCGGCGGAGCGCCGGCCGGGCGGTGCCTGGTGGGTGCTCGGCGACAACCCGTACAACGAGACTGGCGACAGCACCGTGTACGGGCCGGTGCCCGGCGACCTGGTGCTGGCGACGGCGGTGCTGCGGTTCCGGCCGGCGCCGGCGGATCAGCGGTCGCTGAGGGCGCGGCTGTCCTGGGCGGCGTCCGCGCTGCGGCCGCTGTGGCCCGACCCCTCGGCCTCGCGCCGCTTGCGGGCGCGGTAGGCGGCCACGTTGGCCCGGGTGGCGCAGCGGTCGGAGCAGTAGCGCCGGGAGCGGTTCGTGGAGGTGTCGAGGTAGGCGTTGCGGCAGGGCGGTGCCTGGCACAGGCCGAGGCGGTCGGGGCCGTGCTCGGTGAGGTGGAAGGCCAGGCCGAAGGAGGCCATCGCGGCGTAGCCCGCGGAGGCGTTCGAGGGGTGCTCGGCGAGGTGGATGTGCCAGTCGGGAGCGCCGTCCTCGCGCGGGGTGTCGTGCCCGGAGACCTGGGGGCTGACGGGGAACTCCATGAGCAGGGAGTTCAGCAGGTCGACGGCCAGGACGTGGTCGCCGCCGTCGGCCGCCTCGAAGACGGCGCGCAGCCGGCCGCGGACGTTGCGGAAGCGGGTGACGTCGGTGTCGGTGACCCGGCGGGCCATCTGGGTGCTGGCGCCGAAAAGGGCGCGGACGGCGTCCGCCGAGGTGAGCGCGTCCTTGTTGCGGGCCGGCTCCTCGGTGTTGACCAGGCGCACGGCATAGTCCGAGTAATGGGCCAGTTCCACTTGTAGTCCTTACGACTGCGGATTAGTGTCTCGGTAACGGCTGAGACGTGTTCGAGGGTATTACGTACGGAGGGGTTCGTGATGGCGGATACGACGGAGACGGCGGCGTACTGGCAGGCGTGGCAGGACAGCTGGGACCGGCAGCAGGAGTGGTACATGCCCGACCGCGAGGAGCGGTTCCGGGTGATGCTGGACATGGTCGAGGCGCTGACCGGACCCGCCCCCCGGGTGCTGGATCTCGCGTGCGGTACGGGAAGTATTACGGACCGGGTCCTCAAGCGGTTCCCGGACGCCACCTGCACCGGCGTCGACCTGGACCCGGCGCTGCTGGCCGTCGCCCGGGGCCACTTCGCGGGCGACGGCCGGGCCTCCTTCGTGACCGCCGACCTCAAGGACCCGCACTGGCGCGCGGCGCTGCCCCACGACACGTACGACGCCGTCCTGACGGCCACCGCCCTGCACTGGCTGCCCGGCGAGGACCTGGCCGTCCTGTACGGGCAGCTCGCCCCGCTGGTGCGGCCGGGCGGGGTGTTCATGAACGCCGACCACATGCCCGACCCTGCCACCCCGCGCATCGACGCGGCCGAGCACGCCCACCGGCACGCCGCGATGGACCGGGCCAAGGCGGCGGGGGCGCTGGACTGGCGCGAATGGTGGGCCACCGCCGCCGAGGACCCGGTACTGGCCGGGGCCGTCGAAGAGCGCTTCGCGATCTACGGGGAGCACGCCGACGGGGACACCCCCTCCGAGGCCTGGCACGCCCGCACCCTCCTGGACTCGGGCTTCGCCGAGGCGCGCACCGTGTGGCGCTCGCCTTCGGACGCCCTGGTGCTGGCCCTCAGGTAGGACGGGGCACGCATGCGTGAGGGGCGGTACGGGAACCCCGTACCGCCCCTCACGTGTGTGCCCGGTCTCGGCCGGTCCTGGTCAGAGGACCTTGGAGAGGAAGGCCTTGGTGCGGTCGTGCTGGGGGTTGCCCAGGACGTCGCGGGGGTTGCCCGCCTCGACGACCACGCCGCCGTCCATGAAGACGAGGCTGTCGCCGACCTCGCGGGCGAAGCCCATCTCGTGGGTGACCACGATCATGGTCATGCCCGACTCGGCGAGGTCGCGCATGACGTCGAGGACGTCACCGACCAACTCGGGGTCCAGGGCCGAGGTGGGCTCGTCGAAGAGCATCAGCTTCGGCTCCATGGCCAGCGCGCGGGCGATGGCCACGCGCTGCTGCTGGCCGCCGGAGAGCTGGGAGGGGTAGTTCCCGCCCTTGTCCCCGAGGCCGACCCGGTCCAGGAGGCGTACGGCGCGCTCGCGGGCCACGGCCTTGGACTCGCCCTTGACCATGACGGGAGCTTCCATGACGTTCTCGATGGCCGTCATGTGGGGGAAGAGGTTGAAGCGCTGGAAGACCATGCCGATGTCCCGGCGCTGGGCCGCGACCTCGCTGTCCTTCAGCTCGTAGAGCTTGTCGCCCTTCTGGCGGTAGCCGACGAGTTCGCCGTCGACGTACAGGCGGCCGCCGTTGACCTTCTCCAGGTGGTTGATGCACCGCAGGAAGGTCGACTTCCCCGAACCCGAGGGTCCGATCAGGCAGAACACCTCACGCGGGGCGACCTCCAGGTCGACGCCCTTCAGGATGTGCGCCGCACCGTAGGACTTGTGGACGGCCTCGGCCTTCACCATGGCAGTCGTCATCAGGCCACCGCCTTGCGGGTCGAGAAGCGGGTCAGGTTCGCCTTGATCTTCTGCAGCGGCGTGGGCGGCAGGGAGCGCAGCGAACCGCGCGCGTAGTGCCGCTCCAGGTAGTACTGGCCGACCGAGAAGACGCTGGTGAGCGCCAGGTACCAGATCGAGGCGACGAAGAACATCTCCATCACCGCGAACGAGGTGGACGCGATGTCCTGGGCCGCGCGCAGCAGGTCGAAGTACTGCACGGCGACCACGAGCGACGAGGTCTTGAGCATGTTGATGAACTCGTTGCCCGTGGGCGGCACGATCACCCGCATGGCCTGCGGCAGGACCACCCGGCGCATGGTCTGCGTCCGGGTCATGCCGAGCGCGTGCGAGGCCTCGCTCTGCCCCTCGTCGACCGACTGGATGCCGGCCCGGACGATCTCCGCCATGTACGCGCCCTCGTTCAGGCCGAGGCCCAGAAGGGCGGCCAGGAACGGCGTCATGACCTGGGTCATCTCGTCCTTGTAGAACCCGAGGTTCAGGATCGGGAAGATCAGGGCGAGGTTGAACCAGATGAGGAGCTGGACGTAGACCGGGGTGCCCCGGAAGAACCAGATGTAGAACCAGGCGATGGTGCTGGTCACCGGGTTCTTGGAGAGGCGCATCACCGCGAAGAGGACACCCAGCACCAGGCCCAGCGCCATGGAGGCGACGCTGATCCAGATGGTGTTGAACAGGCCTCGGATGATGGAGGGGTCGAACAGCTTCTCCGGCACCGTCGCCCAGCGCACGTTGCCCTGCGAGAAGGCCAGGCCGAGCGCCACGACGAGTGCGATGACGACCACGGCGCTGATCCAGCGGCCGTAGTGGCGGACCGGGATGGCGCGGATCGCCTCGGGGGGGACGGCCCCGGCCGGCGGGGTGTCCGCCGGGCCCGGGACCTTGTCGAGCTTGTCAGTCACAGTGACTGCCCTTCAGAGTGCTGCGGCGAACCGCGGAGGTCACTGGCCTGCGTTGGTCTTGGCCTCGGTCACGGCGCCGGAGCCGGCGTTCCACTTGTCCAGGGCGGCCTTGTACGTGCCGTCCTTGATGATCGCGTCGAGGGCGGCCTTGAGGGCGTCGCGCAGCTCGGGGTTCTTCTTGTCGACCGCGATGCCGAAGAGGCCGGCGTCGGTCGGGTTGGCGATGGCCTCGAAGTCGTTGCCGCCGCCCGCGGTCTTCGCGATGTACGCGGCGACCGGGGAGTCGTTCAGGTCGGCGACCGCGCCGCCGGCCTTCACGCGGGTCTGGGCCTCGGCGTCGGTCGGGTACGACTCGATGCCGATCTCGCCCTTGCCCGCGGCCTTGCACTTCTCGGACTGGTCCTTGGCGGACGTCTCGTACGTGGTGCCGCGCTGGACGGCGACCTTCTTGCCGCACAGGTCGTCGAGGGTCTTGATGCCCTCCGGGTTCCCCTTCTTGACCAGGATGCCGGTCGAGGAGGAGAAGTAGTCGACGAAGTCGACGCCGGCGCCGGTCTTGGCACCCTTGTCGTCCAGGCCCTCCTGGCGGGCCTTGGTGTCGGTGAGCGAGGACATGACCACGTCGCTGCGGCCCGTCTGCATGCTGCCGATCAGGGTGTCGAAGGTGCCGGACTCGAACTTGAACTGCACGCCGAGCTGCTTGCCCAGGGCCTCCGCGATGTCGGGGTCGACACCCACGATCTTGCCGCCCTCGGTGAACTCCATCGGGGCGTAGGTGGCGTCCGTGCCGACCTTGATGACCCCGGCGTCCTGAATCTTCTTCGGGAGCTTGGAGAAGAGGGGGGCGCTGCTGTTGTTCGCCTGACCCGACGGAGTCGTGCTGCTCTTGTCGGTCTGGTCTCCACAGCCGGTGAGGATCAGAGCACCGGCGACCGCGATCGCGCCGACCGCGGCGATCCGGGACCGGGCGGCGGTCGTACGACGGGTGATGCTTGCGGTCATGAGCTGGTTCCTCCGGCTGGTGGAAAAGCACCGAAAAACGGTCGGGCACGCTCCATCGAGTGTCGCGACCTTGTGTGATTACGGCATCTTGCCATTCGGACTGGTGCATTCAGGCTGCCCGTCAGGTCAAAATCAGATAACGGACACCCCTGGTCAGCCAACAGGACTGCGGACAAGGCGGATCTGGACCGCACAAAACGCTGTGACCAGCCACTTTCGGCGGACGATTTGCGGTGCGTCTCGCCCATCGGACAGAGAGGTTTGGACTTTTAGCCAAAACCGGGACAAGCGGCCTAGGGTCGAGCTGGAATCGACTCGTCTGGGTGAGTGTTCTTCGGGTAGAACAGATCCTTACACCCCTCATCCGGGGCTCAGGGCGCGCGTGCGGCGCGCCCGCGCGTACGAACCTCCCCTCCGCGGAGACGGGCCAACCGTCGATGCGGAGTACGGACGCGGTGCCCGCCCACCCCTTAACCAGGAGTGGCCACCCTCAATGATCAAAGGACCTAAGGGGTCACACAAAGTGGCAGCGGAGATCGTCAACCCTCGCAGTGACAGCGTGACGGACAACAACCCGGACGCGGTGTTCGCGCTGCACCGGGGCGGCAAGATGGCCATCCAGGCCACGGTGCCGGTCAACAACAAGGACGACCTGTCCCTGGCGTACACACCCGGTGTGGCGAAGGTGTGCAGCGCCATCGCCGAGCAGCCGGAGCTGGTGAACGAGTACACCTGGAAGTCCAACGTGGTCGCCGTCGTCACCGACGGCACGGCCGTGCTCGGACTCGGTGACATCGGTCCCGAAGCCTCCCTCCCCGTGATGGAGGGCAAGGCGATTCTGTTCAAGCAGTTCGGTGGCGTGGACGCGGTTCCGATCGCGCTCGCCACCAAGGACACGGACGAGATCGTCGAGACGGTCATCCGTCTCGCCCCGTCCTTCGGCGGGGTGAACCTGGAGGACATCTCCGCCCCCCGCTGCTTCGAGATCGAGCGCCGCCTGCAGGAGGCGCTGGACATCCCGATCTTCCACGACGACCAGCACGGCACGGCCATCGTGACGCTGGCCGCGCTGCGCAACGCGGCGAAGCTCACGGGTCGCACCCTCGGCGACCTGCGGGCCGTGATCTCGGGTGCGGGCGCCGCGGGCATCGCGATCGCCAAGATCCTCGTGGACGCGGGCATCGGCGACGTCTGCGTCACCGACCGCAAGGGCGTCGTCTCGGCCGACCGCTCCGACCTGACGGACGTCAAGGCGGAGATCGCGGGCCTGACGAACAGGACGGGCCAGACCGGCTCCCTGGAGCAGGCCCTCTCCGGCGCGGACGTGTTCATCGGCGTCTCCGGCGGTACGGTCCCCGAGGCGGCGGTGGCCTCGATGGCGAAGGACGCGTTCGTCTTCGCCATGGCCAACCCGAACCCGGAGGTCCACCCGGACGTCGCGCACAAGTACGCGGCGGTCGTGGCCACGGGCCGTTCGGACTTCCCGAACCAGATCAACAACGTGCTCGCGTTCCCGGGCATCTTCGCGGGCGCCCTCAAGGTGCGCGCCACCCGGATCACCGAGGGCATGAAGATCGCCGCCGCCGACGCCATCGCCGGTGTCGTGGGTGACGAGCTCGCCGCCGACTACGTGATCCCGTCGCCGTTCGACGAGCGCGTCGCGGAGGCCGTCGCCTCGGCGGTCGCCGCCGCCGCGAAGGCCGACGGCGTGGCCCGCCTGGCCTGAGGACCGCGCTGAGCGCGAGCGGAGCTGTACGGGAAGGGGCCCGGCCGGAGTCATCCGGCCGGGCCCCTTCCCGTACCCGGGGCCGGCCCGCCCGGGCCCGGTGGGGCGGTGTGGCGAAGCAGGGGGTGGTACGGCACCCTACCGAGCGGTAGCGTCGCGGCATGTTCGCTGCCTACGCTGCTCGAATCGACCGTGACCAGCCGCTGAACGGCCTCGTGCTGGGTGACCGCCCGGCCCCGCAGGCCCGCCCCGGCTGGGTGACCGTGAACGTCAAGGCCGCCTCCCTCAACCACCACGACCTGTGGTCGCTGCGCGGGGTGGGCTTGGCCGAGGACAGACTCCCGATGATCCTGGGCTGCGACGCGGCCGGGACCGACCAGGACGGCAACGAGGTCGTCCTGCACTCCGTGATCGGCCAGAGCGGCCACGGGGTGGGCCCGGACGAGCCGCGCTCGATCCTGACCGAGCGCTACCAGGGCACCTTCGCCGAGCAGGTGACCGTCCCGGCCTGGAACGTCCTGCGCAAGCCCGCCGAGCTGTCGTTCGAGGAGGCCGCCTGCCTGCCGACCGCCTGGCTGACGGCGTACCGGATGCTGTTCACCAATGCCGGGGTGAGGCCCGGGGACTCCGTCCTGGTGCAGGGCGCGGGCGGCGGGGTCGCGACCGCCGCGATCGCCCTCGGCCGGGCGGCGGGCCTGCGGGTCTTCGCCACCAGCCGGGACGAGGCCAAGCGCAAGCGGGCGGTGGAGCTGGGGGCGGTCGAGGCGTTCGAGCCGGGGGCGCGGCTGCCGCAGCGGGTGGACGCCGTGATCGAGACGGTCGGCGCGGCCACGTGGTCCCACTCGGTGAAGTCCCTGCGTCCCGGCGGCACGCTGGTGATCTCCGGAGCGACGAGCGGTGACCGCCCCGCGCACGCCGAGCTGACGCGGATCTTCTTCCTGGAGCTCAAGGTGGTCGGGTCGACGATGGGCTCGAAGGACGAGCTGGAGGACCTGCTGGCCTTCTGTGCGGCGACGGGGCTGCGGCCGGTCATCGACGAGGTCCTGCCCCTGGACCGGGCGCGGGAGGGGTTCGAGAAGCTCGCGTCGGGTGACCTGTTCGGCAAGATCGTCCTCACCCCGTAGGCCGTTCGGGGGCCGGTCCGGGCCGCCCGGCCCCGTTTGTCAATGTGGGTTGACACCCCTCCCGTGTCAACCTACATTGACAGGCATGACGGATGCTACCGATCTCGCCGAGCGGGCCGGCGACCGTGACCCGCGCGTGGGCCTGCGCGCCGTGGCCGCCCTGCGGAAGTTGCTGGAACAGCTGGAAGCCGTACAGGTGCGCAGTGCCCGCGCACAGGGGTGGTCCTGGCAGGAGATCGCGGCCGAGCTGGGCGTCAGCCGGCAGGCCGTGCACAAGAAGTACGGGAGGCTCTGATGTTCGAACGCTTCACCCGCGACGCCCGGGACACCGTGACGGGCGCGGTGACCGAGGCGCAGCGCGCCGGGGCCGCCACGGTCACCGAGGAACACCTGCTGCTCTCCCTGCTCTCCCGGGGAGCCCTGGACCCCCTGGGCGTGGACCGTGCCGCCGTGGTCGCCGACCTCGCGGCCGCCCGCCGCCGGGGCGGCATGTCGCGGGCCGAGGAAGAAGCCCTGGCGGGCCTCGGGATCGACCTCACGGAGATCGTCTCCCGCGTGGAGGAGACCCACGGCGAGGGCGCCCTGGCCGCCCCGGCACCGCGCCGGCGGACCCTGGGCGGTTCGCTCCGCTCGGCGCTCGGCCGCGGGGACGGGGACGACCGCTCCGGCAGCCGCCACGTGCCCTTCACCCAGGGCGCGAAGAAGGTCCTGGAGCAGTCCCTGCGCATCGCCCTGGGCCGCCACGACCGCCACATCGGCACCGTGCACCTGCTGCTCGCCCTGCTCTCCCGGCCCGGCACGACCGCCGAGGTCCTGACGGACCACGGCGTCACCTACGCCGCGGCGGAGGCCCGGCTGGCGGCCTGAGCGCGGCCTGGCGGGCCTACGCCCCGGCCCGGAGGACCGCGGTCAGCCTCGCGGCGGCCGCCGCGAGGCCCGCGCGGGCCTCGGCCACCCGGGCCGGGGTGACCCCGTGGTCGCGGGCCGCGTCCCGTACCTCGTCGCGGAAGCGGTCCAGCAGGCGGTCCAGGTCACGGCCCGGGTCACCGCTCGGCGTCACGTCCCCGGCCCAGCCGTCCGCCGCCGCGGAGGCCTCGCCCCACTGAGGTCCCGGGGAGCCCTGGGATCCCCGTGGCCCCTGCGGTTCCGGCGAGGCCGGGGACGGCGGTGCGGCGGGGCCCGCGGGGTCGCCGGGGCCCGCGGGGGGCGTGCCGGGGCCGCCGCCGAGCCAGGCTCCGGCCAGGCTGCCCAGGACTCCGCCCGACTTCGCGAACTGCTCCTGGAGCTGCCCCGCGATGCGCTGGACCTCCTCGCGGGCTCTTTCCTGGGCCTCCTTGGCCTGGCGGCGGGCCTGCTGGGCCTCCTCGCGGGCCCGCCGACTCTCGTCCTTCGCCCGGCGCGCCTGCTCCTTCCATTCCTGCCTGGCCTTGCGCAGCTCCTCCTTGGCCGCCTTCCAGGACTCGTCCTCGACCCGGGTGGCGGAGGCCGAGGCCGCCGCCCGCATCTCGCGGCGCAGGTCGCCCGCGGCGCCCCGGACGTCGTCGCGGATCTCCGCGGCCAGTTCGGAGACGGAGTCGCGGATCTCCAGCTCCAGGTCGGCCAGTTCACCGCCCCGGTCGGCCAGTTCGGCGCGGCCCGCGTCGGTGATGGAGTACACCTTGCGCCCGCCCTCGCTGGCATGCGTGACCAGGCCTTCGGCCTCCAGCTTGGACAGCCTCGGGTACACGGTGCCCGCGGAGGGCGCGTACAGGCCCTGGAAGCGCTCCTCCAGCAGGCGGATCACCTCGTACCCGTGGCGCGGGGCCTCGTCCAACAGCTTGAGGAGGTACAGGCGCAAGCGGCCGTGGGCGAAGACGGGCGGCATCTCAGATCACCTTCTTGTCGAGCGTCAGGGGGGTGTCCGCGGCCGGGCGGCGCAACAGCGCGATCGCACCCGAGACGGTGGTGGCCCGCAGGGTTCCGGTACCGGAACCGAGCGTGCCGGTGATCCGCTTGGCACCCAGCTGACCGGAGACCCTCAGGTCCTCGAAGGCGTTGGAGACGCCGCCGGTGGCCGTGTTGGCCTCCACGCGGGCGTCGGCCGGGTGCGGCAGCCGGATCGCGACCTGGCCGGAGACCGAGTTCAGTGCGATGTCCACCGGACGCGAGGCGGCCGGGTCGAGGTCCAGGTCGATGAGCATGTCGCCACTGACCGAGTCGGCCCGTACGCTCACGCCCACGCCGTCGACCACGGTCAGACCGCCGGACACCGAGTGGAAGCCGAGGTCGCCGGTGACCGACTGGGCCTCGACGCTGCCCGATACGGTGCGCGCCTTGACCCGGCCGGAGAGCGCGACCAGCGTGGCGTCGCCGGAGACCCCGTGCACGTCGGTGCCGCCCGAGATGCCGGAGACGAAGGCCGCGGCGTCGACCGCGGCCACGTGCACGCGGGTGGCCGCCGGGACGGTGAGGGTGACGGCCGCGCTGCGCTCCCAGGCCTTGCGCCCCGAGGCCGAACCGGACCAGGCCTTCCAGGGCTTGGCCTCGACCCACTGCTTGAAGCCCTGGGAGCCGTTCCAGGGGAGGTCCTCGTAGGAGACGGTGAGGACGCCGTCCTCCTGCACCACGTGCAGGGGCGGTCCGTCGACCCCGGTCACCTCCAGGCGGGCGGGTCCGGCCTCGGCGGCGACGACATTCACCGTGCCGCTCACGAGACGGACCCGCAGCTCGGTCACCGGCTCCTCGAAGGTGAGCTTCTGCGGTTCGGCGACCGACCACGTCATCTGCTCTGCCATGGTGCTGATCCTCCTCGTGCGTTCACGGACCGGGGCTCGACGCACGCAACATATCGCGTCTTCTGCATAACACGATATATCGCGGCCTGGGGAAGTCAAGCGCGTGGTTTCTCCCGGTAAACGCCTGATCAGGGAGTTTGCGCATGGCTGCGGGGGCTCGTGGAGGGTGCGGGGCCGGCGGTGGAGGAGGGGCCCGCACGAGCCGGTCGGCCCGCCGAAGGCGCGGCGGCCGGGGCTCCGCTGCCGGAGCGGGCAGGCGTACGCGATCACGGCGGCCCGGAGCGGCAACGCCCGGCAGCGCCGCCGCACCCGGGTGCGGCACCCGGACCCCGGCCTGCGAGCGGGCCGGGCCGGGCCGCGTCGGGTCGAGCCGCGTCAGCCGGGCCGCGCCAGGCCTGGGGCCGGAGCGGGCCCACGCCGAAGCGGGCCCGGGCGGCGCTCAGGGCGTCCCGCCGCCGCTCAGGCCGCCTCCGCCTCCGCTCGCGCCGGGGCGGGTGCCTCCGCCGCGGCCGCGGGGTCCGGCTCCGGCTCCGGCTCCGGCTTCAGCAGCGGGCTCGCGTGGTGGAGCAGCCAGGCCCGGTACGGGGGCGTGCTCAGCGCGGCCTCGCGGTAGGCGGCGCGGAGGTCCCCGTAGACCTCGGCGTGGGCGCCCGGCCGGGTCGCCAGCAGCAGCCGGACGGCCAGCGGGTCGCCCGACAGCGGCCGGATCGCCATGTCGTCCCGCGGCCCGGAGGTGGGCTGGCAGGGGGCCACCGCCTCGCCGGAGACGATCAGCGAGGTCGCGGTGTGGTAGTCGGCGTGCAGGACCGGCGGGTCGAGCCCGGCCCCGGCGAAGATCCGCCGCAGGCCGTCCCATTCACCGTCCACCGAGGGATCCACGGTCCACCGGTCGGCGGCGAGGTCCCGTAAGTCCACCACCGGCCGCCGCGCCGCGGGATGGTCGCGGGCCATCGACACGAACTGCGGCTCCCGCTCCATCAGCACGTGCAGTTGCAACCCGGCGGGCACCCGCAGGGGGCTGCCCTCCACCTCGTGCACGAACGCGACATCCAGCTGCCCCGAATCCACCATCCGCAGCAGGGCGTTGGCCGAGACGTCCACCACGAGCGAGGTCTCGGTGTCCGGTAGCCGCCGGTGCAGTCTGCGCAACCAGCCCGGCAGCGCGCGGCTGGCCGTGGACCCGATGCGCAGCCGCGGACCGCGGGCCAGCGCCCGGGCCTCGGCGACCAGAGCGGCCATCTCGGCGAGCAGGGGGCGGGCCCGCCCCAGCACCGTGCGGCCGAACGGCGTGGGGCGGCAGCCGGTGCGTTCCCGCAGGAACAGCTCGCCGTCCAGGGCCCGTTCGATCCGCCGCAGCTGGGTCGTCAGCGAGGGCTGGCTCACGCCGAGCTGCCGGGCGGCCTTGTGCAGGCTGCCGGCATCGGCGATGGCGCACAGTGCGCGCAGGTGCCTCACCTCGAGCTCCATGCCCCGAGAGTAGGGCGGGCCGGGTGGACCGCACCAGCCACTTATAGCCCCCCGAATCCCGCCATTCTCTTCCTGGTCGCCCATCCGAAACTCCCCGATAGCCCGGCGTTATCGGTGGCTGACATCATCCGCCCGGCCCATCCGCTCCCGCAGACTCCGGTACCGAACGACCACCCCCCACCGCACCGGACGAGTAGGAGCCCCCCACATGCGCCACTCCCGAAAGGCCTTGCTGGCCGCCACGATCGGCCTCGGCATGGCCACCGCGCTCGGCGCCGTCCCCAGCGCCAGCGCAGCCTCCGCCCCCGCCCCGGGCAACGCCGCGAGCTACGCGGCGTACGAGCGCTCGCAGGAGAACGAGACCGCCAACCGCGCCTTCTTCGACGCCGTGCAGCGCTCGGTGGCCGAGCAGCGCGCCGCGAACCCGGGCGCCCTGGCGGTGACCGTCACGTACAACACCCGCAACGCGCCGAGCTTCCGTACCCAGATAGCCCGTTCCACGCAGATCTGGAACAGCTCGGTGAGCAACGTCAAGCTGCAGGAGGTCTCCTCCGGCGGCAACTTCTCGTACCGCGAGGGCAATGACTCGCGCGGGTCCTACGCGAGCACGGACGGGCACGGCCGGGGCTACATCTTCCTGGACTACCGGCAGAACCAGCAGTACAACTCCACCCGCGTGACCTCGCACGAGACCGGCCACGTGCTCGGCCTGCCGGACCACTACTCGGGCCCGTGCAGCGAGCTGATGTCGGGCGGCGGCCCGGGCACGTCGTGCACGAACGCCACCCCGAACAGCACCGAGCGGGCGCGCGTCAACCAGTTGTGGGCCAACGGCCTCGTCGCCTCCGGCCTGGGGACGAAGAGCTAGTCGCGCCGCGTCACCGGCCCTGCCGCCGCGCAGGGCCGGTGACGCGCCTGCGCCGGGTCAGCGCTTGACGGCGTACGAGGTGACGACCTGGCCTCCGCCGAGGGCGGTGCAGCCGGTCAGCTCCAGGGGGCGCACCCCGAAGCCGGCCCGGGACATGGGCATGCCGGTCCCCACGACGACCGGGTAGGTCTTGACGATGTACTCGTCGATCTCGTCGGCCAGCTGCCCCGCGAGGTCGGCGCCTCCGCACAGCCAGATGCCGAGCCCGTCCCGCTCCTTGAGCGCGCGGACCTCGGCGGCGACGTCTCCGCTGATCAGCTCGACCTGGGGGTCGGGCGGGACCGTGAGGGAGCGCGAGACGACGTACTGCTCCCGCAGGTGGCCGTAGGGGCTGCTCACGCCGGCCTTGAGGCCCGGCTCGTAGGTGCCCCGCCCCATGACGACCGCGTCGAAGCGCTTCGGGGCGGCGTCCGCGATCCCGAGCTGCTCGCGGCCCGGTGTGGAGATCGTCTCGGGGTACTCGGCCGTCAGGTGGCCGATGAACTCCGGGTCGAGGAAGGCGTAGATGAAATCGGCTTCGCCGTCGGGGGCTCCGATGAACCCGTCGACCGTGGTGGCGATGAAGTACGTGAGCTTGCGCAAGCGGTCCTCTTCCGTCCGGTGGTGCCGCCGCTCCGGGGCACGTCGATCAAAGTACTGTGCCTGAAGTACTTTGCCAAGCCCCTTCGGATGCCTTCCGACCCGCGCCGGCGACCCGCGCTGCCGCCCGTCCGGACATCCGCCGCGTCATCCGCCGCCCCGGTGCCGCGGGTTCACCCCTGCGGCTTGCGCCACATCGGCCACATCAGCGGGCCGTCCGGAAGCCGTACCGCCTCGCCCGTGAACTCCCAGCCGAGCCGCTCGTACAGCCGCTTGCTGCGCTCGCTGCTGGCCTCCAGGTACGCCGGTACGCCCTCCCGGTCACAGCGTTCCAGCACCGGCCTGATCAGCTCGGTGCCCAGCCCCTCGCCCTGCCGGCCCGGCGCCACCGCGATCATGAGCAGGTACTCGTGCTCCTCCGAGGTCGGGTGGACCGCGCCCGTGAGCCGGCCGACCAGCTCGCAGCGTTCGTTGCCGGGGTCGGCCACCTCGCGCATCCTGGCCGGGACCTCGTCCTCGCCCTCCGGTTCGCCGGCCGGGACCCGCAGCCACAGCGCGGCCGCCGAACCGTCCGCCGCGCAGTCGATCCGCCCCTCCGCGAGGGCCACGTCCACGAAGACTCCGAGGAACCTGCCGTGCACGGCGGCGCGGTGCTCCGGGTCCGGGAAGACCCAGCTGCTGACCGGGTCGGTGCGGAAGGCCTCGTCGAGCAGCCGGGTCACCGCGTCCCGGTCCGACTGATCCGCCTGACGTATCTCCAGCGCCACTGGTCACACCCTTCACTCACATGTCAACAACCGTGAGTGATCCTAGAGTTGGGCCGGGGACGGCGTAAGGCCCGTTCCGGCACCGTGGGGTACCGGAACGGGCCTGCCGTCCTGCTTCCGTCTACCTCGTGCGGCGCGTCACGAATTCGGCCAGCGCCAGCAGTCCGCCCGCCGCCCCGAGATCGGGTACGGCCCGGGACAGCTGCTGCACCGCCCGGCCCATCCGGTCGGCGGCGTGGGCCTGTGCCCAGTCGCGCCCGCCGGCCCGGTCCACCGCGTCGGCGGCCCGGGCCACCTCGGCCGCGGCCATGGGGCCCGCGTACAGGGCGGCCAGCTCCTCCCCCGCCGCGGTGCCCGAGGTGAGGGCGGCCACGACCGGGAGGGACTTCTTGCGGGCGAGCAGATCCGCCCCGGCGGGCTTGCCGGTGTGACCCGGGTCCCCCCAGATGCCCAGCAGGTCGTCGATCAGCTGGAAGGCCAGTCCGGCCTCCCGGCCGAAGGCGTCCATCGCGTCGACCTCGTCCGGTCCCGCCCCCGCGTACAGCGCCCCCAGCGCGCACGCGCAGCCCAGGAGGGCGCCGGTCTTGGCCGTGGCCATGGTCAGGCACTCGTCGAGCGAGACGTGCGGCCGCTGCTCGAAGGCGCAGTCCGCCTGCTGGCCCGCGCACAGCTCGATGACGCAGGCCGCGAGCCGTGCGGCGGCGGCCCCCGAGGCCGGATGCGCGTCCTCCGCGAGGACCCGCAGCGCGAGCGCCATCATCGCGTCGCCGGTGATGATCGCGTCCGGCATCCCGAACACGGTCCAGGCCGTGGCCCGGCCGCGCCGCCGGGCGTCCTTGTCGATGACGTCGTCGTGCAGGAGCGTGAAGTTGTGCGCCAGCTCCACGGCCACGGCCGCCCGTACGGGGTCCTCGGGGCGGCCCGCCGACCCCCGCAGGGCCTGGGCCGCCGCGAGCACGAGGGCGGGCCGGACGGCCTTCCCGGCATGGCCCGCGGCGGGGGAGCCGTCCGCATGCTCCCAGCCGAAGTGGTACATGGCCACGCGCCGCGTCGTGCCGGGCAGGCTCTCGACGGCCCGGCGCAGTTCCGGGTTGACCGTTTCTCTTGTGCGTTCCAGCAGGGCCACGGCCTCCTGGCCCTCGCCGGTCGTGATCGCCTCGGTGGTCGCCATGGCGCCTCCGTATCCCTGGTGACCCTGGTGTCCCTCGGCCTGCCGCCTCAGCGCCAACGGCCGATCTCGACGTTCTCCAGGACGCCGAGCGCGTCCGGCACCAGCACCGCGGCGGAGAAGTAGGCGGTGACCAGGTAGGAGATGATCGCCTGCTCGCTGATCCCCATGAAGCGGACCGAGGTGCTCGGTTCGATCTCGTCCGGGATGCCCGGCTGGTGGAGGCCGATCACGCCCTGCTCGTCCTCGCCGGTGCGCATGCACAGGATGGACGTGGTGCGGGCGTCGCTGATCGGGATCTTGTTGCTCGGGAAGATCGGCACGCCGCGCCAGGCGGGCACCCGGTTGCCGCCGATGTCCACCGACTCCGGGTACAGCCCGCGCCGGTTGCACTCGCGGCCGAAGGCGGCGATGGCCTTGGGGTGGGCGAGGAAGAACTTGGAGCCGCGCCGCATGCTGAGCAGCTGGTCCATGTCGTCGGGGCTGGGCGCGCCGTCGTGGGGCTGGATGCGCTGGTCGTACTCGGCGTTGTGGAGCAGGCCGAACTCGCGGTTGTTGAGCATCTCGTGCTCCTGGCGCTCGCGCAGCGCCTCGACCGTGAGCCGCAACTGCTGCTCGGTCTGGTTCATCGGCTGGTTGTACAGGTCGGCGACGCGCGTGTGCACCCGCAGGACCGTTTGTGCAATGGAGAGCTCGTACTCGCGCGGGCGGGCCTCGTAGTCCACGAAGGTGCCGGGGAGGACGGCCTCGCCCTGGTGGCCGGCGGAGAGGTCGATGGCGGCCTCGCCGTACTTGTTGGTGTGCTTGGCGGGCTGGGACCGTACGCGCTCCACGTGTTCGCGCAGCGAGTCGACGCGGTCGGCGAGCAGCTGGAAGTCCTGGCGCGTCAGCACGAGCGCGGTGCCGGCGGTGGCGGCGCGGGCGGTGTACTCCCAGATGGACTCCTCGTCGGCGAGGGAGTCCTCGCCGAAGTAGGTGCCGTCGGCGATGGTCTTCAGGACCGCGTCCTCGCCGTAGGGGCCCGGGCCGACGTGGTCGATGCGGCCGTGGGCGAGCAGGAACACCTGGTCGGAGGGGCTGCCGAAGGAGGTCAGCTCCTGGCCCGCCTCGAAGTCGATCTGGCGGCAGCGCTGGGCGAGTTCGCCGAGCACGTCGAGGTCCTCGTACTCGCGCAGCAGCGGCAGCTCGCCGAGCTCCGCCGGGATCACCTGGACCTGGGTCCCGGTCTTGATGAACTCGACGCGTCCGTCGCCGACGGAGTAGCTCAGTCGGCGGTTGACACGGTAGGTGCCGCCCTGGACCGAGACCCACGGGAGCATCTTCAGGAGCCACCGCGAGGTGATCTCCTGCATCTGCGGCGCGGACTTGGTCGTGGTTGCCAAGTTCCGTGCCGCCGACGTCCCGAGACTGCGCTGCGGCGTCTGGACCTCGGATTCGGAACCCGCCTGGACCGACATGTGTTTCCCTTTCGATCACTCCATGGATCTGCGGGATGCACCTTTCCAGTACGGAACGTGGTGGGACCATTACACAAAAGAGTGGGACTACTCCGTCCGGGGGTGGGGCACCCTTTGTGGTCCGCTCGCGCCCCACAGGTCACTTCAACCCCACAGCTTTCAGCCATCCATCCGCTGCGACCTGATGCATCACCGCGTTTGAATGTGCGTCGCACATTCCAGTTTTCTACGCTGCCTGCATGCGGCTGACCCGATTCACCGACCTGGCCCTGCGCGTCCTGATGCGCCTGGCCGTCACGGACGCCGGCGGAACCAGCCTCCCCACGACCCGCGACGTCGCGGCGAGCATGGAGGTTCCGTACACGCACACGGCCAAGGTGGTCGCCAGGCTGCAGCACCTCGGCCTGGTCGAGGCGCGGCGCGGGCGCGGCGGAGGGCTCGCACTGACGGCCGCGGGGCGGGCCGCCTCGGTGGGCGGAGTGGTGCGCGAACTGGAGGGGGCCGGCGACGTCGTGGAGTGCGAGGGCAGCGCCCCTTGCCCACTGCGCGCCGCCTGCGTCCTGCGCCGCGCGCTCCGCACGGCCCAGGAGGCCTTCTTCGCCTCGCTCGACCCCCTGACGGTGGACGACCTGGTGGCGGCTCCGGCCGGCCCGGTCCTGCTCGCCCTGTCGAGCCGGTCCCGGGAGTAGCTCCCGGTCCGGCGCCTGATGGCCGGATCCCACCGGCCCGCGCCCGGTACTCCGCCCGACGAGCGGACCGGTCGAACAGAAGTCCCCCACCGGCGGACCCGGCACCGCACCCGGCAACCGCCCCACTCCGCAACATGTACATACCCATTGGATGAGGAGCCCCGATGCTTTCCGAGAAGGCGACCGCGACCGTACGAGCCACCCTGCCCGCAGTCGGCGCGGCGATCGGCGACATCACCGAGCTCTTCTACCAGAAGCTGTTCGCGGCCCACCCGGAGCTGATCCGCGACCTGTTCAACCGCGGCAACCAGAACGCGGGGCTCCAGAAGCAGGCCCTGGCCGGCGCCGTCGCGGCCTTCGCCACGCACCTCGTCGCGAACCCCGGACAGCGCCCCGACGTGATGCTGAGCCGCATCGCCCACAAGCACGCCTCCCTCGGCGTCACGCGGGAGCAGTACCCCGTCGTCCACGAGCACCTCTTCCAGGCCATCGCCGAGATACTCGGCGAGGCGCTCACCCCCGAGGTCGCCGAGGCCTGGGACGAGGTCTACTGGCTCATGGCGAACGCCCTCGCCGCCCTGGAGGAGCGCCTCTACGCCCAGCAGCAGGTCGTCGCCGGCGACGTCTGGCGCGAGTGGACCGTCACCGCCCGGGTGGAGGAGACCGCGGACTGCACCACCTTCCGCCTCGCCCCGGCCGACGGGGCCCCCGCACCCGCGCACCTGCCCGGCCAGTACGTTTCCGTCCAGGTGGAACTGGCCGACGGGGCCCGGCAGATACGCCAGTACAGCCTCTCCAGCGCCCCCGGCTCCCCCGACCGGGCGATCACCGTCAAGCGGGTCCACGGCAGCGCCGCCGGCGGTCCCGACGGGGAGGTCTCCGGCCACCTCCACGCCCGCGTCCGCGCCGGCGACACCCTGCGCGTCTCGGCCCCGTACGGCGACCTGGTTCTCGAGGACTCCGCCGCCCCGGTCCTGCTCGCGTCGGCCGGCATCGGCTGCACCCCCATGCTCTCGATGCTGGAGCACCTGGCCGACACCGGGCACACCGCCCCGGTGACCGTCCTGCACGCCGACCGTTCCCCCGCGGACCACGCCCTGCGGGGGGACCACCGCGCCCTGACCCACAAGCTCGCCGACGCCTCGGCCCGCTTCTGGTACGAGGAGGCGGCGGAGCCGGGCGACGGCGAAGGGCTGCTCGACCTCGCGGACGTCCCGGTCCGCGCGGGCACCCGGGCCTACCTGTGCGGCCCGCTCCCCTTCATGCGCGCCGTCCGCGAGCAGCTGCTCGCCAAGGGGGTGCCGGCCGCCGACATCCACTACGAGGTCTTCGGCCCCGACCTGTGGCTCGCCTCCTCCTGACGCCGGCGGCCGGCGGGGAGCGGGCGGCTGACGTCGGCCGGGGTGTCCGGATCGGATCGCTCGGCGTACGAAGGCACTAGCCGCGGAGGGGCCACCTCCACTACACCGGAGCGTAATGAGACGAACACACAGGGTGTTCCTCACATACCGCAACGAAGGAGGCGGCCATGGCCGCACCCATGTCCGCGGACCGGTTCATCAAGGCATTGCGGGCCGAGGGCCTGACCGTCGTCGAGATCGGCGCCTGGCGCACCCACAACCGCAACCACAAAGGCCCCTGGGGTCCCGTGCACGGGGTGATGCTCCACCACACCGTCACCCGCGGGACCTCGTCCACCGTCGCGCTCTGCCGCGACGGGGATTCCGCCCTGCCCGGCCCGCTGTGCCACGGCGTGATCACCAAGGACGGCCGGGTCCACCTGGTCGGCTTCGGGCGCGCCAACCACGCGGGCTCCGGCGACGCCGACGTCCTGCGGGCGGTGATCGCCGAGAAGCGGCTCCCGCCGGACGACCGCGCAGAAACCGACGGCAACCGCCACTTCTACGGCTTCGAGTGCGAGAACCTCGGCGACGGCAAGGACCCGTGGCCGGCGGTGCAGCTCGACGCGATGGCCCGCGCGGCGGCCGCCGTCTGCCGGGTCCACGGCTGGACGGCCCGCTCGGTCATCGGCCACCTCGAATGGCAGCCGGGCAAGATCGACCCGAAGGGCTTCACGATGGACTCGATGCGCCGGCGCGTCGGCGAGCGCCTGAAGTGACCGGCCCCCACCAGGGACAATGACGGGGTGACCCACCCCGAACTGCTCCCCCGTCCGCCGTCTCCGCTGACCGAGGCGGCGGACGAACGGTTCACGGCGCACGGCGTACGGCTCCTCCTGAAGCGGGACGACCTCGTGCACCCGCAGCTGCCGGGGAACAAGTGGCGCAAGCTCGCCCCGAACCTGCGGGCCGCGTTGGCGGGCGGCCACGACCGCCTCGTCACCTTCGGCGGCGCCTACTCGAACCACCTGCGGGCCACGGCGGCGGCCGGCCGGCTGCTGGGCCTGCGGACCACCGGCATCGTGCGCGGCGACGAACTGGCCGGCCGGCCCCTCAACGACTCCCTCGCCCGGTGCGCCGCGGACGGCATGCGGCTGCACTTCGTCTCCCGCGCCGACTACCGCCGCAAGGCCGAGCCGCTCACGCTGGCCCGGCTGCTGGCCGAGGCGGGGGGCGAGGGGGCGTACGTGGTCCCCGAGGGCGGCAGCAACGCCCTCGCCCTCCAGGGCTGCGCGGAACTGGGCCGCGAGCTGCGCGGGGCGGCGGACGTGGTGGCGGTGGCCTGCGGGACCGGCGGCACCCTGGCGGGCCTGGCGGCCGGGCTCGGCCCGGGCGGCCGGGCGCTGGGCGTCCCGGTCCTGGCGGGCGGCTTCCTGGGCGCGGAGATACGTTCCCTCCAGAGCCTGGCCTTCGGCGGTCCGGCGGGCGACTGGAGCCTGGCGGAGGACTTCCACCACGGCGGCTACGCCCGGGTCCCGCCCCCGCTGGAGGCCTTCGCGGCGGACTTCGAGGCCCGCCACGGCCTCCCGGTGGAGCGGATCTACGTGGCCAAGCTGCTCTGGGCCCTGGCCTCCCTCACCGGGGCGGGCGCCTTCCCCCGCGGCACCACCCTCGCGGCGGTCGTCACGGGCCGCCCCTGGGGGGCGGTCGCACCGTAGCGCAGCGGGGACACCCCTGGGGCCTGCCGGCCCGGCCGGCCAGGGGGGCGGCCCCGGCCCCTAAGGAGTGCCTTCGCGGTAGGCGGCCGCCTCCTCCAGGTCGAGCCGGCGCAGCAGCGCGCGCAGCATCTCGTCGTCGATGCGGCGGCGGTCGCGCAGCGAGACGAAGACCTCCCGTTCGGCGGCGATCATCTCGCGGGAGAGCCGCCGGTAGACGTCGTCCGCGGACTCGCCGGTGACCGGGTTGACCTCGCCGAGCCGTTCCCACACCGCGTTGCGGCGCCGTTCCAGGACGGTCCGGAGCCGGTCCGCCAGGGGCGGCGGGAGGCCGTTCGCCGGGTCCTCCAGCAGCTCCGCGAGCCGCTCCTCCGCCGCCCGGGAGGCCTCGCTCTGCGCCTGCGCCTCGGCGAGGGTCTCGGCGTGCAGGTCCCGCTGCGGCAGCCGCAGCGCCCTGATCAGCGGCGGCAGCGTGAGCCCCTGCACCACCAGGGTGCCGATGACCGTGGTGAAGGTCAGGAAGAGGATCAGGTTCCGGTGCGGCACGGACATCGGCACGGAGAAGGCGATGGCCAGTGAGACCACTCCGCGCATCCCGGCCCAGCCGACGACCACCGGGGCCTTCCAGTCGGTCTCCGGCTCCCGTCTGCGGATCCGTTCGGACAGCCACCGCGGCACGAAGGTCGCGGGGAACACCCACAGGTACCGGGCCACGACCACCATGAGGAACACCGCGAGCGCGTACCAGGCGGCGGCCAGGCCCTCGTACTCCCCCAGCCCCTTGAGGACGACCGGCAGCTGGAGCCCGATCAGGGCGAAGACCACGGACTCCAGGACGAAGGCGACCATCCGCCACACGGCCTCCTCCTGGAGCCGGGTGGCGAAGTCGACCTGCCAGTTCCGGTGCCCGAGGTACAGGGCGACGACGACCACGGCCAGCACGCCGGAGGCGTGCACCCGCTCGGCCGCCGCGTACGCCACGAACGGGATGAGCAGCGAGAGGGTGTTCTGGAGCAGGGGCTCCTTCAGGCGGGTGCGCAGGTGGTGGATCGGGACCATCAGCAGCAGGCCCACCCCGACCCCGCCCACCGAGGCCAGCAGGAACTCGGCGATCCCGCCCGCCCAGCCGGCGCTCACCCCGACGGCCGCCGCCAGGGCCACCTTGTACGCGGTGATGGCGGTCGCGTCGTTGACCAGGGACTCGCCCTGGAGGATGGTCGTGATCCGGTTCGGCAGCCCGAGCTTGCGGGCGATCGCGGTGGCGGCCACGGCGTCGGGCGGCGCGACCACCGCGCCCAGCACCAGCGCCACGGGCAGCGACAGGCCCGGCACCACGAGGTACGCCGCGTACCCGACGGCGAGGGTCGCGAAGAGCACGTAGCCCACCGACAGCAGCGCGATGGGCCTGATGTTCGCCCGCAGGTCCAGGTACGAACTGTCCACGGCGGCCGTGTGCAGCAGGGGCGGCAGGAGCAGCGGCAGCACGATGTGCGGGTCGAGGGCGTAGGTGGGCACGCCCGGGACGTACGCCGCGGCCAGCCCCGCCGCGACCAGCAGGAGCGGCGCGGGCACCGGCGTCCGGCGGGCCAGGCCCGCGACGGCCGCGCTCCCGGCCACCAGCGCGACCAGCGTCAGTACCTCCATCGAAGCCCGTCCTCATCCGTCGTCCCGGCGCCCCCGCGTCGTACGCTCGTCATCATGAGCGAGTGCACCCACGTTGCCGAACTGCCGCGCCCCGAGCCCGTCCCGAGTGCCCAGACATGCCCCGAATGTCTGGCGGTGGGCAGCCACCCGGTACAGCTGCGGCTCTGCCTCGGGTGCGGATACGTGGCCTGCTGCGACTCCTCCCCCCTGAAGCACGCCACGGCGCACTACCGTCAGACCGGCCATCCGGTGATGCGCAGCTTCGAACCGGGCGAGACCTGGCGTTGGTGCTTCGTGGACGGTTCGATCGTCTGAGGCGGGGGTAGGTCAACCCTCCGCCGGTTCCCCCGATTTGGACCCGCCGACCTCTAGCCACTGTGCGTTCCCGTGGGCTTACCATCAGTCACCGGGTAGAACTCGGCCGGTCCGGCGCTCCCAGCGGGCGCCATGAGGGGTGCCGCGACACGATCGCCCGGATCGCGATAGCGTCACCGGCGAACACAGCTCGTACCACCTTGGAGGTGAGGGTGTCCCAGATCGCAGGCGAGCCCGGGACCCAGGACTTCGTGGAAGTCCGGCTGCCCGCTGCGGGTGCCTACCTGTCGGTGCTGCGGACGGCCACGGCCGGCCTCGCAGCACGTTTGGACTTCACCCTCGACGAGATCGAGGACCTCCGCATCGCGGTGGACGAGGCCTGCGCGATCCTGCTCCAGCAGGCCGTGCCGGGCTCCGTCCTCAGCTGCGTCTTCCGGCTGGTGGACGATTCGCTGGAGGTGACCGTCTCGGCGCCGACCACGGACGGCCGTGCGCCGGAGCGCGACACGTTCGCCTGGACCGTTCTGTCGGCGCTGGCCGGCAAGGTCGAGTCGACGGTCGAGGAGGACCGGACGGTGAGCATCAGTCTCTACAAACAGCGCGGCGCAGGACCAGGCCCGGCGTGAGCGGCGGGGAGGTCCCGGTGCGGGGCGGGGATCGGCCCCCGGTGCGGCACGAGGTCGACGGCGGCATCCCGGAGCAGCAGCACGCCCGGCCGCACCCGGCTGACGCGGATGCGGAAGACGGCCTTTTGGACTCGGCGGAGCGACGGGCGGGCCCTATGAGCGAGAACCAGCACGACCAACCACAGCCACCGGCACCACCGGCCGAGGAGGCCGCTGCGGCGGCGCCGCCGGTGCCGGTGTTCCCGGTGACCCCGGCGCTGCCGGATCCGCGCGACCGCAGCGGTGCGAGGGCCCTGTTCATCGAGCTGCGGGCGCTGCCCGACGGGTCGGTGGAGAAGGCGGAGCTGCGCAACCGGCTCGTCCGGATGCACCTGCCGCTGGTCGAGCACCTGGCCCGGCGGTTCCGCAACCGCGGGGAGCCGCTGGACGACCTGACGCAGGTGGCGACGATCGGCCTGATCAAGTCGGTGGACCGGTTCGACCCGGACCGCGGGGTCGAGTTCTCCACCTACGCCACCCCGACGGTGGTCGGTGAGATCAAGCGGCACTTCCGGGACAAGGGCTGGGCGGTCCGGGTGCCCCGGCGTCTGCAGGAGCTGCGGCTCTCGCTGACCACGGCCACCGCGGAGCTGTCGCAGCAGCACGGCCGTTCCCCCACGGTGCACGAGCTGGCGGAGCGGCTCGGGATCTCCGAGGAGGAGGTGCTGGAGGGGCTGGAATCAGCCAATGCCTACAGCACGCTCTCGCTGGACGTCCCGGACACGGACGACGAGTCGCCGGCGGTCGCGGACACCCTGGGTGCGGAGGACGAGGCCCTGGAGGGCGTCGAGTACCGCGAGTCCCTGAAGCCGCTCCTGGAGGGGCTGCCTCCCCGGGAGAAGCGGATCCTGCTGCTCCGCTTCTTCGGCAACATGACCCAGTCACAGATCGCGCAGGAGGTCGGCATCTCCCAGATGCACGTCTCGCGCCTGCTGGCCCGCACCCTGGCCCAGCTCCGCGAGAAGCTCCTCGTCGAGGAGTGACGGTCCGGTCGGCGGCGGCCCGCGTCTAGGACGCGGGCCCCATGCCGAGGGCCTCGGTCGACGTCGGGTTCACGAGCAGGGCCACGACGGCCACCGCGGCCAGGGCCAGCGCGACGGCGGCAGCGGTCATCAGGGCGCCGCCGCTGTTGAAGAGGGTCCAGGCCACCGGCAGGGCCATCAGCTGGGTGATCAGCGCCGGGCCGCGGCTCCAGCGGCGGCCCAGGCGCAGGCCCCGGGCCGCGACGAGCGGCAGCGCGGCCAGGGCGAGCAGCGTGATCCCGCCGGTCTCGGCCTGCCGTACGGAGTCGGGGTCGCCGGCGAAGCCCACGACCAGCATGTAGACGCCGAGACCGGCCAGCGCCAGCCCTTCCAGGGCGGTGAGCACGGCGGCCGCGGTCAGCCTGCGGGGCAGCGCGGCGGGCCCGTCGGCGGCGGGGGCGGGGGCGTTCTGGGGCTGCTTCTCACTCACCCCAGCAGCGTAGCCGCCCGCCCGGGAGCCGGAGGGGACGGGCAGTAGAGTCGGTGCACCACGGGGTGGGTAGTCTGGCGCTCATGCGTGCACTTCTCGTGGCCAATCCAGCAGCGACGACCACCAGTGCGCGCACGCGTGACGTCCTGGTCCACGCCCTGGCCAGCGAGATGAAGCTGGAGGCGGTGACCACCGAGTACCGGGGGCACGCCCGGGACCTGGGGCGCAAGGCCGCGCACGAGGGGCTCGACCTGGTGGTGGCGCTGGGCGGCGACGGCACGGTCAACGAGGTGGTCAACGGTCTGCTGCACAACGGGCCGGACCCGGAGCGGCTGCCCCGGCTGGCGGTGGTTCCCGGCGGCTCCACCAATGTGTTCGCGCGGGCCCTCGGTCTGCCCAACGACGCGGTCGAGGCGACCGGCGCCCTGCTGGACGCACTGCGGGAGCAGCGCGAGCGGACGGTGGGGCTGGGTCTGGCGGCGGGGACCCCCGGCACGGAGGACGAGTCGGTCCCGGCCCGCTGGTTCACCTTCTGCGCCGGCTTCGGTTTCGACGCGGGTGTGGTGGGGCGGGTCGAGCAGCAGCGGGAGCGCGGCAAGCGTTCGACGCACGCGCTCTACGTACGACAGCTCGTGCGGCAGTTCTGGGAGGAGCCGAACCGCCGGCACGGCACGGTGACGCTGGAGCGCCCCGGCGCGGATCCGGTGAGGGACCTGGTGCTGTCGATAGTGTGCAACACCTCGCCGTGGACGTATCTGGGCAATCGCCCGCTGTACGCCTCCCCGGAGGCGTCGTTCGATACTGCGCTTGACGTACTGGCCCTCAATCGTTTGTCAACTCCGGCGGTCGCCCGGTACGCGACACAGCTCCTGACCTCCACTCCTGAGCGCGGCCCCCACGGCAAGCACGCGGTGTCTCTGCACGATTTGACCGACTTCACCTTGCATTCGAAGGTGCCGCTCCCCTTCCAGATGGACGGCGACCACCTCGGACTGCGCACCAGCGTTCGGTTCACAGGCGTTCGCCGGGCACTGCGTGTGATTGTGTGAGTGGAAGGGCCTAAAGGCCTTTCACTCGAACGTTTACACGCCGGTCCACCCCTAGGAAGTAGGGCTGTGACCTAGTCGACACCGACGAATCAAAAAAAACTTTCCGGAAGGGGTTGTATCCCCGTCCGAGGTTTGCGAATCTCTACATGGCGATCGGGACAGCCCGCAAAACCCGGCACCCACACAGATCGCCAGAACCCCTCCACGAATCACGGACCGCACCGGGCAACTGGGCGTCGGCCCTTCCCTCACGAGGGGATTCGTGAAAGCGTTCACATTCACAAGCAACGTGCATGTCACACAAGAGAGGTAGCAGCCATGGACTGGCGTCACAACGCCGTTTGTCGTGAGGAAGACCCCGAGCTGTTCTTCCCCATCGGCAACACCGGTCCTGCGCTGCTGCAGATCGAGGAAGCCAAGGCCGTCTGCCGCCGCTGCCCCGTCATGGAGCAGTGCCTCCAGTGGGCGCTCGAGTCCGGTCAGGACTCCGGCGTCTGGGGCGGTCTCAGCGAGGACGAGCGCCGTGCGATGAAGCGCCGCGCCGCTCGCAACCGGGCGCGCAACGCCAGCGCCTGACAACGACTTTTGAGCCTCGACGCGCAGCGCGTAGTACCCGTATAAGCGCTTGGCAACGTGCTCTTGAACCCCGGATCCGGGGCCTCCCCCAGCTACCGCTGAGGGTGACCCCGGATCCGGGGTTCAGTGCTGTCCGGCCGCGGGTCCCGCCCGGACGTCACCGTGCGTGACCGACCGGGCGGTCGGCGCGGGGCTACTTCTGCGGGCTGGACGGGAGGTCGAGCACGACCTTGGTGCCGCGCGGCTGCGCCCGGACCATGTCGAACGTCCCGCCGAGCTCTCCCTCCACGAGGGTCCGTACGATCTGCAGCCCGAGGTTGCCGGCCCGCTGGGGATCGAATCCCTCGGGCAGACCGCAGCCGTCGTCGAGCACCGTGATCATCAGCCGGCCGTCGGCGCGGCCCGAACCGGTGCGGGTCGCGGACACCTCGACGGTGCCCCCCTCCCCCGCGGTGAAGGCGTGCTCCAGGGCGTTCTGCAGCACCTCGGTCAGCACCATCGACAGCGGAGTGGCGACCTCCGCGTCCAGGATCCCGAAGCGGCCGGTGCGGCGGCAGTCCACCTTGCCCGGGGAGATCTCCGAGACCATCGCGATCACGCGGTCGGCGATCTCGTCGAACTCGACCCGCTCATCCAGGTTCTGAGACAGCGTCTCGTGCACGATCGCGATCGAACCCACACGGCGCACGGCCTCGTTGAGCGCCTCGCGGCCGGTCTCCGAATCCATCCGGCGGGCCTGGAGCCGCAGGAGTGCGGCCACGGTCTGGAGGTTGTTCTTCACCCGGTGGTGGATCTCCCGGATGGTCGCGTCCTTGGTGATCAATTCACGTTCGCGACGGCGCAGTTCCGTGACGTCCCGGCAGAGCACCAGGGAGCCGATCCGGATCCCCTTGGGCTTGAGCGGGATGGCGCGCAGCTGGATCACCCCGCCGTTCCCCTCGACCTCGGTCTCCCTGGGAGCCCAGCCGCTGGCCAGTTTGACCAGGGCCTCGTCCACGGGGCCGCGGGAGGGCGCGAGTTCCGTGGTGGTGTCGCCCAGGTGCTGGCCCACCAGGTCCGAGGCGAGGCCGAGGCGGTGGTAGGCGGAGAGCGCGTTCGGCGAGGCGTACGTGACCACCCCGTCGGCGTCGAGGCGGATCAGGCCGTCGCCCACGCGCGGGGAGGCGTCCATGTCGACCTGCTGGCCGGGGAAGGGGAAGGAGCCCGCCGCGATCATCTGGGCCAGGTCGGAGGCGGACTGGAGGTAGGTCAGCTCCAGCCGGCTCGGTGTACGCACAGTGAGCAGATTGGTGTTGCGGGCGATGACGCCCAGCACCCGGCCCTCGCGGCGGACCGGGATCGACTCGACGCGGACCGGCACCTCCTCGCGCCATTCCGGATCGCCCTCGCGCACGATCCGGCCCTCGTCGAGCGCGGCGTCGAGCAGCGGGCGGCGTCCGCGGGGCACCAGGTGGCCGACCATGTCGTCCTGATACGAGGTGGGGCCGGTGTTGGGCCGCATCTGGGCGACCGAGACGTACCGCGTGCCGTCGAGGGTGGGCACCCACAGCACGAGGTCGGCGAAGGAGAGGTCGGAGAGCAGCTGCCACTCCGAGACCAGCAGGTGGAGCCACTCCAGTTCGGTTTCACTGAGAGCGGTGTGCTGGCGGACGAGGTCGTTCATGGAGGGCACGTGGCGAGCGTACCCCGGGTACGGTGCATGACTTTCCCCACGGGAATACGCAGGAGTATCCAGGAGGGGCGCGAGCCGCGTACTGTTGGAGGAAGTGACGGGATTCCAGGCCCCGTCATTGGATAGACAGAACAGATTGGTCTAGTCCACAATTGAGCAAAGCTTCCGCCCTCCCCGCACAGGAGGACGGATCGAGGTAACCGCGCGCTCTGCCCTGACCGCGCAGGAACCTCCCCCCGGCCGCCGGGAACCGCACACCCGACGGCCGAAAGTACTCCGGGCTACGGTGCCGGACGGGTTGAGGGTCCCGTCGGGCACCGTGGCCCAGAGGAATTCCCGGGCCGGACCAGGCCCCTCCCCCGCCCCGCAGGCCAGGCCCGCACGGCCCGCCGCGCCCGCCCTCCGCTTCGTCCGCCGCCGGCGCGCGCCCCCTCCGCTTCGTCCGCAGCCCCACCCCGAGCCCGCCGGAACACGGCCGCGCGCGACCTCCGCGATGCCACGGGCCCACCCGCGCACCTCACGGCCGGACGCCGGGACCCACATCACCGCCGCCCGCCGCGCGACGCTCCTCGCGCCAGGCCACGCCGCGGCCGCGCTACGGACCCCCGGTGACGCCGCCGGCGGGCCACCGGCAGGCCGCAACGGCCCTCCCGCGGCGCCCGCCGGCGAAGCCCTGCCGGGAGGCCGGAGGCGGGGAGCGGGATCACCATGGATAGCGGCGGGACCCCTCCGGAAGGCGGCCACCTCTGCTAGATTGGTCTATACCACACCACCACTCCAGATCGGCAGGCCCCGCGTGGAAGTTGTCATCGTCCCGGACGCCAAGGCAGGCGGCGAGCTCATCGCGGAGGCCATGGCCGCCCTGGTCCGCCGCAAGCCCGAGGCCCTGCTCGGCGTGGCGACCGGCTCTACCCCGCTGCCCGTCTACGAGGCCCTCACCGCCAAGGTCGGGGCCGGCCAGGTCGACGTCTCCCGGGCCCGGATCTGCCAGCTCGACGAGTACGTCGGCCTGCCGTCCGGGCACCCGGAGTCCTACCGCGCCGTGGTGCTGCGCGAGGTCGTCGAGCCCCTCGGCCTGACGGAAGACGCCTTCATGGGCCCCGACGGCTCCGCCGAGGACCTCGTCGGCGCCTGCGAGGCCTACGACCGCGCCCTGGCCGCGGCCGGCGGCGTCGACCTCCAGCTGCTGGGCATCGGCACGGACGGGCACATCGGCTTCAACGAGCCCTGCTCCTCCCTCGCCTCCCGCACCCGCATCAAAACGCTGACGGAGCAGACCCGCGTGGACAACGCGCGCTTCTTCGACGACGACCTGGACCAGGTGCCGCACCACGTCATCACCCAGGGCATCGGTACCATCCTCGACGCCCGCCACCTGGTCCTGCTGGCCACGGGCGAGGGCAAGGCCGAGGCCGTCGCGCAGACCGTGGAGGGCCCGCTCTCCGCGCTGGTCCCGGCCTCCGCGCTCCAGCTGCACCGCCACGCGACCGTCGTCGTGGACGAGGCGGCCGCCTCGAAGCTGAAGCTGGCGGACTACTTCCGCCACGCGTACGCCAACAAGCCCGCCTGGCAGGGCCTGTAGCGGTACCGGTACGCCGACACGGCGAAGGGCCGGACCCCCGCGGGGGTCCGGTCCTTCGCCGTGCGGGGGTTACACGCCGGCGATGATCTCGGCGGCGGCACGGCCGCTGACGCGGGAGGCCCCGTGCGTGACGATGTGCAGCGCGCCGCACGGTTCGGCACGCGGCAGGCCCATCTCGACGACGACCGTGTCCGGCCGCGCGGCGACCAGGGCGTCGAGGGCCTCGGTCATCCACCGGTGCCGGTGCGCGTCGCGGACCACCGCGACGACGGTACGGTCCCCCGCTGCCGCCAGGACGTCACCGGCGGCGGAGCCCTCCGGGTAGACCCCCGACCCGGTGCCCGGGAGCAGTCCGGCCAGTTCCGCGGCCACGCCCCACGGTGTCTCGTCGCCCACCGCGATGTTCGCGACGGGCGCGAGGGTGGCCACGTAGGGGGCGGAGATCCGGCTGGCCCGCCCGGTGATGACCAGGGCCCGGCGGGCCGCCGTCAGGCCGATGCCGGACGCCCCACTCCCCTCCGGCAGCGCGGCCGGCCGTACCCGGCGGGTCCACTCGGCCAGTGCGCGGACCCGGGCGGCGGCGTCGGCGAGCCGCTCCTCGGGGAGCGAGCCCTCGCGTACGGCCGCGACGAGCGCGTCGCGCAGCCGCAGGACGGTCGCCTCGTCGGCGAGTCCGCCGCCCACGCAGATCGCGTCGGCTCCGGCGGCGACGGCCAGGACCGACCCGCGCTCGATGCCGTACGTCCCGGCGATGGCGTTCATCTCCATGCCGTCGGTGACGATCAGGCCCTCGTATCCGAGCTCCTTGCGCAGCAGGCCGGTCAGGATCTGCGGGCTGAGCGTGGCCGGGCGGGTCGGGTCGAGGGCGGGCACCAGGATGTGCGCGCTCATCACGGCCTTGGTGCCGGCTTCGACGGCCGCCCGGAAGGGGACCAGCTCGCGGGCCTGGAGGGTGTCCAGGTCCGCGTCGATGCGGGGCAGCGCGTGGTGCGAGTCGACGTTGGTGTCGCCGTGGCCCGGGAAGTGCTTGGTGCAGGCGGCGACGCCGGCGGCCTGGAGGCCCTCGATGTACGCGGCGGTGTGCCGGGCGGCGAGGTGGGTGTCGGCTCCGAAGGACCGTACGCCGATGACCGGGTTGTCCGGGTTGGAGTTGACATCCGCGGACGGGGCCCAGTTGAGGTTGACCCCGCACTCGGCGAGCCTGCGGCCCAGCTCCCGGGCCACTTCGCGGGTCAGGGCGATGTCGTCGACGGCGCCGAGCGCCAGGTTACCGGGGAAGGACGAGCCGCCCCGGACCTCCAGGCGGGTGACGTCGCCGCCCTCCTCGTCGATGGCGACGAGCACGTCGTCCCGCTCGGCGCGCAGCTGCGCGGTCAGCGCGGCGAGCTGCGCGGGCGAGGCGATGTTGCGGCCGAAGAGGCCGACGGCGGTGAGGCCCTCGCCGACCTGGCGGAGCAGCCAGGCCGGGGCGATGGTGCCCTCGAAGCCGGGCTGGAGGACGGCGAGCGCGTCGCGGGTCACCGTGTCTGAGCGGTGCGCGAGGACAGTCATGACGGCGTCATCCCTTCACGGCGCCGGCGGTGAGGCCCGCGGCCATCTTGCGCTGGACGATGAGGAAGAGGACCACGATGGGGACGGCCATCATGGTGGAACCGGCCATCATCGGCGCGAACTCCGTGCCGTTCTTGGTGGTGAAGTTGCCGAGCCAGACGGTGGCCGTCTGGTTCTGCTGGCTCATCAGCATCAGGGCGTAGAGGTACTCGTTCCACGCCTGGATGAAGCCGTAGACGGAGGTCGCGACCATGCCCGGGGCCAGGAGCGGGAAGACCACGCGCATGAAGGCGCCGGTCGGCGTGCAGCCGTCGACCATGGCCGCCTCTTCGAGCTCCTTGGGGATGTTGACGATGAAGCCGCGCAGCGTCCACACGGTGAAGGGGAGGATGAAGGTCAGGTACGTGATGATCAGGCCGGTGAGCTTGTCGTACTGACCGAGGTCGTTCAGGAGCAGGAAGACCGGGATGATCATCGCGACCAGCGGGATCATCTGGACGGCGAGGATGCCCACGATCACGATCTTGCGGCCGCGGAAGGCGAAGCGGGAGATGGCCAGCGCCGCCAGCATGCCGACGACGATGCCGATCGTCACCACGACGAGCGAGACGATCATGCTGCGCCCGACCGGACCCCAGAAGTCCGAGATGGTGAGCGCGCGCCGGAAGTTGTCCAGGGTGAAGGTGTGCGGGAAGAACTGCGGGTTCGGGTCGATCGCGTCCTTGGCCGGCTTGAAGGCCGTGTTCAGCATCCAGTAGACCGGGAAGCCCGCCGTGACGAAGACCAGCAGACCGAGGAGGTTCCAGCCGAGCTTGGACTTCTTCCTCTGCTTCAGGCGTGCGACGGGCGGGGTCGCGGTGGACGTGGTGGTCACGGTCATTCCACCTCTCCGATCTTGAGCATCTGACGCATGTAGACGGCGACCACTCCGAGCAGCAGCAGGACGGTCACCAGGGCGATCGCGGAGCCGCCCGAGTAGTCGTTGACCACGAAGGCCTGCTGGTAGGAGTAGGTGGTCAGCAGCTGGAACTCGGCCTCGGGGTTGCCGTTGCGCATCACGAAGACCTGCGGGAAGACGCCCATGTCCCAGATGACCGAGAGGGTCGTCAGCATGACGATGATCGGCTTCAGGATGGGGAGGGTGACGTGCCGGAACACGCCCCAGGCGCCGGCGCCGTCGAGACGGGCGGCCTCCTCCAGCTCCTTGGGCACCTGGGTCAGGCCCGCGCTGAGGGTGATGACGACGAAGGGCACCGCGCCCCAGACCACCAGCAGGATGATCACCGCGAGGCCCTGGGGGCCGCTGGTGAACCAGTTGTGGCCGACCATGTCGACGCCGGGGAGCTTGCTCATGAGGTAGTTGAGGACGCCGTAGTCGGCGTCGAAGAGCCATTTGAAGACGGCGGTGGCCACGATGATGGGCATGCCCCAGCTGGCGACGAGCGCGATGCTGATGAGCGCCTTGACCCAGCCGGAGACCTTCTGCAGCAGCAGCGCGACGAGCATGCCGATGAGCATCGTCAGGACGACCGCGGTGACCGCGAAGATCACGGTCCGCAGGACGACGGCCCAGAACTCGCCGTCACCGAGGATCTTCGTGAAGTTGTCGAAGCCGACGAACTCGGCTTCCTTGAAGCCCCACAGCTCGGACTTGCCGAAGCTCTGGAAGGAGAGGGACACCAGTCTGTAGAGCGGGTATCCCATGACGAGCACGATGACCAGCAGGCACGGTGCGAGCAGGAGCCAGGGAGTGGCTCCGGGGCCCTTGCGCACCGGCTTTCCGGGCGTTCCCGGGTTCCCCCTACCGGCTCCGGTGGCAGTCTTCTGCTTCGCCGGCGGCAGGTCGGCGGTGGTTGTCTGTGCGGCACTCATCGCGCGCTCCTCGAGGGTCCCTCTCTTGACGGGCAGCAGGGCCCCGCCGGTTCGGCGGGGCCCTGCTGACTACAGGTCACTTGGTGTTGATGACCTTGTCGATCTCGGCGTCGGCGGCCTTGGCCGCGTCCTCGACCGACTTGTTGCCGGTGCCGATGTCACGGAGCATGGTCTGGAGGACCTTGCCCTTCTCGATCTGACCCCAGCCGGAGGCGGTCGGGACGAACCAGGAGGACTCGGCCGCGGTGGCGGCCACCTGGGTCTTCGGGTCGGCCTTCAGCGGGCCGAGGTCCGTCTTGTTGTTCGGCAGGTTGCCCTTGCCGATCAGGCCCTTCTGGCCCTGGGCACCGGTGAAGGCGCCGATCCACTCGGCGGCGACGTCCTTGGCCTTGGACTTGGACGGGATCGCCAGGTCCGAACCGCCGAGGAAGACGGGCAGGTTCTTGCCGTTGGGGCCGGGCTGGACGAAGTTCTCCAGCTTGTCCTTCAGCCCGCCGACCTTGTCGTTCTCCGGAGTGGCGGAGGTGGCGCCCTCCCAGGCGGCGGCGAAGATCGCGGCGGAGTTGCCCTGGCCGAAGACGACCGGGCGGTCGGCCTCGTCCTTGGTCTTGTCGGCGTGCATGTACTTGTCGAGGAGCTCCTTGTACTGCTTGAGCCCCTTCAGCGACTCGGGGGAGGACAGGGTGCCCTTCCACTTGTCGCCGTCCTTCTTGGCGATGGCGCCGCCGGCGTCGTAGACGTAGGACATCGCCGCGTACCAGTCCGGGGAGGGCTGGTAGAGGGCGCTGAACTTGTCGCCCTTGGCGGTCTGGATCTTGTCCAGGGCGGCGGTGTACTCGGCCCAGGTCTTCGGGGCGGCGGTGACGCCGGCCTCGGCGGCGATGTCCTTGCGCCAGGTGCCGACACGGCCACCGGCGTAGTAGGGGACGCCGTACGTCTTGCCCTCGTAGGTGACGGACTGCTTCAGGGCGTCCAGCCACGCGCCCGAGTTCTCGAACTTCGACGGGTCGACCTCGGCGAAGGCGCCCGTCGACATGTAGCCGATCATCTCGGAGTTGCCCATCTCGACAACGTCCGGGGCCTTGTCCGTGGCGAGTACGGCGTCCAGCTTGGCGTTCTTGTCCGGCCAGCCGTAGTACTCGTGCTTGATCGTGAGGCCCGGGTACTTGGCGACGATGGCGTCGTCGGCCGCCTTCACCAGCTCCGGCCAGTTGTTCTGGGCGTCGACCGTCAGCCAGACGGTCAGCTCCTTGGCGCCGGATGCCTTGCCGTCCCCACCCTTGCTGCCGGAATCACCGCACGCCGCGAGGCCGATAACCATGCCCGCGACTCCAACCGCCGCGATGAGCTTGCGCTTCACGCCACCCTCCTCAGGGATGCCTGCCTGCACTTCCCTTGCCCGCCGCGGTGACATACGCGAAGTACTGCCGTGGGGCCGGGATCTGATCCATATTGGTTTAGACCAGTAACCGGAGCTTGGCCTAGACCTTTAGGGGTGTCAAGGGTCTAATGATCGGGTGCTCGGTC
The DNA here is from genome assembly GCF_042716875.1 of Streptomyces sp. NPDC058646. Lineage (NCBI taxonomy): Bacteria > Bacillati > Actinomycetota > Actinomycetes > Kitasatosporales > Streptomycetaceae > Streptomyces > Streptomyces sp. NPDC058646. Next base: position 183,088 of record NZ_JBHXRK010000010.1, on the reverse strand, counting down.
CGTTATCGGACCGACACCTGGGGAGAGAGAAGGCCTGTCCCCCCGCACGTGTCACGATGTGACCGCACATATCGGAGGAGCCGGTGACGGCAGCGAAACTGGAGTCGGGAAGGCGGGCGGCGATGGCCACCGAAGGGGCGATCACGGAGCCGGAAGGCGGGGCAGCCACTCGCACGGCGCGCGTTCCCAAGTACTACCGGCTCAAGCGGCACTTGCTCGACATGACCGAAACCCTGCCGCCCGGCACGCCCGTGCCGCCGGAGCGCACGCTCGCGGCCGAGTTCGACACCTCGCGCACCACCGTCCGGCAGGCCCTCCAGGAACTGGTCGTAGAGGGACGACTGGAACGGATCCAGGGCAAAGGCACCTTCGTCGCCAAGCCCAAGGTCTCCCAGCCGCTGCAACTCTCCTCCTACACCGAGGACATGCGCGCCCAGGGCCTGGAGCCGACCTCCCAGCTCCTGGACATCGGCTACGTGACCGCCGACGACACCCTCGCCGGCCTGCTCAAGATCGCCACCGGCGGGCGGGTGCTGCGCATCGAGCGGCTGCGCCTGGCCAGCGGCGAGCCGATGGCCATCGAGACCACCCACCTGTCGGCCAAGCGCTTCCCCGCACTGCGCCGCTCGCTCGTCAAGTACACCTCCCTCTACACCGCCCTCGCCGAGGTGTACGACGTCCGGCTGGCCGAGGCCGAGGAGACGATCGAGACCTCGCTGGCCACCCCGCGCGAGGCCGGACTGCTCGGCACGGACGTCGGACTGCCGATGCTGATGCTCTCCCGCCACTCCCTGGACGCCGAGGGAGAGCCGGTGGAATGGGTGCGCTCGGTGTACCGCGGCGACCGGTACAAATTCGTCGCCCGCCTGAAGCGCCCGGCCGTCTGACCGGCCGCGATCAGGAACACAGGGGAAGGGGCCGCCGGATTCCGGCGGCCCCTTCCCGCATGCGGAACCCCTGCGGCGGACCGACCGCCGTGCGGGTACGCCGATCCGGCCCGCCCACGGAGGCCGGGCCGCCTGCGCGCCGTCCTCCGCGGGCCGGCAGCGACCGCACGCGCCTGCGCCGCACACCGCCGAACTCCCCTGAACAGCCAGGTGTTGCCATACCGATATGCGGACAGGGGGTGACGTTGGGCGCGACGCTCGCCTAGATTTCCGCGCACTGCAACAGGTGATCAGTGAGGGGACACGCACCATGCCAGAGCCGTCAGCACCACTCGATTCATCCCGCACGGGCCTCACCCCGAAGTCGATCGCCGTGTGGGCGCTGGTGGCCGCCATCGCGGCCGTCGGCTGGGCCGTGCTGGCACTGTCGCGCGGCGAGGAGATCTCGGCCGCCTGGCTGCTCGCCGCCGCGCTGGGCTCGTACGCGATCGGTTACCGCTTCTACGCCCGCTTCATCGCGCACCGCGTCCTGAAGGTGGACAAGACGCGGGCCACCCCCGCCGAACGCCTTGACAACGGTGTCGACTTCCACCCGACCGACCGGCGGGTGCTCTTCGGCCACCACTTCGCGGCCGTCGCCGGCGCCGGCCCGCTCGTCGGGCCCGTACTCGCCGCGCAGATGGGCTACCTGCCGGGCACCATCTGGATCATCGCGGGTGTCATCTTCGCCGGCGCCGTCCAGGACATGGTCACGCTGTTCTTCTCCACCCGCCGCGACGGGCGCTCGCTCGGCCAGATGGCCCGGGACGAGATCGGCCCCGTCGGCGGGGCCGCCGCCCTGGTCGCCGTGTTCGCCATCATGATCATCCTGCTGGCGGTGCTGGCCCTGGTCATCGTCAACGCTCTGGCGCACTCCCCCTGGGGCGTCTTCTCCATCGGCATGACCATCCCGATCGCCCTCTTCATGGGCTTCTACCTCCGCGTCCTGCGGCCGGGCCGGGTCACCGAGGTCTCCGCCATCGGCGTGGCGCTGCTCCTGCTCGCCATCGTCGCGGGCGGCTGGGTCGCCGAGTCCTCGCTGGCCGAGACCTTCACCCTGGAGAAGGAGACGCTGGTCGTCTGGATGATCGGGTACGGCTTCGTCGCGTCGGTGCTGCCGGTGTGGATGCTGCTCGCCCCGCGCGACTACCTGTCCACCTTCATGAAGATCGGTACCATCGCGCTGCTCGCGCTGGGCGTGGTCATCGCCATGCCCACCCTGAAGATGCCCGCGGTGACCGAGTTCGCCGCCCGCGGGGACGGCCCGGTCTTCGCGGGCTCCATGTTCCCCTTCGTCTTCATCACCATCGCGTGCGGGGCGCTGTCCGGCTTCCACTCCCTGGTCTCCTCGGGCACCACCCCGAAGATGATCCAGAAGGAGACCCAGGTCCGGGTCATCGGCTACGGTGCGATGCTCACCGAGTCCTTCGTCGCCGTCATGGCGGTGATCGCGGCCTCCATCATCGAGCCCGGCCTGTTCTTCGCCGTGAACTCCCCCGCCGGCGTCATCGGCACCACGGTCGAGAGCGCCTCGGCGGCGGTCACGAACTTCGGCTTCGCCATCTCCCCCGAGGCCCTCGCGCAGGCCGCGAAGGACGTCGAGGAGGCTAGCCTGCTCTCCCGTACGGGCGGCGCGCCGACCTTCGCACTCGGAATGGCGGAGATCTTCTCGGCGGTCATCGGCGGTGCCGGCATGAAGGCCTTCTGGTATCACTTCGCCATCATGTTCGAGGCGCTGTTCATCCTCACCACGGTGGACGCGGGCACCCGCGTCGGCCGGTTCATGCTCCAGGACACCCTGGGCAACGTGCACAAGTCCTTCCGCGACGTCAGCTGGAAGCCGGGCGTGTGGCTGGCGAGCGCGGTCGTCGTCGGCGGCTGGGGCTACTTCCTGTGGGTGGGCATCAAGGACCCGCTGGGCGGAATCAACCAGCTCTTCCCGCTGTTCGGCATCGCGAACCAGCTGCTCGCGGCAGTGGCCCTGGCGGTCTGCACCACGCTGCTGGTCAAGTCCGGGCGGCTCAAGTGGGCCTGGGTGACGGGTGTCCCGCTGGCGTGGGACGTGGCGGTCACGCTGACCGCGAGCTACCAGAAGATCTTCTCGGAGGACGTGAAGGTCGGCTTCTTCGCGCAGCGCGACAAGTACCAGGCCGGCATCGACGCCGACAAGGTGCTGCCGCCCGCGAAGAACATGGATGAGATGCACACCGTGGTCACCAATGCCACGGTGGACGGCGTCCTGTCGGTCCTGTTCGCGGTCCTGATCATCGTCGTGCTGCTGGACGCGGCCCGGACCTGCTTCAAGGCCATCAGCAACCCGGAGTCCGTGAAGCTGTCCGAGGTCCCGTGGACGGAGTCGAAGATCGTCGCCCCGGCCGGGCTGGTCCCGACGGCCGAGGAGCGGGCGGAACTCGCCGCGGCCGGGCTCGACTCGGGCGGCGGCGCGGTGAAGGAGCCGGTGTCCTCATGAGCGGCCTGCGCGGGACCCTGGCCAAGGCCTGGTTCTACCTGCGGGAGTTCTCGGGCGAGGCGGCATACGACCGGTACGTCGCCCACGCCCGCTCCCACGACCCGGCCGCGCAGGTCCTGACCCGGCGCGCCTTCGAACGCGCCCGTACGGACTCCCGCGAGGCGGACCCCCGCGAGGGCTTCCGCTGCTGCTGAGACCGCCCGTGCCGAAGGCCCGCCGCATCCCGCGGTGGGCCTTCGGCACGTGCAGCGCACCCAGTCCTCGAGGAGTCCTCGGTCGGTGTGGGGACGGCCGGTCGGCCTGGGGGGCCGGCCGGCCGTCCCGGTCCTGCCTCGCTCGCCTTCCTCCACGGTGCTGCCTCCGCCGACAGCGCCGGGCCCCGACACCCGTCCTGGCACACTCGACCGCATGGACATCGTCATCAGGGCCGCACTGCCCACCGAGTACGAACAGCTGGGCGAGATCACCGCGCAGGCCTACGTGGGCGACGGGCTCCTCGGGGCGGACGAGGCCTTCTACGTGGCGGTGCTGCGCGATGTCGCCGCCCGGGCGGCCGACGGGGAGGTGCTCGTCGCCGTGGACGAGGAGCGCGTGCTCGGCGGTGTGACCTTCGCCCCTCCCGGCAGCCCGCTGGCCGACATCGCCGGTCCCGGCGAGGCCGAATTCCGGATGCTGGCCGTCTCCCGCGAGGCGCGCGGACGCGGCGCGGGCGAGGCCCTCGTGCGCGCCTGCGTGGCCCGCGCGCAGGAGCTGGACGGCGTGACGCACCTGGTTCTCTCCACCCAGACCACCATGACCGGCGCCCGGCGGATCTACGAGCGGCTGGGATTCGTACGGACTCCCGAGCGTGACTGGACCCCGGTCCCGGGCCTGACGCTGCTCACCTACCGCCTCAGCCTGTAGCCACGCCGACACAAGATGTGGGGGCTACCTCATCCGCCCGCCCCCACATGTATGCTCATGCCTGCTGTCGCCGCAGGGGAATCCGGTGGGAATCCGGAACTGTCCCGCAACGGTATGAAGTTCACCGACAGGTGCACACGCAAGTCCGAGGACCTGCCGACAGCGCGCCCGGCTCGACCGAACCGGGTGCCGACACGTCCGGGCCTCGCGGTTGGGCCGGTGGACGCCATGCGGTGTGCGCGTTCCTGCCACGCCCGCATGCGCCCGCCCGCGCCCCGCCGACGGCCGGCCGAGCGAGGGAGAGCTCCCGCCGTGACCATCGCGCCTTCCGCACCGCGCGCCGAGTCCATTTCTGGCGACAACACCGAGGGCCCGGGGGCCACGCTGCTGCGTACCCTCACCGAGCTGACGGCGGACCTCCCCGACACCGACCCCGGCCGCGTCGCCGCCTCCGCACTGCGCGGACGCAGCTCCACCGCCGACGAGGCCGAGCTGCGGGGGCTCGCCACCGAGGCCGCGGCCGGACTGATCTCCGAGGACCCCGCGTACTCCCGGCTCGCCGCCCGGCTGCTGACGATGACCGTCCGTGACGAGGCCACGAGCCAGGGCTCCACCTCGTTCTCGGCGTCCGTCGCCGTCGGCCACGGCGAAGGGCTCATCGCCGACCGCACGGCCGAGTTCGTGAAGGCCCACGCGGCCCGCCTGGACGCGCTGGTCGAGCACGCCCTCGCCGAGGGCGCCGACGACCGCTTCGGCTTCTTCGGCCTGCGCACCCTGCACAGCCGCTACCTGCTGCGCCACCCGATCACCCGTCAGGTCATCGAGACCCCGCAGTTCTTCATGCTGCGCGTGGCCTGCGGCCTCGCCGAGGACGACAGCGTCCAGGCCGTCGAGGAAGTGGCCTCGCTGTACCGGCTGATGAGCCGTCTCGACTACCTGCCCTCCTCCCCCACCCTCTTCAACTCCGGCACCCGGCACCCGCAGATGTCCTCCTGCTACCTGCTGGACTCCCCGCTGGACGAGCTGGACTCGATCTACGACCGCTACCACCAGGTCGCCCGCCTCTCCAAGCACGCCGGCGGCATCGGCCTGTCGTACTCCCGCATCCGCGCCCGCGGTTCGCTGATCCGCGGCACCAACGGCCACTCCAACGGCATCGTGCCGTTCCTGAAGACCCTCGACGCCTCCGTCGCCGCCGTGAACCAGGGCGGCCGCCGCAAGGGCGCCGCCGCCGTCTACCTGGAGACCTGGCACGCGGACATCGAGGAGTTCCTGGAGCTGCGCGACAACACCGGTGAGGACCAGCGCCGTACGCACAACCTGAACCTCGCCCACTGGGTGCCGGACGAGTTCATGCGCCGCGTGAACGCCGACGCCGACTGGTCGCTGTTCTCCCCGGCCGACGTGCCCGAGCTGGTCGACCTGTGGGGCGACGCGTTCGACGCCGCCTACCGCAAGGCCGAGGCGGACGGCCTGGCCCGCAAGACCATGCCCGCCCGCGACCTGTACGGCCGGATGATGCGCACCCTCGCGCAGACCGGCCAGGGCTGGATGACCTTCAAGGACGCCTCCAACCGCACGGCGAACCAGACCGCCGAGCCGGGCACCGTCGTGCACTCCTCGAACCTGTGCACCGAGATCATCGAGGTCACGAACGACGGCGAGACGGCCGTCTGCAACCTCGGCTCCGTCAACCTCGGCGCGTTCGTCCTCGACGGCGGCATCGACTGGGAGCGCCTGGACGAGACCGTCCGCACCGCGGTGACCTTCCTCGACCGCGTGGTGGACATCAACTTCTACCCGACCGAGCAGGCCGGCCGCTCCAACGCCCGCTGGCGCCCGGTGGGCCTGGGCGCGATGGGCCTCCAGGACGTCTTCTTCCAGCTCAAGCTGCCCTTCGACTCCCCCGAGGCGAGGGCCCTGTCCACCAAGCTCTCCGAGCGCATCATGCTCGCCGCCTACGAGGCCTCCTGCGACCTCGCCGAGCGCAGCGGCCCGCTCCCGGCCTGGGAGCAGACCCGTACGGCCCGCGGTGTCCTGCACCCGGACCACTACGACGTGGAGCTGAACTGGCCGGAGCGCTGGGACGCGCTGCGCGCCCGCGTGGCGAAGACCGGCATGCGCAACTCCCTGCTGCTCGCCATCGCCCCGACGGCGACGATCGCCTCGATCGCGGGCGTGTACGAGTGCATCGAGCCGCAGGTCTCCAACCTCTTCAAGCGCGAGACCCTCAGCGGTGAATTCCTCCAGGTCAACGGCTACCTGGTGGAGGAGCTGAAGAAGCTCGGCGTGTGGGACGCCCAGACCCGCGAGGCGCTGCGCGAGTCCAGCGGCTCGGTCCAGGGCTTCGGCTGGATCCCGGCCGAGGTCCGCGAGCTGTACCGCACGGCATGGGAGATCCCGCAGCGCGGCCTGATCGACATGGCGGCGGCCCGTACGCCGTTCCTCGACCAGTCCCAGTCGCTGAACCTGTTCCTGGAGACGCCCACCATCGGCAAGCTCAGCTCGATGTACGCGTACGCCTGGAAGCAGGGCCTGAAGACCACGTACTACCTGCGCTCGCGTCCCGCGACGAAGATCGCCCGCGCCGCCTCCGGCAGCGCCGTCCCGGCGACCGCGACCCCCCTCCCGCAGGCCGTCGACGCCGACGCTCTGGCCTGCTCCCTTGAGAACCCCGAGTCCTGCGAGGCCTGCCAGTGATGAGCTCCACCGACCAGAAGAACCTGCTCGACCCGGGCTTCGAGCTCACCCTTCGCCCGATGCGGTACCCGGACTTCTACGAGCGCTACCGGGACGCGATCAAGAACACCTGGACCGTGGAGGAGGTCGATCTCCACTCGGACGTCGCCGACCTCGCGAAGCTGACGCCCTCCGAGCAGCACATGATCGGCCGTCTGGTCGCGTTCTTCGCGACGGGCGACTCGATCGTCTCGAACAACCTGGTGCTGACGCTGTACAAGCACATCAACTCCCCGGAGGCGCGCCTGTACCTGTCGCGCCAGCTGTTCGAGGAGGCCGTGCACGTCCAGTTCTACCTGACGCTGCTCGACACCTACCTGCCCGACCCGGACGACCGTGCGGCCGCCTTCGACGCGGTCGAGGAGATCCCCTCCATCCGGGAGAAGGCCCAGTTCTGCTTCAAGTGGATGGACTCGGTCGAGAAGATCGACCGGCTGGAGACGGCCGCCGACCGGCGCCGCTTCCTGCTGAACCTGATCTGCTTCGCGGCGTGCATCGAGGGCCTGTTCTTCTACGGCGCCTTCGCCTACGTGTACTGGTTCCGCTCGCGCGGCCTGCTGCACGGCCTGGCGACCGGCACCAACTGGGTGTTCCGCGACGAGACCATGCACATGAACTTCGCCTTCGAGGTCGTGGACACGGTCCGCAAGGAGGAGCCTGAGCTCTTCGACGACGCCCTCCAGCAGCAGGTCACCGACATGCTGAAGGAAGCGGTCGAGGCGGAGCTGCAGTTCGGCCGCGACCTGTGCGGTGACGGCCTGCCGGGCATGAACACCGAGTCGATGCGCGAGTACCTGGAGTGCGTCGCGGACCAGCGCCTGGTCCGCCTCGGCTTCCCGCCGGTCTACGGCTCGCAGAACCCGTTCTCCTTCATGGAGCTGCAGGGCGTCCAGGAGCTGACGAACTTCTTCGAGCGCCGCCCGTCGGCCTACCAGGTCGCGGTCGAGGGCACGGTCGACCTGGACGAGGACTTCTAGTCCCCCGTCCCGACCAGGGCTTGAGAGCGTCCCCGCCCACGGGGAGATCGACCCGGGTGACCGGGTTCCGGGGCGGGGACGCTGTGCTTGGCCGCACCCGGGCGGGGCTGCTGACGCCGATGCCCGTGCCGGACGATCTGCGGGCCCTGCCCGGCCGCGCGCAGCTGCCGGTCGGTGCGGCGTTCGCGGAGGACGCCGGGGAGGGCGGGGCCGATCAGCAGGGCGGCCACGAGGAGGACGGTGAGCCAGTCGAGCAGTGCGTTCGCGTGCGGATTCATGGTCCCACTCTCGTCACGGCGGCCACCGCCGGACAGTGGCAGGACTGTCACAAGAGAGCGAATTACTGCCACACTGGAGTCATGCTGACGAATGTGGCCGTGGCAGTGGTCAACGGGGTCGCCCCCTTCGAACTGGGTATCTTCTGCGAGGTCTTCGGCATCGACCGCAGTGCGGTGGGCCTGCCCCGGTACGAGTTCGCCGTGTGCGCGCTGGAGGACAATCCGCTGCCCGCCGGCGACGGCCACTTCGGCCTCACGCTCCCCCACGGGCCCGAGCGACTGGAGGAGGCCGACCTGATCTGCCTCCCCGCCGACCGCGAGGCGCCCGCCCGCGACTACCCCGAGCCCCTGCTGGAGGCGCTGCGGCGGGCCGTGGACCGGGGCGCGCGCGTGCTGAGCGTGTGCAGCGGGGCCTTCATGCTGGGGGCGGCCGGCCTGCTCGACGGCCGGCGCTGCACGACGCACTGGATGCACGCCCCGGCGCTGGCCCGCCGCTTCCCGCGCGCCCTGGTCGACCCCGAGGTGCTGTACGTGGACGAGGGGCCGGTGATCACCTCGGCCGGCACCGCCTCGGGGATCGACGCGTGCCTGCACGTCGTACGGCAGGAACAGGGCGCCGAGGTGGCCGGCACCATCGCGCGCCGGATGGTCGTACCGCCGCACCGCGACGGCGGGCAGGCCCAGTACATCCCGCGGCCGCTCCCCCGCACGGCCTGCGACACGGTCGGCGAGGTGATCGGCTGGGCGGCCCGCCACCTGGAGGAGGAGATCACCGTGGAGCAGCTCGCGGAGCGGGCGCACATGTCCCCGCGCACCTTCGCCCGCCGCTTCCTCCAGGAGACCGGCACGACCCCCTACCAGTGGGTCCTGCGGCAGCGGGTCCTGCTCGCCCAGGAGCTGCTGGAGTCCACCGACGAGACGGTCGACGCGATCGCGGGACGCTGCGGCTTCGGCAACGCGGCCGCCCTGCGCCACCACTTCCTGCGGGCCCTCGGCACGACTCCGAACGCCTTCCGGCGCACCTTCCGCGGCCCCGGGGCCGCCGTGGCGTGAGTCCGCCAGGGCATTGGCCGAGAACTACAGGTCACTTGACCCAAACCCGCCCCATACGTAGCCGGATGCTGACGTACGGTGAAAACGCATGGCCGGATCGCGCCCGCACGGCTCTCCGGTCTCGTATCGAGTACACCGCTTTGGGGGCCTTCATGTCTCGCACCGTCCGCACCGTCACCGCCGCCGGGGACAGCGGCTGGACCTGCGTCCCGCGCTGACTCCGGTCCGGGCACCTGCGCGAACGGCCCCGCTCCTCACCGGGAGCGGGGCCGTCGGCACGCACGTCGTCGGACGGTCAGTCGTTCGGGACGGTCTCGTAGCGCGGGGTGCCCTCGGCCATCTGCCGCAGGGCGTCCTTGCGATCCCGCTTCGAGAGCCGGTCGATGTACAGGTACCCGTACAGGTGGTCGGTCTCGTGCTGCAGGCAGCGCGCGAAGTAGCCGGTACCGCGCACCTTGATCGGGTTGCCCTGCGCGTCCTGGCCCTCGACCTCCGCGTAGTCCGGGCGGGCCAGCGAGGCGTAGGCGGTCGGAACCGAAAGGCAGCCCTCGTTCGAGTCGTCCAGCACCCGGGCGCCCGCGGGCAGCTCCACGAGCTTCGGGTTGACCACGACGCCGGTGTGCCGCTTGCCGTCGTCGTCGGGGCAGTCGTAGACGAAGACCTTGGCGTCCACGCCGATCTGGTTCGCGGCCAGGCCCACGCCCTCGGCGGCCTTCTGGCTGGCGAACATGTCGTCGATCAGCTGGGCCAGCTCGTCACCGAACTCGGTGACGTCCTTGCACTCCCGGTGCAGGACCGGGTTGCCGACCACCGTGATGGGGCGGGCGGTGCCGCGCTCGCGGTGGGCGAGCTCGCGCTCCGCACAGTCCTCGGTGTCCACGACGTAGCCGTCGTTCACCTCGGCCTCGACAACCTCGTTCTCCTGCTGCGCCATGTCCGCCGTACGCCTTCCGTATGTCAACAAGTCACCGTGTCGCCGATGGCCACCGATGTGCCCGTACAGCCTAAGGCCCGGCTCAGCAGACTTCTTCGAGATCCCGCCACTCACGGCTGTCCGGACTGTCCGCGACCCAGCCGTCGAGCAGCCCGCGCACCAGGCCGGCCGGCGCCGCGATGCCGCACTCCCGCTCGGGCACCCACAGCGAACCGGAACCGGCCGTACGGTGCCCCAGCGGCCCGGGATGACCGGGTTCGCTGTGGTCGTGCGGGTCCAGGTGCTCCCCGTCGCCCTCGTCGCTCGGCATCTCGCTCTCCGAGCAGGTCCGGCACAGCAGCCGCACCGACGAGGACCAGTCCTCGGCGGCGAAGCCCGCGTCCGCGGCCAGCTGCTCCAGCGCGTCGCGGTCGGCCTCGCCGGCCGCCTCCAGCAGCACCACCCAGGTCGGCACGGGCGAGGGCGCCCACAGCTCGATCTCGTCGAAGACCGGGTACGAGGGGCCGGCGGCGGTGATCCGCTCGCCGTGCGGGACCCCGTCGTGCAGGACGACCTCGCCCCAGCGCCGCCCCGAGGAGGGCAGCGGGATCGACAGGACCTCCATGCGGGCCGGGTCCAGCCTGCGGCCCCAGACCACCTCGGCCTCGCCCTCGGGCGACAGCCGCACGGCCGCGCTGCCGAGTTCCATGCCGACCGGTTCGCCGCCGTGCTTCCCGTTGCCGGACGCCGCGCCGTGCGGGTCGCCGGGCACCTTCAGCCCGTACGCCTGCCAGGCCCGGCGCGCCAGCGGCCAGTCCTGCAGCGCGGTCGCGGCGATCCCGACGTTCCACCAGTCCGGGGCACCCGTCTCACGGTCCAGCAGGGCCACCGCGCGCAGCCCGGCGGCCCGCGCCTGCTCCCAGTCGTGCCGGAACTTGTGGAGCAGGGCCAGGTTGAACCACGACTCCGACAGCCAGGGCTCCAGGTCGGCGGCTCTGGTCAGGAGCGCCCCCGCGTCCTCGTACCGACCGTCGCCGATCAGCGTGAACGCGCGGTCGGTGGCCTGCCGCCACGAGGCGGAGGGCCGATGCCGTACCTTCCCGAAGATCCTCACGATTCCCGCCTGCCTGGGGGCACCTCCCAGCAGTGGCTGGGGGACTACGGTGCAGCCTTGCGGACACTCTTACTCGCATCCAACCATGCCCACTCGGACGGCCGCTCATTACCCATGGGTTACCCAGGTGGGACGGGAACAACTCTGTCACGTCCGGCCCTGGCCAGAACCCTCGCCAGGCACTCCACGACCTCCGGCTGGTAATCGTGCCCGGTGCCCAGGCGCAGCTGCTCCAGGGCGGCCAGTGAGCCGCCCGGGTGACGGCCGCCGCCCGCCAGGTCGTCGTACGCGTTCACCGCGCGCACGATCCGGGCGGCGAGAGGCTGCTCCCGGTAGGGATCGGCCTGGCGCTCCACCACCACGGCGACCTCGGCCGGCACCCCGGTCTGGCGGGCCACCTCACCGCCGAGGCCGGCGATCCGGCGCGCCTCGGCGGGCGGCAGCTCCGCGGTGGCCCCGTCGGGGACCGGGTCGACGAGGGAGAGCTGGCCGATGTCGTGCATCAGGGCGGCGTACTCCAGGACCGTCAGCTCCCGCTCCGACAGACCCAGCTCCCGGCCGACGGCGCAGCTCAGGGCGGCGACCCGGCGGGCGTGCCCCGGCGGGGTGCAGCCGGCGATCTCGGTGGCCCGGGCGAGGGAGGTGATGGTCTGGCGGTACGTGGTGCGGACGGCGGCGATCCGGTGGAAGGACGTCTGGGTCAGCAGCAGGGGCACGCTGAACACGGGCAGGGCCCACAGCCCGGCGACGGCCACCCCGAGCGCCATCACCACCCCGGTGGCGCAGATCGCGGAGCCGATGCCGAGCTGGGCCCGCAGCTCGTCGCGCAGCAGGGGACCGTACGGCCAGCCGGTGCGGGCTCCGGCGAGCGCGGCGGCGAGCACGGCGTCGCACAGCGCGGTGAGGCCCAGCAGGAGCACCAGGAAGAGCACGAGGGACGGGCCCTGGCCGATCCGGTCCTCCAGCCGCCCGGAGTTGTGGAGCGGCTGGAAACAGGCGGCGGCGAAGGCGACGGTGAGGACGCGGCGGGCCACGTGGTCGTAGGCCGGGCCACGGCCTCGTGCGATGTGCGGGACGACCCCGGCGAGGGCCGCGGCGACGACGACCGCGACGATCTGGAGCACCCCGTGCTGGGTGGGCTGGCCGGCGTTCTGGCCGAGCAGGGCGTAGGCGAGGGCGCCGGCCGAGCCGAGCGGTGCGGGCCGGCGGTCCTCGGCGGGGACCTGCCCGGCCTCGGGGCGACCGTCGCGGCGGGCCAGTTCGCCGACCGCGACCAGGGCCCCGAAGGCCAGGGCGGTGCCGGGCTCGGCCAGGCCGGACCACAGGGTGTGGCCGAGCGCGGCCACGGTCAGGGCGGCGGCCGCGCCGCGGACGGTCCAGGCGGTGCCGGCGTTCACGCCCCGCCTCCGGTCCCGGGCCGCCCGCGGCCCCCGCCGGGCGGCGGGACGGCCAGCGCACCCGCCCGCTCCCCCGCCGGCTCCCCGCCGGGCGGGCCCGGACGCTCCGGGCCGGCGGGAGCGCCCGCGGCGGCGGCACCGGCGGGGATCACCTGCAGGTCGTCGTCGGAGGTGACCACCGGGTGCCAGCCGTGCCGCCCGATCGCCCCGGTCAGGGCCCGCACCATCGCCGGGTCGAACTGCGCCCCGGCGCACCGCTCCAGTTCGGCGAGGGCCGTCGGCACGGGCCGGGCCCGGCTGTAGGAGCGGGTCGAGGTCATGGCGTCGAAGGCGTCGGCCACCGCCACCACCCGGGCCAGGACCGGGATCTGCTCGCCGGTCAGCCCGTACGGGTACCCGGAGCCGTCGACCCGCTCGTGGTGGTGCAGGATCGCGGCCCGGGCCTCGCCGAGGAATCCGATGCCGCGCACCATCTCGTGCCCGTACTCGGGGTGCAGTTCGATGATCCGGCGCTCCTCCGGGGTGAGCGGCCCGTCCTTGCGCAGCAGCCGGGTGGGCACGCCGAGCTTGCCCACGTCGTGCAGGATCCCGGCGATGCGGACGACTTCGAGCCGGTCCTCGGCCATCCCGAGCTCGCGGGCGATCATCGCGGAGGCCTGGCCGACGCGTTCGCTGTGGCCCCGCGTGTACCGGTCCTTGATGTCGACGGCCTGGACGAGGGCGCGGATGGTGGCCCGGTGGGCGGCGCGCTCCCGGTGGTACTGGGCGAAGACCCAGCAGGAGATGTACATCGGCAGCAGGACGAGCAGCGCGGCCGGGAGCCCGTACGGGCTGCGCCACATGACGGCCATCATCAGCCCGGCGAGGCCGTGCAGGCAGTGCGGGGCCAGGGACCGGGGCAGCAGGCCGCGCCAGGCGGTGGCGGCGGGCCGGCGTTCGGCGGTGACCAGGACGCCCCCGTCGAGGGCGGTGAGGACCAGGCAGAAGGTGACGGCCGCGACCGCCGCCGGGAGCGTCGCGTACGGGAAGTCGGCCACCCGGCCGGGCGGCCCGGAGCCTGCGGAGGACCCGCCGGAGGCGACTCCTCCCAGGGCGGCGGGGCCGTGCAGCAGGGCGAAGGCCTGCCCCGCGGCCCAGGCGGCTATCGACTGCTGGGCGGCGTGCCACACCCGGCGCACCCGGGCGGTCCGCTCGGCCACCGGGCCGGCCAGGCCCCCGGGGACCGCCACGAGTGCGGCGGCGGAGGGCGGCAGCAGGAAGACGGCGGCCAGGAGCACGGGGAAGAAGGAGCCGATCCCCTCGGGCACCCGGCTGCCCAGCAGCGGGCTGACCTTGACGAGTTCGCAGCCGAGGTACAGCACGGCGAGCAGGGCCACGGACGCCCAGGGGGTGCCGGGGCGGGTGAGGGCCGGGGCGGCGCAGGCGGCTGCCGCAAGGACGGCGCACAGGATGTATCCGCGCGCCCCCGGCGGAAGTACCCGCATGGCGCTCTCCTCCCCTGAGCCGTGCACGCCGGGTGCCGGATCGGAGCGGCACCGCTGGGGGAGAATATGGGCGGCCCTGTGAGAAGCGGGCCACATTTTCACATTGCGACATGCGGACGCCCCCGGATTAGTACCTTCGAGTGAACGAAGTGTCCTTCCGGGGGCGGCTGTTCCTCACGCGGGCCGAACCGTCAGCCGGCGGCCGGATTGTCGGCGATCACGGGACTGTCGACGGTGACGTCGTGATCGGGCACTGCCTGCCCCGACCTGATCAGTTCGATCCGGCCCATCACCTTCGACCGCAGGTCCGTCGGCACGTCGTCCGACCCGCAGCAGCGCTTGACCAGCTTCTTCACGGCCTGCTCCAGACCGTACTTCTCCAGACAGGGGTTGCACTCCCCGAAGTGGGTCTCGAACTTGGTGCAGTCACTGTCGGGCATCTCGTGGTCGAGGAACTCGTACAGGTGATCCAGGACCTCAGCGCACTCCGTCTCGTGCGGCTCTCCGCAACTCATGAGCCCGAGCCTTTCCGGTCGTTCGACTCTCCGGCGCCCGCGGGGACCAGCCCGCGTTCACGGGCGTAGTCCTCCAGCATTCCGCGGAGTTGACGGCGGCCACGGTGCAGTCGCGACATGACCGTACCGATGGGTGTACCCATGATGTCCGCGATCTCCTTGTACGCAAACCCTTCCACGTCGGCAAGATAGACCGCGATGCGGAACTCCTCCGGAATGGCCTGCAGGGCTTCCTTCACATCCGAATCCGGCAGGTGGTCGAGCGCTTGCGACTCGGCCGAACGCAGGCCGGTCGACATGTGCGACTCGGCGCGCGCCAGCTGCCAGTCCTCGATCTCCTCCGCGGCGCTGCGCTGCGGTTCGCGCTGCTTCTTGCGGTAGGAGTTGATGAAGGTGTTGGTCAGGATGCGGTACAGCCACGCCTTCAGGTTGGTGCCTTCGCGGAACTGGTGGAAGGACGCGTACGCCTTCGCGTACGTCTCCTGGACCAGGTCCTCGGCGTCGGCCGGATTGCGCGTCATGCGCAGCGCGGCCGAGTACATCTGGTCGAGGTAGCCGAGGGCATCCCTCTCGAAGCGCGCATTGCGCTCCGGGGTCGTCTCCTCCGCGTGGCCTTCGTCGGTCCCAGCGACAGGACCCACCTCCTCCGACTGCGTGGCGACTCCGAGGGCGGACCCGCTCGAATCGGAGAATAGTCGACCTTCCCGGCCCTCCGCCGCCCGAAGCGAACCGCGCTTCGGTGTGGGCAGGACCGTCCAGTCCAGGTCAGCGCCCTGACGACGGTTGTGGCTGATGACCTGGGTCATGCGCTCCCTCTCCTCCGACGACTTCCCGTACGTACCGACATCCGAGACAACAGAGGGGCCGGGCGGCGCATTCCCGTGCGGGAGACGGGTTCTGCGCGCGGGCCCGGGCACGGACGGAGCGGTGCGGGGCCGGACGGGGCCGGACGGGTCAGGGAGTGCAGGGTGGGCAGGGGGTCAGGCCTCCAGGCCGGTGAGCCACCCGGCGACCGCCTCGGTGATCATCGCGAGGGCCTCCTCCTGGGTCAGCTCCGCCTTCTTCGGCACCGCGAAGCCGTGGTCCCCGTACGGGATCTCCACCAGCGTGTGTGCGCCGCCGGGGAACTCCTCGGGACGCCCGAAGGGATCCCTGGCGCCCTGCACCACGAGGGTGGGCCGCCCGGCCCCGGTGAGCTCGCCCGCCCGGGAGCTCTCCGGGCGGCCCGGCGGATGCAGCGGGAAGGCCAGCGCCAGTACCCCGGCCGCATCCAGCTCGGCGGCGGTCCGGCAGGCCACCCGGGCCCCGGCGCTGCGCCCGCCGGCGACCACCGGCAGCCCGGGCGCCGCGAGGGCCGGCCACAGGGCCCGCCAGCCCTCGTCCAGCACCCTGGGCGCGGCGGCGACCTTCTTGCCGGCCACCCGCCAGGGCTGCTCGACCAGGGCCACCGTGATCCCGCGGGCGGGCAGCGCCGCGGCCAGGGCCTGGAGGTCCCGGGCCTCGATGCCGCCGCCGGCGCCGTGGCTCACGGCGAGGACGAGCTCCGCACCGGGGGCGGTGTGCCAGGTGATGTGGGCTTCGCCCGCCGGGGTCTCGACGCTCTCGGTTCGCGTGGTCATGCTGCCATCGTGCCGCCCCGCCCGGTCAGAAGAGGGTGGCCTCCTCCGGCGCGGCGAGTTCCTCCAGCAGCTCGGGCCCGTTGTTGCGCACGTTGCTCACGGCGGTGGACACGGCGTAGGCGCGCATCAGCCCGCCCGGCGGCGGCTCCAGCAGTTCCCGCAGCGAGCCCTCGGTGTCGGTGTCCGCCGGGTCCAGCCAGGCGTCCCAGCGGTCCGGCGTGAGCATGAGCGGCATCCGGGGGTGGATCTCGGCGAGCGAGCGCGGCCCCTCGGCGGGCGCCACGCCCAGCGGCCCGGTCTCGGCTTCGGTGGTGAGCACCGAGCAGGTGACCCGCCAGGCGAGCGGGTGCGCGTCGGGCAGGGTCCGGTCCCGCCAGAACTCGTATATCCCGGCCATGGCGAAGACGGAGCCGTCGGAGGGGAGCACGAAGTACGGCTGCTTGCGCGCCCGCTTCTTCTTGCCCTCGACCTCCAGCTGCCGCTCGTCGTGGGCGGTGACCCACTCGTAGTAGCCGTCGGCGGGGACGATGCAGCGGCGCTGCGCGAAGGGGCGGCGGAAGGAGGGCTTCTCGGCCACGGTCTCGGACCGCGCGTTGATCATCCGGGCGGCGCCGTCGGCGTCCGGGGCCCAGGACGGCACGAGCCCCCACCTCAGGACGCGCAGCTGGCGAACCGGACGCGGGTCCCGGGCGTCCTTCAGGGGACGGTCGAGGACGACGTGGACCTCTTTCGTCGGCGCCACGTTCCAGTCGGGGGGCAGTGTCTCCTCCGGCTCCCACCGCTCGACGCCGAAGGCCTCCACCAGGTCCTCGGGCCGACGGCTCGCCGCATACCTTCCGCACATGGCTGCCACACTGCCATGGCACCCGACCACCAGCGCAAGGAGTCCGCCACTCCATGGACAGCAGCACGACGGCCGGCCTGTGGGACCGGCTCACGGGCATACAGACCGCCCCCGAGCGGTGGCTGGTGATCGCGACGGCGCTGGTCGCGCTGGCCGCCGTGGGGCCCCGCCCGCTGTGGCGGGTGTCGCGCAACGCCGTCACCATCGCGCACGAGGGCGGACACGGCCTGCTGGCGCTGCTGACGGGGCGCCGCCTGGACGGGATACGACTGCACTCCGACACCAGCGGTGTGACCGTCAGCCGCGGCCGGCCCACCGGGCTCGGCATGGTCCTGACCGCGGCCGCCGGGTACACCGCCCCTTCGCTGCTCGGGCTCGGCGGCGCGGTCCTGCTGTCGGCGCACCGGATCACCCTGCTGCTGTGGGCGGCCACCGCGCTGCTGGTGGCGATGCTGGTGATGGTCCGGAACGCGTACGGGGCCCTGACGGTGCTGCTCACCGGCGGGGCCTTCGTGCTGGTGAGCTGGCTGGCTCCGGCCGACGTGCAGGCGGTGTTCGCGTACGGGGTGGTGTGGTTCCTCCTGCTGGGCGGCGTACGCCCGGTCTTCGAGCTCCAGGGCAAGCGGCGCCGCGGCGGGGCGCCGGACTCCGACGCGGACCAGCTGGGGCGGCTCACGGGGGTGCACCCGGTGGTGTGGCTGCTGCTCTTCCACGTCGTCGCGCTGTGCTCGCTGATCGGCGGCGGGCGCTGGCTGCTCGATCTCTGAGACTGTGCCCTGATCAAGATCTGTGGCCATGGGAAGCCACTAAAGTGGGGCCATGACCGAGACCCCCGCGCTCCACGCCCTCTGGCCCGCCCCCGTCGCCGACGCAGCCGTCCACGCCACCGTCACCGTGCCGGGGTCCAAGTCGGTCACCAACCGGGCTCTGGTGCTCGCCGCGCTGGCCTCCGAGCCGGGCTGGGTGCGCCGCCCGCTGCGCTCGCGCGACTCCCAGCTGATGTCGGACGCCCTGCGTGCGATGGGCGTGGGCATCGAGGAGACCGTCTCGTCCAGCTCCGCCCCGGCGGCCGACGGCACCGTGGGCGGCGAGGCCTGGCGGATCATCCCGGCGGCCCTGCACGGGCCGACGACCGTGGACGTCGGCAACGCGGGCACGGTCATGCGCTTCCTGCCGCCCGTCGCCACCCTCGCCGACGGCGACATCCGCTTCGACGGTGACCCGCGCTCCTACGAGCGCCCGCTCGGCCAGGTCATCACCGCCCTGCGCACCCTCGGCGCCCGGATCGACGACGACGGCCGCGGCGCGCTGCCGCTGACCGTCCAGGGCGGCGGGGCCCTGGAGGGCGGCACGGTCGAGATCGACGCCAGCAACTCCTCGCAGTTCGTCTCCGCGCTGCTGCTCTCCGCCCCGCGCTTCAACCAGGGCGTCGAGGTCCGGCACGTGGGCGGCAACCTGCCCTCCATGCCGCACATCCGGATGACGGTGGAGATGCTGCGCGCGGCGGGCGCGCAGGTCGACACCCCTGAGGCGGGCGGCGAGAAGGACGTGTGGCGGGTGACGCCCGGCGCACTGCTGGGCCGCGACATGGTGGTGGAGCCGGACCTCTCCAACGCCCAGCCGTTCCTGGCCGCCGCCCTGATCACCGGCGGTACGGTCACCATCCCGGACTGGCCGCGCCGCACCACGCAGCCCGGTGACGCGCTGCGCCGGATCTTCACCGAGATGGGCGGCTCCTGCGAGCTGACCGACTCGGGCCTGGTCTTCACCGGCACCGGCAAGATCCACGGCATCGACGTGGACCTGAGCGAGGTCGGCGAGCTCACCCCGGGCATCGCCGCGGTGGCCGCCCTGGCCGATTCGGAGTCGGTGCTGCGCGGGGTGGCGCACCTGCGGCTGCACGAGACGGACCGGCTGGCCGCGCTCACCAAGGAGATCAACGCGCTGGGCGGGGACGTCACCGAGACGGCGGACGGCCTGCACATCCGGCCGCGCCCGCTGCACGGCGGCACCTTCCACACGTACGACGACCACCGGATGGCTACCGCGGGCGCGGTGATCGGCTTGGCGGTGCAGGGCGTGCTGATCGAGAACGTGGCGACCACCGCGAAGACCCTGCCGGACTTCCCCGCGATGTGGACGCGGATGCTGGCGGGCGGGGACGGCAGGGACGCGGCGGCGCCCGATGCGGGTGCGGGAGCGTAGGGCCCGTCATGCGCAGGTACGGCAAGCACACCGACGAGGACGACATCCGCCAGCGGCCCAACCCGAAGGGCAACCGGCCGCGGACGAACATCCGGCCCAAGCACGAGGACGCCTCCGAGGGCTTCGTCCTCACCGTCGACCGGGGCCGCCTGACCTGCCTGGTCGGCGACCGTACGGTCCACGCCATGAAGTCCAGGGAGCTGGGCCGCAAGGCGGCGGTGGTCGGCGACCGGGTCTGGATCGTCGGGGACCTGTCCGGCAGGAAGGACACCCTGGCCCGGATCGTGCGGATCGAGGAGCGCAGGTCCGTGCTGCGGCGCACCGCCGACGACGACGACCCGTACGAGCGGGTCGTCGTCGCCAACGCCGACCAGCTGGCGATCGTCACGGCCCTGGCCGACCCGGAGCCGCGGCCCCGGATGATCGACCGCTGTCTGGTGGCGGCGTACGACGCCGGGCTGGAGCCGCTGCTGGTGCTCACCAAGTCCGACCTGACCTCCGCCGACAAGATCCTGGAGATCTATTCGACGCTCGGGGTGAACTACGTGGTGACCAACCGCGAGGAGCTGGCCACGGGCGACGCCGCCGACCGGGTGCGGGAGCGGCTGAACGGACGCATCACCGCCTTCGTCGGGCACTCGGGCGTCGGCAAGACCACCCTGGTGAACTCGCTGGTCGCCGAGGGCCGCCAGCGCGCCACCGGCCACGTCAACGCGGTCACCGGCCGCGGCCGGCACACCACCACCTCGGCGCTGGCACTGCCCCTGCCGGGCGGCGACGGCTGGGTCATCGACACCCCGGGCGTGCGGTCCTTCGGTCTGCACCACGTGGATCCGTCCCGGGTGATCCTGGCCTTCCCGGACCTGGTCCCGGGCACGGAGGAGTGCCCGCGCGCCTGCAGCCACGACGAGCCGGACTGCGCGCTCGACGCGTGGGCGGAGGCCGGTCACGCGGACCCGGCGCGGCTGTACTCGCTGCGCCGGCTGCTGGAGACCCGGGAGCGGCGCGAGGGCGACTGACCCCTACGGTGCCGCGCGGCAGGGTTTGCGGAGGGCCGCGCCTGGTAAATGGTTAGTCGCACCAAGTGGCGCGCAGGTCCAGGCCAGGAGTCAGTCAGGCCCCGACCGTGTCACGTGACGCGGGGAGGCATTCGACATGGCGTGGCTGCTGGTCGTGGTCGCGGGAATCCTGGAGACCGGCTTCGCGGTCTGCCTCAAGCTGTCCCACGGCTTCACCCGGCTGTGGCCGACCATCGCCTTCGCGTGCTTCGCACTCGGCAGCTTCGGCCTGCTGACGCTGGCGCTCAAGAAGCTGGACGTGGGTCCGGCGTACGCGGTGTGGACGGGCATCGGGGCGGCCGGGACGGCGATCTACGGCATGGTCTTCCTGGGAGACCTGGTCTCCACCCTCAAACTCGTGTCCATCTCGCTGGTCATCCTGGGGGTCATCGGGCTCCAGCTGTCCGGGTCTGCGCACTGAGCGGCCGCAGCAGCTCGGCGAGCGCGGGTCCGGCCGGGCCCTCCGGCGGTGCGATCACGTAGGAGAGCGCGAGCCGGACGGCGAGTTCGCACCGCTGCGTGCCCTCTCCCGGCGTCAGGGCGGCCGCCGCCCGGTCCCGCACCTCGCGGGCCAGCTGTCCGGGTCCGGGCGGCCCGGCGTCCGGCCGGGGCGGCAGGCCCGGGGCGGGCAGGCCGGTGTTCCAGGACCCGGTGAGCAGGGCCCGTACGAGGGGCTGCGCGCGGGCCGCCCGTACGGTCCACTCGGCGACGGCCAGGAGCCGCTCGCCGGTGGTGGCCGGGGCTCCCAGGGCGCGGTCCACCCCGTCGAGGTAGCGGTCCGCCTCGCGCCGGACCAGGGCGCGGCCCAGGCCCTCCTTGCCGCCGAACTCGTTGTAGAGGGTCTGGCGGGACACCCCGGCGGCGGCCGCGACGTCGACCATCCGCACGGCCGGCCAGGGGCGTGCGGCGAGCGCCGCTCCGGCGGCTTCCAGCAAGGATTCCCGGGCTGCCGGCACCGTCGCCTCCCCACTGGACTGGCCGCTGGGCTTCCCCGCCAGAGTTGACGGGCCGACAGGCCCTGTCAAGGGCGCCTCCCGGCCGCACCGTGGACCTCGCTGGTGGGGGTTCGGGAGTCCCGATACTGTTCGGCCATGCCCGAGTATGACGATGACCTGCGCCTTGCCCTCGAACTCGCCGACGCGGCGGACGCCGTCACGATGCAGCGGTTCCGTGCCCTCGACCTGGTGGTCGAGACGAAGCCGGACATGACTCCGGTGAGCGAGGCGGACAAGGCGGCCGAGGAGGCCGTCCGGGCCGGCATCGCGGCCGCGCGGCCCGATGACGCGATCCTGGGCGAGGAGTACGGGCTCCAGGGCAGCGGCCCGCGCCGCTGGGTGGTGGACCCGATCGACGGTACGAAGAACTACGTGCGCGGGGTCCCCGTCTGGGCCACGCTGATCTCCCTGATGGCGCAGGGCGCGGACGGCGTCTTCGAGCCCGTGGTCGGCGTGGTGTCCGCGCCGGCGCTGGGCCGCCGCTGGTGGGCCACGCGGGGCGGGGGCGCGTACGCGGGCGGGGCGCTCGGGGAGACCACCGCGATCGGCGTGTCCAGGGTGGGCACCCTGGCCGACGCCTCGTTCGCCTACTCCTCGCTGAGCGGCTGGGAGGAGCAGGGCCGCCTCCCCGGGTTCCTCGACCTGACCCGGGCGTGCTGGCGTACGCGGGGTTACGGCGACTTCTGGCCGTACATGATGGTGGCGGAGGGCTCGCTGGACCTGTGCGCCGAGCCGGAGCTGAACCTGTGGGACATGGCGGCCATCGCGGTCGTGGTGCAGGAGGCCGGCGGCCGGTTCACCGGCCTGGACGGGGTGGACGGGGTGCACGGCGGGAACGCCGCGGCTTCGAACGGCCTGCTGCACGCGCAGATGCTGGAGCACCTGCGCCCGCGCGCCTGAGGGCCGGCCGGCGTGCGCCCGCGCACCGCACACGCTGAACACCCGTTCCCCCACGCCTTCTTGCTGGGTCCGCACGTCCGTGGGAATCTGAGGATCCCCCCGCTTGTGCGCTTGTGAATGTCTTCTCAAGTGCACCCACCCAAGCGGCGGGACTCACCCAGGAGGTGGCTCTCCCCATGCTCGTCCGTGACGCAATGACCACCGTGATCCTCACCCTCGGACCCGCACACACCCTCCGGCAGGCGGCCTGCCTGATGTCCGGCCGGCGCGTCGGCGCGGCCGTCGTCCTCGACCCCGACCACAGCGGCATCGGCATCCTGACCGAGCGCGACATCCTCAACTCGATCGGCGCCGGCCACGACCCCGACCGGGAGTCCGTGGGCGCACACACCACCAACAACGTGGTGTTCTGCACACCGGACGCCACCTTGCAGGACGCCGCCGAGGCCATGGCCCACGGCGGTTTCCGGCACCTGATCGTGCTGGAGCACGGCGGCCCGGTGGGCATCGTCTCCGTGCGCGACATCATCCGCTGCTGGGTCCCGGCCCGGCGCACCGTCCCGGCGTAGCCGGGAACGACGGCGGGCCGGAACCCTCCGAAGAGGGTTCCGGCCCGCCGTCCTGCTACGGCAAGCGGTCCGGATCAGCCGCGAAGGGCCTGGACCGCGGCTTCCAGCCGCTTGCCGAAGTCGCCGTCCGCCTGGCGGAAGTTGCTGATGGCGCGCTCGACGATGTCGTCACGGGAGACCTTGGCGATGAAGCCGGACAGGTTCTCGATCAGACGGGTCTTCTCGTCCTCGGAGTACAGGCGGTAGAGGTTGCCCGCCTGGACGAAGTCGTTGTCCTCGCGGTGCACCGGCGCGGCGTGGTTGCCCGTGCCGCCGGTCACCGGGGTGGAGATCCACAGCGGACGGCCCGTCTGGTGCGGGCCGCCGAAGCTGTTCGGCTCGTAGTTCTTAGCACCCTTGTGGCGGCCGTCGTAGAGGCTACCGTCACGGGAGTTGGTGCGCGCCTCGGTGGCGTGCGGACGGTTCACCGGCAGGTGGTCGGCGTTGATGCCGACGCGGTAGCGGTGGGCGTCGCCGTAGCCGAAGAGGCGGCCCTGGAGCATCTTGTCCGGGGAGGGACCGATGCCGGGGACGAAGTGCGCCGGGCTGAAGATGGACTGCTCGACCTCGGCGAAGACGTTCTCCGGGTTGCGGTTGAGCTCCAGCTTGCCTATCTCGATCGGCGGGTAGTCCGCGTGCGGCCACACCTTGGTGAGGTCGAACGGGTTGAAGCGGTACTCCGCCGCCTCGGCCGCCGGCATGATCTGGACCTGAACGGTCCAGCTCGGGAAGTCACCGCGCTCGATGGCCTCGCGCAGGTCGCGCTGGTGGGAGTCGGGGTCCTCGCCGGCGAGCTGGTTGGCCTCGGCCTGGGTGAGGTTCTTGATGCCCTGGTCGGTCTTGAAGTGGTACTTGACCCAGAAGACCTCGCCGGCCTCGTTGTTCCACTGGAACGTGTGCGAGCCGTAGCCGTTCATGTGGCGGTAGGTCGCCGGGATGCCGCGGTCACCGAAGAGCCAGGTCACCTGGTGGGTCGACTCGGGGCTCAGGCCCCAGAAGTCCCACACGTTGTCGGCTTCCTGCGAGCCCGTGTACGGGTCCCGCTTCTGGGTGTGGATGAAGTCCGGGAACTTGATGGCG
Source organism: Streptomyces sp. NPDC058646 (assembly GCF_042716875.1). NCBI lineage: Bacteria > Bacillati > Actinomycetota > Actinomycetes > Kitasatosporales > Streptomycetaceae > Streptomyces > Streptomyces sp. NPDC058646. The sequence continues at coordinate 159,010 of NZ_JBHXRK010000010.1, read as the reverse complement.
TCCTTGATGAAGAACACCGGGGTGTTGTTGCCGACGAGGTCGTAGTTGCCCTCTTCGGTGTAGAACTTCAACGCCCAGCCGCGGGGGTCGCGGACCGCATCGGCGCTGCCGAGGTTGCCCGCGACGGTGGAGAAGCGCAGGAACGTTTCGGTCTGCTTGCCGACCTCGGACAGGAACGCGGCGCGCGTCCACTGGGAGACGTCGCGCGTCAGCGTGAAGGTGCCGTAGGCGCCGGCGCCGCGGGCGTGCACCACGCGCTCCGGGATGCGCTCCCGGTTGAAGTGCGCGAGCTTCTCCAGCAGCAACTGGTCCTGGACCAGCACGGGGCCGCCCACGCCGGCGGTCTCGCTGTTCTGGTTGTCAGCGACCGGAGCCCCGGCCTCCGTGGTCAGCGGTCCCTGCGTCACGTGCGCCTCCTGCGTCATACCTGCATGTCCTGTCCTCGGCTTGTTCCGTAATCGATCCTACAATGGACTTTGTCTAAGTCAAGCAAACATCCAAGTTCGCACTGGTTCGGGAGTTACACGGAGTCCCCACGCTGTTAGGCTGGCGTCCATGAGTGACCTGCTGGAACGACTCCGTGGACGCGGATGGCGCATGACCGCACAGCGGCGCGTCGTGGCCGAGGTGCTCGACGGTGACCACGTGCACCTGACGGCGGACGAGGTGCACGCGCGAGCGGTGGCCAAACTGCCGGAGATCTCCCGGGCGACGGTATACAACACGCTCGGAGAACTCGTGTCGCTCGGCGAAGTCTTGGAAGTCGCGACGGACCGCCGGGCCAAGAGGTACGACCCGAACGCCCACCGGCCGCACCATCACCTGGTCTGCGCCCGGTGCGGCGCGATCCGCGACGTGCACCCGGCGGGCGACCCGCTGTCGGACCTGCCGGACACCGAGCGCTTCGGTTTCGTGGTGTCGGCGGTAGAGGTGACGTACCGCGGGGTCTGCCCGAACTGCGCCGCCGCCTAGGGCGCGTTTCCCGACGCGCAGGGAAGGCCGGGAGCGATGCTCCCGGCCTTTTTCCGTGCCCGCGGACCGCGCCCGTACCCGATTCCCGGTTCCGCTCCGCAAACGACCCGAGGCCCGGATCCATGGGATCCGGGCCTCGGGCCTTCAGTAGCGGGGACAGGATTTGAACCTGCGACCTCTGGGTTATGAGCCCAGCGAGCTACCGAGCTGCTCCACCCCGCGTCGGTAAACCCGACTGTACGTGAGGGCGTACGGCGGATGCAAATCGGTTGACCGGCCCGTCCGCGGCGGAGCAGTGCGGTCAGGGTGCCGACCGCCTCGTCGCCGTCGAAGGCGGCCCCGCTGGTCGGGCCGCGCACCCCGGCGTCGAGACCGGCCCCGATCGCCGCGGCCACCAGCCCGGGGTCGCCGGGGACCTCCTGGCCGCGTTCGCACCCGTACGCGAGGTGCTCGCGCAGCGGCGCGCGGTCCCCTACGAGCCGCTGCCGGCCGGGGGCACGCGGAGCCCCCGACCGGGGGTCAGGCCGACAGTTCCTCGGCCAGCGCCTCGCGCAGCCGGGCCGCCCGCTCGGAGACTTCAGCGGGGCCCAGCTCCATGGCCCGCACGCACCACTTCTGGCCCTCCGCCAGGTCGCCGTGGCGTGCCGCCAGCAGTCCCAGCCGCAGGGCCGCGCGCCCGTGGCCCGCCACCGCCGCCCGGGTCCACCACAGCGCCGCCTCGGGCTCGCTCCCCTCGCGGGCCAGCAGCAGCCCGAGGTTGAAGGCTCCGTTGCGGGACCCGGCCTCGGCCGCCTCCCGGTACCAGCGCGCCGCGGCCGCCACGTCGCCGCGGGCCGCCGCCAGCATGCCGACGCGGACCTGCGCCCGCCGGTGCCCCAGCTCGGCGGCGCGCTCGTACCACTCCTCGCTCTCGGTCCGCGGGGCGCCGCCCGCCGGCTCGCCCAGCGCCACCGGCTCCGCCGGCGGGGCCAGCGACTCCAGCAGCGAGGCCAGCCGGAAGGCCGCCTCCGCGCTCCCGCCGCCCGCCGCGCACCGCAGGTGCCGCTCGGCGGCCCGCTCCTCGCCGTCCCGCACCAGGGCGATCCCGACCTGGAGGGCCGCGTCGGTGTGGCCGGCCGAGGCGGCCCGCTCGTACCACTTCAGGGCCGTCCGGTCCTCGTCGCGGCTGGCGAAGAGGATCCCGAGGTTGAAGGCGGCGTCCACGCTGCCCGCCTCGGCCGCCTTGGAGAACCACGGTTCGGCGCCCGCCGCGTCCCCGCCCTGGAGCAGCAGGATGGCGAGCGCGTTGGCGGCCTCCCGGTGGCCGGCGTAGGCCGCGCGCCGGTACCACTGCTCGGCCTGGGCGGTCCGGTCCTGTGCGACGCACAGCAGAGCAAGGTTGTACGCCCCGTTTTGATCGCCGGCGTCCATGGCGGCCCGGTACCACCGCTCCGCGGTCTGGGTCTCCCCGCGGGCGGCGTGCAGGGCGCCCAGGGCGTTGGCCGCGTTCGCGTCGCCGTCCTGCGCGGCCCGGTGCCACCACGCGGCGGCGTTGTCCTCGTCGCCCGCGTCGCGCAGCAGGAAGCCGAGGGCGCACGCGGCGCGGGCCTCCCCCTGCTTGGCGGAGGTCAGGTACCAGCGACCGGCCTCCTTGAGCTCCCCGCGTGCCTCCAGCAGGGCGCCCAGGTGCAGTGCGGCCCGGCGGTGCCCGCGGGCGGCGGCCTGCCGGTACCACTGCTCGGCCTCGGCGGGGTCGCCCTTCCTCAGGTGCCGTGCCAGCCGGTACGCGGCCTCGCGGTGCCCCTGCTCCGCGGCAGCGCGGAACCAGCGCTCGACACCCTTGTCACCCCGGTGTTCCAGCAGGTCGGCCAGCCCGTACGCACCCAGCGCGTGGCCGGATTCGGCCGCCTGGCGGAGCCAGTACTCGGCGGCGGGCTCGTCCCCCCGCTCGCGGAAGTGGCGGCCCAGGGCGTGCGCGGCCGGCGCGGATCCGGCGACGGCGGCGACCCGCCACCAGCCGGCGGCCTCCTCGGGGTAGCCGCGCTGGTGGAGCAGCACACCGAGGTTGTTCGCGGCGGCACGGTCCCCTTCGGCGGTGGCTCCGCGCAGGTACGGCTCGGCCCCGGTCAGGTCACCGCGGCGCAGCAGCAGCGCGCCGAGCACGCTCATGGCACCCGGGTCGCCCTTGTCGGCGGCCACCCGGTGCCGGGCTTCCAGCTCGGCGTCGCTCGCCGCGTCGGTCTCGGCGAACATCTCCTGCGCGAAATCCGCATCGGTCAGCCCGGTCTGCGCGTTGACAAGGGGAGCCGTGTCGCCGGCTCCCGTACCCGGCTCCGCCTCCGCCCTCACAAACCGCCCTGTCTCCAGCAGAGTTGACCTGTCCCCCATAAATCCCATCGTCGCATCACCTGCTACCCGCGTACACCTGGTATGTCGCAGCCAGGGAGGTCACTACAGCGTTTTGTCGACATGCCCACAGAGAGACAAGTCAAACACGCTCTTACCCCAACTCACTCTCTCCAGCTACCGTGTGTCCGCTCCGGACATGACGAAGGCCCGGATCCCATGGATCCGGGCCTTCATCTTCAGTAGCGGGGACAGGATTTGAACCTGCGACCTCTGGGTTATGAGCCCAGCGAGCTACCGAGCTGCTCCACCCCGCGTCGGTGAAACCACAGTATCACGACGCGGGAGGGAGCCTTCACCCGTTCCTGCCGGGCGGCTAGCCGCCCGGCTTGGGCGCCGTCACCTTCGCCTCCGCCTCGACCGCCCGCTTCAGCGCCGCCTTGATCTCGTCCTGCGCCCTGCCGAAGGCCGCCCAGTCCCCTGCCTGCCGCGCCCTGTCGGCGTCCTCGACGGCCTTCTGCACGTCGGCGAGGGCCGCCTTGACCGTCGGGTCGGAGCTGGCCGGCGGCGGGGTGGTGGTGCCCTCACCGGGCGGGGTCGTCGGCGGCGGGGCGGTCGGCGCCTCGGCCCCGAAGACCACGTTCAGCGCCTTCTCCAGGGTGTCCTCGAAGGCGGTCTGCTCCCCGTAGGTCACCAGGACCTTCTTGAGCAGCGGGTACTTCAGCCCGCCACCGCGCACGTACACCGGCTCGACGTAGAGCATGCCCTTGTCGAGCGGGACCGCGAGCAGGTTGCCGTACTCCACCTGCGAGTCGCCCCGGCTCAGGATGTTGATCTCAGTGGCGATCTCCGGCTTGGAGTTGAACCGGGCCTGCACCAGCTTGGGGCCGTCCACCGGGTTGGTGGTGGGCAGCTTCAGCAATCTGATCTTGCCGTAGTCGGGCGTGCCCGGGTCGGCGTTGACCTGCATGAAGGCGCTGAGGTTGTCCCGGCCGTTCGGGGTGAGCGTGGTGGTGAGCGAGAAGGCCTGGTTCGGCTCCTTCTGGCCCGGCATCTTCAGGGAGAGGTAGTACGGCGGAACCGCGTTCCCCTCCTTGTTGGTCGGGTCGTCCGGCACCGCCCAGACCTCGCTGCCGCTGAGGAAGGTCTGCGGGTCGGTGACGTGGTAGCGGGTCAGGAGCTCACGCTGCACCTTGAACAGGTCCTGCGGGTAGCGCAGGTGGTCCATCAGCGCCTGCGGGATCTCCTTGCGGGACTCGACCGTTCCGGGGAAGGCCTTCATCCAGGTCTTGAGCACCGGGTCCTGGGTGTCCCACTGGTACAGCTTCACCGTGCCGTCGTAGGCGTCGACGGTGGCCTTCACCGAGTTCCGGATGTAGTTGACCTGGTTCTCCTGTGCGACGACCGCGCGCTGGGAGTTGGTCAGCGAGTCCGCCGTGGTGTCCCCGAGCGTCGTACGGGAGGCATAGGGGTAGCCGTTGCTGGTGGTGTAGGCGTCCACGATCCACTGGATCCGGCCGTTGATCACCGCCGGGTAGGCCGCGCCGTCGATGGTCAGCCAGGGAGCGACCGCCTCGACCCGCTCCTTGGGCGTCCGGTTGTAAAGGATCTTGGAACCTTCGCCGATGGCTCCCGAGTAAAGGATCTGCGGCTCGTTGAAGGCGAGGGCGTATGCGGCCCTGTTGACCGGGTTCCCGAGGCTCACACCGCTGTCGCCCTGGTAGGTGGTCTCCTTCTCCCCCTTGTCGTCCGCGTAGTCGAGCTCCTTCTGCGGGCCCCCGACGATCGAGTACTGCTTGGTCTGCTCGCCGTAGTAGATCCGCTGCTCGTACTCGCCGAGGTCACCGGTGGAGGGCAGGCCCGATTCGGTGAACACGGGGGTGCCGTTCGGGGCGACCTCGGTGCCCTTGGCGGCAACTGCCCCGAATCCATGGGTGTAGCGGAAGTGGTCGTTGATCCAGTTGTTCTTCGGGATGCCCGCGAGGTTCAGCTCGCGGAGGCCGATGACCGTGTCCTGACCCTTGTAGCGGTCCACCGCGAGGGTGGGCGGGAAGCCGTAGTAGCCCCGGTTCTGCTGCAGCTGCTGGAAGGCCGGGGAAACGATGTTCGGGTCGAGCAGCCGGACGCTGGCCGTGGTGTCGGCGTCCTGGCGGAGCTTGTTCTTGTCCGCCTTGGGGTCCGGAATGCCCGCGTAGTCGCTGACCTCGGTCTTGGCGATGCCGTACGCGTCCCGCGTCGCCGCGATGTTCTTCTCGACGTACGGCGACTCCTTGGCCTGCTCGTTCGGCTGGACCTGGAACTTCTGCACGATCGCCGGGTAGAGGCCGCCGATCAGGATCGCCGAGAGCACCATCAGGCCGAAGCCGATGACCGGCAGCTGCCAGGTGCGGCGCCACAGCGTCGCGAAGAACAGCACCGCGCAGATGGCGGCGATGGCGACGAGGATCGTCTTGGCCGGCAGGTACGCGTTGGCGTCGACGTAGCGCAGGCCGGTCCAGTTGTCCGCCGCCTTGAAGTCGCTGGACTTCACGGCCAGGCCGTACCGGTCGAGCCAGTACGCGATCGCCTTGAGCGTGACGAAGAGGCCGAGCAGCACCGACAGGTGTCCGGTCGCCGCGGCGGTGGCCCGGGCGCCCGGGCTGGTCACGCGCAGACCGCCGTACAGGTAGTGCACGACGGCCGCGGCGATCACCGACAGCACGACCGCGGCGAAGCCGAAGCCGAGCAGGAAGCGGTACCAGGGCAGGTCGAAGGTGTAGAACGACACGTCCAGGTCGAACTGGGGGTCCTTCTGACCGAAGGCCACCCCGTTCACGTACATCAGCCAGGTCTTCCACTGGCCGGCGGCCGAGGCGCCGGCGATCAGGCCGACGAGCACGGCGATGCCCAGGAGCAGCCACTTCTTGTACGGGGCGATGCTCATCCGGTAGCGGTCGAGGCTCTGCTGCTCCAGCGACATCGCGCTGAGCGGCGGCCGCAGCCGGTACGCCAGCCAGATGTTCAGCCCGACGGCACCGGCCATCAGCAGGCCGAAGACCGAGAAGAGGCCGATCTTGGTCCACAGGGTGGTGGTGAAGACGGTGGAGTACTTCACGGAACGGAACCAGAGCCAGTCGGTCCAGAAGCCCGCGAACATGATGAAGAGCATGGCCAGGACGGCCAGCACGCCCAGGGTCATGAGGAGAGTGCGGGCTCGCCGGGACGGGCGGCCGACTCTCATCCGTGGCCCGGAAGGGCCTCCGCCGCGGTCCGGCATCTGGAAAGCCAAGGTGCGCACCTCGAAAGTCGCTGTGTCTGGTGTGGAACGGGCCCTCGATCGTAGAGCCCACTCATGCAACTTACTGAGGCTTTAGTCAGTTCCCGGTATCCGGCGGAAAGGAGGCAGGATGTTGCCCATGTCCAACCTTTCGCCTTCCCCCGGCACGCCGATGGCGGCCAGCCCGCTGACCCGTGCCTGTCTCGAGATCGACGAGTACGCGGCCGGCCTCGGCTGGGACCAGCCCGCCCGGCTGTTCGCCCTCGTCGACACCGCCCGGCTCAAGAAGCAGGAGCCGCGGCTGGCGAGCCAGCTCGGCCTCGACCAGGACGACGCCGGCAAGTCCTCCCTCACCCCGATCGAGCAGGACGAGGTCCCGGCCGGGACCCCTCTCGACAAGTTCCTGGGCACCATCGCCTGGCCCGACGCGGTCGTCGGCTGTGCGCTGACGGTGGAGCGGCTGATGCTGCCGCCGTCGGCGGAGGCCTCCGTCCCGGAGGGGCTGAGCGACAAGCAGCTGGCGAAGTGGGTCGCCGGCCACCCGGAGCGGCAGGAGGTCCGCCTCACGGTGGCGGTGCTGCGCGACGGGTCGCGCGAGTCGGCCGTGCGGCTGCGCGAGAAGGACTCCTCGACCGAGGTCCTCACCGGCGGGGGCCTGGTGCCCGGGCTGGCGGAGGCGCTGGCCGCGACCTTCTCGTAGGCCGGGGGCGGGGCAAGGGCGGGCGGGACGGGTCAGGGCTTGCCGCACTGCGGCAGCCCGGCCTTGTCCCCCTTGCTGATCTTCTCCAGGGCCTTCGTGGCGTCACCCATCGTGGAGACCTTCACCAGGGTCAGTCCGGCGGGCACGTCGGCCGCCGCGGCCGCACAGTTCTCGGCGGGCGTCAGGAAGTACTCGGCGCCGGCCTGGCGGGCACCGATGGTTTTCATCTGGATGCCGCCGATCGGGCCGACCTTGCCCTGGTCGTCGATGGTGCCGGTGCCCGCGACGAACTTGCCGCCGGTCAGGTCCTCCGGGGTGAGCTTGTCGACGATGCCGAGGGCGAACATCAGGCCGGCGCTGGGGCCGCCCACGTCGGCGAGCTTGATGTCGATCGTGAACGGGAAGGTGTGGTCGGTGCCGGCCCGGATCCCGACGATGGCGTGGCCGCCCCCGGGGGCCTTCCCCGCGGTGATGGTGACCTTGGTGGAGCCGCTGGGCTCGCGCTGCGCCTTGGCCGCCTCGGCCGCCTCCGTGGCGGGGATGACGGTGAATTCGACCGGTTCGCCCGGCTTGTGCTTGGTGACGAGCTTGGCCACGTCCTCGGGGGCGGTGACGGGGGTGCCGTCCACGGCCTGGACGACGTCACCGGCGTGCAGCTGCCCGTCGGCGGGGCTGGCCTTGACCACCGAGGAGACGATCACGCGCGCGGTGACCGGGATGCCGAGCTGCCGCATGGCCGCCACCTTGGCGCTCTGCTGCGACTGGCTGAACTCTTCGGCGTTCTCCTGGGTGGACTGCTCTTCCGTCTTGCCGCCCGGGTAGAGGTTCTCGTGCGGCACGACGATGTTGTCGCCGGCCAGCCACCCGTACACCGCTTCCAGCAGGTTCATGTCATAGTCGGCGCCCGTGACGCGGACCGTCGTCATGTTGAGGTGACCGCTGGTCGGATACGTCTTGCGCCCCGAGATGTTGAGGACGGGCTCGCCGTGCGAATCACCGAGCGTGTTCACCGTCGGACCCGGGCTCATCTCGGAGTACGGGACCTTGAGGAACACCCCTGCGCAGAGCAGCGCGAACAGCATGAGGGTGGAGGCGAGCATCGTCGCAGTGCGGCGTGGCATGAATCCGACAGTACGTGACGGGCCTGGAGAGCGGCCCCTGGGGCCGGTCCGTACGGGGTCCGTACGCGGAACGCCCGGACGGTCGGAGCATCGGTGCTCCCGGGGAGGCCTCTCGGGACGCTCAGACGGCGTCGGAACCGGAGTGAGCCTCTGCCTTCGCCCTGCCCTGGTCGGACCTGTCCATGGCTTCGCGGAACCTGGCGTAGCCCGCGAGCTCGGATATGTCGCCTTGAGTGCGGTCGCGTGCCGCCCAGCTGCCCCATATCGCCGCTCCGATCGCGGCGAAGAGCGGAATCAACAACCACGCCAGTGACGCCATGGACGTGCCTCCCTGCCCCGAAAGTACGTGTCGTCGGTGGCTCCAACGCTCGTGCCCGGGAGGGGGTTACGCAAATCGAGGGCGTGTTGCGCGGCCGAACGGGTGCGAGGCTACCGCCCTTCGGGGGCCGCCTCGCACCCGGGGGGTTCAGCAGGCGCCGACCCACTCCTGGGTGCCGTCGGCGAAGGTCTGGTGCTTCCAGATCGGGACCTCGTGCTTGAGGTCGTCGATCAGCATCCGGCAGGCTTCGAATGCCTCGCCGCGGTGCGGGCAGGAGACGGCGACGACGACCGCCAGGTCGCCGACGGCCAGGTCGCCCACGCGGTGCACGGCGGCCAGGGCGCGGACGGGGTACTTCGCGACGACGCGCTCGGCCACGCGGCGCATCTCCGCCTCGGCCGTCGGGTGGCAGGAGTAGCCGAGGGAGTCGACGTCCGCCCCGCTGTCGTGGTCGCGCACCGTGCCGACGAAGAGCGTCGTACCGCCCGCGGCGTCGTCGCCGACGGCCTGGAAGACCTCGTCGATCGAGAGCGGGGTGTCACGGATCTGGAGCAGCCGGATCGGGTCCGGAGCGGCCTGCTCGCCGGGGTGGTCGAAGTGCGGTGCCATACCGTCCATCGTGCCCTAGCCGCCGAACCGGCGAAATAGCTGAATCACCTGGGCCGCACCGCCCGCCTTGGGAGCCTCCTACAGGAGGGCGCTGCCGCCCGGCCGCTGCCGCCCGGCGGGCCCGGGCGGCGGCCGGGTCAGATGCCGCGGCGCCGGCGGGCCCGGCGGACCGCGGCGGCCGCGCCGAGCAGGGCCACCGTCGCACCCGCGGCGCCTGCGGCCGTCGCCGCGTCCTTGCGGCCCAGGCGGCGGCCCGCGACGGTGTGGCGGCCGGCGACCTCCTGGAGGAGTTCGGCCAGCACCTCCTCGTTGGTCCAGCGGGGCCGCCAGCCCGCCGCGTGCAGTCCGCTGACGCTGACCACCCACGGGTGCATCGTGTAGGCGAGGTCCCCGGCCGGGGACGGCGTCAGGCCGATCCGGTGCAGCCGGGCCGCCGCGCCCAGCGCGACCGCGGAGGGCAGCTCCATGCGGCGGATGCCGCTCAGCTCCTCGACCTCCTCCTGCTCCAGCCAGCCCTCGCAGCCGACGGCCAGCTCGCCCTCGACCTTCTCCAGGGCCGCGTACTCCAGGGCGCTGACCAGGTCCTCGACGTGGCAGAACTGCCAGGTGGGCCGGGATCCGGCCACCACCAGCAGGCGCGGCGACTCGAAGTACCGGGTCAGGGCGGTGTCGGTGCCGCCGACGAGGACCGCCGGGCGGACCACCGTCACGTTCAGGCCCGGATGCGCGCGGGGCGCCCGCCGTCCCAGCCGCTCGATCTCCAGCAGGTCCCCGACGCCGGTCGCCTCGGCGGTGGCCCGCAGCTCGGAGTCCTCCGACAGCGGGATGTCGTTGTCGGGCAGCGCCCCGTAGACCATCGCCGAGGTGCACAGCACGACGCGGTGCACCCCGGCCGCCGCGGCGGCCGTCAGGACGGTCTGGGTCCCGCGCACGTTGTATGCCGTACGGGCCGCCGGGTCCGTCTCCAGGTCGAGGTCCATCGCCAGGTGGACGACCACGTCCGCGCCACGCAGCTTCTCGGCGATCGCGGGGTCCCGTACGTCCAGCACGTGCCACTGCGCGGCCGCGCACTCACCGCGCCGCTCGTCGATGGCCACGACCTGCTTGACCTCGTCGGAGGCTGCCAGCCGGGCCACCAGGGCCGCGCCCACCCCCGACGCGGCGCCGGTCACGGCGATCACGGGTCCCCGCACCGCCGGGTTTCGCGGCTGGCGAACGCCGTGAGCGCTGTCACCGTCATCGGGGCGGTTTCCGGCGTCGTGCGTGCGGCCGTGCTTATCCGAAAACTGCGGATCTGGGGAACTCACCAGGCGTCTCCAGCGGTTGTCTTCAGTAGGGACGTGTCGTGACGCGTACCCACCAGGTGATGTCCATCCTGCCGCAGCCCAGGAGTCGGCGGAGCACCGAGCCCGGAAGCGGGCCGGGTGTCTACGCTGGGTGGTGTTGTCGGACCATTGCCCGTCGGCACCCGCCGGCGGCCCTACGAGCCGAGGAAACCCGTGAGCGACACCCCATTCGGATTCGGCCTTCCGCCGGAGGAGCCGGAGAACGGCGACGAGGGCAAGAGGAAGGACCAGGGCGGTCAGGGCGGACCGGCGAATCCGTTCGGGTTCCCGGGCATGGGCCTGCCGGGCGGCCCCGGCGGAGCGGACAACCCGTTCGCCGCGATGTTCGGTTCGATGAACCCGAACGACCTCGGTGCGGCCTTCCAGCAGCTCGGCCAGATGCTGAGCTACGAGGGCGGGCCCGTCAACTGGGACATGGCCAAGGACATCGCCCGCCAGACCGTCGCGCAGGGCACGTCGGACGGCGTGAAGGACACCAGCGTCGGCATCGCCGAGAAGTCCGCGGTCGAGGAGGCCGTCCGCCTCGCCGACCTGTGGCTGGACGACGCGACCTCGCTGCCCTCCGGCGCCACCACGGCGGTGGCCTGGAGCCGTGCCGAGTGGGTCGAGGCGACCCTTCCGGTGTGGAAGGAGCTCGTGGACCCGGTCGCCGAGCGCGTCGGTGCGGCCATGGGCGGCGTCCTGCCGGAGGAGATGCAGGCCATGGCGGGCCCGCTGCTCGGCATGATGCGCTCCATGGGAGGTGCCATGTTCGGCCAGCAGATCGGCCAGGCCGTGGGCGTGCTCGCCGGCGAGGTCGTCGGCTCGACCGACATCGGGCTGCCCCTGGGACCGGCCGGCAAGGCGGCCCTGCTGCCGCTGAACATCGAGGCCTTCGGCAAGGACCTGGGCGTCTCCTCGGAGGAGGTACGGCTGTACCTGGCCCTGCGCGAGGCCGCCCACGCCCGGCTCTTCGCCCACGTGCCGTGGCTGCGCTCGCACCTGTTCGGCGCGGTCGAGGGCTACGCCCGCGGCATCAAGGTCGACACCTCCAAGCTGGAGGACGTGGTCGGCCAGCTGGACCCGTCCAACCCGGAGCAGCTCCAGGAAGCACTCCAGGGCGGCATGTTCCAGCCGCAGGACACCCCCGAGCAGAAGGCCGCCCTGGCCCGCCTGGAGACGGCGCTCGCGCTGGTCGAGGGCTGGGTCGACGCGGTGGTGCACGCGGCGGCCAAGCCCCGGCTGACCTCGGCGGACGCGATGCGCGAGACCATGCGCCGGCGGCGCGCCTCGGGCGGCCCGGCGGAGCAGACCTTCGCGACGCTGATCGGCCTGGAGCTGCGCCCGCGCCGCCTGCGGGACGCCTCGCGGCTGTGGGCCTCGCTGACCGACGCGCGCGGTGTGGACGGCCGTGACGGGCTGTGGGAGCACCCGGACATGCTGCCGACGGCCTCCGACCTGGACGACCCGGACGGCTTCGTGCACCGCGAGCAGCTCGACTTCTCCGAGATCGACAAGATGCTCGGCGAGGCCGCCCGCAAGCGGGACGCCCGGGGCGCCGAGGACGCGGAGGACGCCAAGGACGACGAGGACGGCGAAGACAAGAAGTGAGCCTGTACGACGACGCCGTCCTCACCCTGAAGCGGTACGAGGACCAGCCCGGCCTGCGCGATCTTTACCTGGAGCACCTGGCGGCGCATCCGGACGGGGTCTACAAGCCCTGCGAGGCCGGGCACGTCACCGGCAGCGCGCTGGTGGTCGACCCGGCGCGGGGGCGCGTCCTGCTGACCCTGCACAAGAAGCTCGGCATGTGGCTCCAGATGGGCGGGCACTGCGAGCCCGGCGACGCCACGCTCGCCGGGGCGGCGCTGCGGGAGGCCGTCGAGGAGTCGGGCATCGCCTCCGGCCTGACCCTGGTGCCCGGCGGCCCGGTCCGCCTGGACCGGCATCCCATCCCGGCGCCGTGCAACTGGCACCTGGACGTGCAGTACGCGGTGCTCGCGCCGGCCGGCGCGGTGGCGGAGATCAGCGAGGAGTCGCTGGACCTGCGCTGGTTCCCGTACGCGGAGGTGGCGGCGGTGGCCGACGCCTCGGTGGTACGGCTGATGGAGGCGACCCGGGCACGGCTCGGCGGCTGAGCCGTGCCTGATGCGGCGCGGGGGGGGGGGGCGGGCCGGGCCCCCCCCCCCCCCCCCCCCGGCCGCCCGGGGGGCGGGGGGGGGGTTTGGGGGGGGGGGGGGGCGGCCTGGGCCCGCCCCCCAGCGGGCGCCCCCGCGACGCGCG